>JBBRCH010000033.1:0-43525 GCA_038204995.1 Bacteroidales bacterium | reverse complement strand
CCTTTTCTGCGAGATCAGCGTAATCCTTTTTTCTGCGAGATCAGCGTGAACCTTTTTTATAAGCCTTTGGTTTAACAAGAAATCCTATTAACATAATAACTGATCCAATTATTACCCCTAAGTAGTTTGCCATCAAATCATTAATATTATACGAACGGTAGGTGAGAAAATATTGAATCCCTTCAGTAAAAGTTGACATCAATACCCCTGTTGCAAACATCAGCAAGTAACTCTTTTTCCTGAATGAGTTAAAAATTTGCAAATACAGGTATGCCCATGGAATGAAAACTCCTGAATGCAGCAGGTAATCGAGTCGGATATCAATTACGAAAATGTCATCTATATGAGTGGATGACAAATCATTGATAGGTATTACCGCTGCCAGGAAAAGAAAAAATAAATAACACCCAAAAACAAGCCTGTAATTTTTTATTTGCATCAGAATTTTAAAATTTAAAATAAGATTTCATCTCTGTGTATAAAATTACCGTACATACTTATGAAATAACGAAGTATAACAGCACACTAAATTCAACTTCCCAATCCAAGCTGAATTGCTAACCTGCCGATTTTATATAGCAATGGGTTATGCACAAAAATATACCGCGGAGCATCCACCAGTTTTCCCCCGAACTGCATTTTGAAATCCCGCACTCCATATGGTTTTCCTTTTATCCCGGCACCCATAAAGTTAAACCTTTTGAACCCATGGATTGAGGCATATTTAATGGCTTCCCAGGTAACAAGCACGCTTGGATAAACCTTGTATTGTTTCATTTCTTCGTCGAGGCATCCGATATACCATTCATACATTTCGTTTTTCTTATCGAAAGGACAGAGCATTCCGCCGACGACCTGTTTATTGAACAGTACCACAAAAATTTCTCCTATGTTTTTATTCCTGAAAATCCGTAAGAAAACTTCCTTTTGCAAAAGAGGTTTTTTTATTTTCCCGGTATAAAGGTCTTCTAAAATCCTGTAAAACGACTCTACTTCCTCTTCCGTACCGGCCATGCGCACTTCTGCTCCGGAATTTTTACTGGATTGAACCTGTCGTTTTTTGGTTGATGAAAGGTTTGAATACAAAATCTCAGCAGTGGGAGTGGTATCAATCAGTACATTCAGGTAAGGGATACGATGGATATATGAAGCGAATTAAAAAAATCATTATTTCCTGCTGGTTCAAGCAACCGAAGCTCGGTATAAATACTACCCCGTTCAAGCTGTTTCCTGAATTGCCAATCGATGTTAAGGAGATTGTTGGAGTTTACTTGCTGGTAAAGGGCTGGTTCACCAAGTATTATTATCCTGGAAGATAAAAACTGTTTAATTGCCCCCCCGTTGACAAATTGAATTCCGGTAATCGATGTCTTATCCATTTTATACGCAAAAGGCTGCATTGCAGCCAGCCCACCCATTAATTCAAAATATACATTGGATTGAAAAAAAACCATCTCTTATTTCTTCCCCTTTAACTCTTTCAAAAAATCATCTATATAATCAAATATACCACATTATCACATTATCACATTATCACATTCCCACATTCCCACATTCCCACATTCCTACATTCCCACATTCCCACATTCCCACATTCCCACATTCCCACATTCCCACATTATCACATTATCACATTATCACATTACCACATTATCACATTCCCACATTACCACATTCCCACATTCCCACATTCCCACATTCCCACATTACCACATTCCCACATTACCACATTCCCACATTCCCACATTCCCACATTCCCACATTCCCACATTCCCACATTCCCACATTCCCACATTCCCACATTATCACATTATCACATTATCACATTCCCACATTCCCACATTCCCACATTCCCACATTATTCACTATTAGTCATCCTGAGCGGAGCCGAAGGGCACTTTTCTCATGCCCAATCATGAAAAGGAACTGCCTGTATAGTTTTGCCTTCAATACTAAACGTATCAGATTGATCATGTGTAATAATTTTTGCCTTTTTCAATCCGAAATAATCCATGGCTTCGGTCATGCCGGCCAATTCCCTGTCCATATTGCTCTGATCCAGTTGCCAGCATACTTGATATAGGCCAATCAATTTCCCATTTTCAAAGACTACGAAATCACATTCCTTCTTACCCGAATAATAGTATATTTCAGAAGTTTGCCGCCTTAGGTGCATGAAAACCATATTTTCGAGCAGCCTCCCGTTATCATCATTGAAGGAAACCGAGTTTATATCGATGAACCCATTATCAATGCAATAAACTTTTTTAGGATTTACCAGCTGGATTTTACGTGAGTGGCTAAATTTGGGTAAATAGAAAAACAAGTAGGCATCAGCAAAGTATGATAAATAATCCATCATACTGGATGAAGAACTAATCTGAAATATTTTTCGCAGACTGTTACCGCTGAATGGTTTACCTATATTTGACACCAGCCATAGCGCAAGTTGTTGCACTATGTGTATATTCTTTAAATTGTAACGTACAGCAATATCGCGGATAAGTATATCATTAAATGCCTGCATCAGCACTTCAGGAATACCGGTTTTGAGGTATTCAGGAAACCCTCCGCTTCTAAGGTATGTATCTGATGCTTGAACACCCGCTTCCTGTCTGGTAAATTGAAGGTACTCGTTGTAGGAAAATGGGAAAAGTTCCTTGTTTATATGCCTGCCGGTGAGTTTGGGCCCTAATTCTTTACTGAGCATTGCTGCATTCGATCCGGTAATAAAAATCCGGTATCCTTCATCTAACCTGAATCGCACAAAACTTTCCCAGTTTTCAATATTCTGAATTTCATCAAAAAAATATGCTTTTACGCCTTTATCCGACGATACTTCATGCAGACGGTTGAAATCACTTAAATCGAAGCCTGCCAGGCGTGGATCTTCAAAGTTGAGGTAAACGGAATCCTTGCCGAATGCCTCATGCATTTGTTGTAATAAGGTACTCTTACCACAACGACGTATGCCTGAAACAATGATCGCATGTGACGTGAGATTCTGTATCCCGGTGAATTTTCGTGGCAAGCCTGTATCCCGGCTATTCAACCTCTCTTTTTGAGATTCGATAACTTGCCCGATAACTAACTTTGTAAGCATTGATTTTAAGGTTTTCGTTTGTAAAGTTAGCTATCTTTCGTTGATAACGAAAACATTTTTGAAAAATAGTAATGATTAAATTGCAATAAAAATAAATTTCATAAGCAGCAGTCCACGCCTTAACTTCTATTTTTTATCTTTTCCTTTTATCCTTTAGTGATTCGTTCACAATAACTTCCTCAAAACAGATGTCCGGTTTAACTGAGTTTTCTTTTCAAACTTATTAATGTTAATGCCCTACAGGCAATCTTCTTTCTTTGGATTTTCTTTATTGATATTAAAGTCCTACGGACTATATCGCAGTCGAGCTGAGTTATCCAGATTCAATATTGACATTGGTCTATGATCATTACCTTATGCTCTGATTCTAATTGCTAACTCAAATACAAATGAGGAATTTATTTTGACATTTTTACTTAGTTTGTTCCCAACCCAACTTTTATCTTTCCCCTTTTATCTTTTATCTTGTCTCTACCACCACTTTTATCTTTTTCCTTATATCTTTTATCTTGTGCTTAACTTTTCCCTTTTCTCTTTTATCTTCCATCCGGTACTTTTATCTTTTCCCTTTTATCTTTTATCTTGTGCTTACCTTTCCTCTATATTTTTCACACTACATTTTAAAATACATATTCTTTAACCAGTATGCATATATAGGATCTTGAAAAACGATAGTATTACTTTCTATATCAATAATTTCACGGCTAAGAAGAGCCTGTTTAATTCGTGAAACATTGCCGGAAGTTCCTAAGTGATATTTTTTAAGGGTACTTTGTGCGCTAAGCTGTTTTTCGCTTGCAAGAACGGCTTTCAAAAAACCGAGTTGAGTAATCGTCAAGGTCTCTGTTACATTAATGAAGAGTAAACTTAATTGACTGACCAATGTTTCGTGTGCCTCTGTTACGATTGCTTCGTTACAGGTATGATTTGTTCTGAGCCATGTTTGCTGAGCCAGTTGTTGAACATAATACGGATGATTGTCGGCCAGCGATGCTATAAGAGCTGCTTCTTTTTGCAGAATATTTTTCCCTGTATCATCGAAATGTTGTATGATAAACTCCTCCCATTTTTGGGATGAAATTTTCTGTAAAAACATCAGGTGTCCGAATTTATAGAAGGGCATGGATGCATTTGCGAATACTTCAAGAAGCATATGCCTTTTACTCCCAAACAAACAATAGCAAACATGTTCATGGCGCTGCCAGTGGGAGCGTAATTTCTTCTGAAATGCAACAGGATTATTGAAATCGGCAACATTTTGAAATTCATCAATACAAATCACCATTCTTAATCCATTTTCTTCAGCTATAGCCTCAGCAAGGTCAAGTATTTCGTCAGGATTCTTTTTCAGTTCTTCCCAGCCTATCCCAAAAGAGATTTCGCTATGCTGATCTGGGGCGAAAGTAACGCGTGGAATGAGCGGGGCCAGGAAAGTCCTTGCAAGTAACAGCGATTCTTCCCATTTTGACGATGTTGACTTCAATACTTCTTTTGCAAGTGCAATATAAAAATCCTCTTCAGTACGTATATTAAATAAATCGATGTTACAGATTTTCAAAGCTGGATCAGCAGAAACAAGCAATTCTATAGCTTTTGCAACAAGGGATGTTTTTCCCCACCTTCGCGGTGAAATAATAATGGTATTAACCAGCATTTTGAAGTTGGATGTAAGTACTTCAATCTCTTTTTCCCGGTCGGTAAAGTTTGATAAAGTGGCCAGACGCCCAAATACAAATGGTATCGATTTCATGGCTTCTAATTTCAGTACGAAGATAACTTACAATATTGTAACTTACAAGTTTGTATGTTACATTATTGCACCACAAAACTCAAATGAATATCCGTTTTTAATTTTCATTTGTCAGTAATTCCTTTTATCTTGTGTCAACCACCACTTTTATCTTTCCCCTTTTATCTCGTCCAATCTCCCTCCATCTATCTCATCAACACCTTTTTAACCTCATTCTTAATATTCTGCATTACCAATTCCTTTGTCCAGTCAAATGCATTTTCTGTCCAGCGCTGGGGATGAAAAGTGAACATCACTTTGTCCGGCAGAGTATCTAAACCGTTAATAATATCATCTGTAAATCGGAAATTGTATTCCTGTTCGCTAAGCTGTTACAGGAACTCTTTATATTTTTTAATTGTAAAATCAGGCATGGGATGCTTGTTTTTTTTCACGCAGATGTTTCACGCAGATTTACGTTAAGATTTCACGCAGATTTTCGTTAAGATTTCACGCAGATTTCGCGGATTTAAAACGCAGATGGCGCGGATACTTTTTTTTTCTGCGCTATCAGCGTAATCCTTTTTTCTGCGGGATCATCGTGAACCCTTTTTTTTTGTTTCACGCAGATTTGCGCAGATTTAAAACGCAGATGGCGCGGATTTTATTTTCTTTATCTGCTAGATCAGCGTAATCCTTTTTTCTGCGAGATCAGCGTGAACTCTTTTCTGTTTCACGCAGATTTGCGCAGATTTTAAACGCAGATGGCGCGGATTTATTTTTGTTTTTCTGCGCTATCAGCGTAATCCTTTTTTCTGCGGGATCAGCGTGAACCCTTTTTTTTATTTCACGCAGATTTGCGCAGATTTTAAACGCAGATGGCGCGGATACTTTTTTTTTCTGCGAGATCAGCGTGAACTCTTTTTTTTATTTCACGCAGATTAACGCAGATTTAAAACGCAGATGGCGCGGATTTATTTTTGTTTTTCTGCGCTATCAGCGTAATCCTTTTTTCTGCGGGATCAGCGTGAACCTTTTTTCTGCGAAATCAGCGTGAAACCCTTTTATCTGCGAAATCAGCGTGAAACCCTTTGTTATGCGGGATCAGCGTGAACCCTTTTATCTGCGAAATCCGCGTGATCCTTTTATCTGCGAGATCTGCGTGAACCCTTTTTCTGCGCTATCCGCGTGAACCCTTTTTCCTCCATGCAATCTCATGCTTATTCTCCCAATCCCAATCTTACCGCAAGTTTCCCTAATTTATATAAAAAGGGTTTGTGCACGAAAATATACCGCGGAGCATCTACCAGTTTTCCCCCGAACTGCATCTTGAAATCCCGCACTCCATATGGTTTTCCTTTTATCCCGGCACCCATAAAGTTAAACCTTTTGAACCCATGGATTGAGGCATATTTAATGGCTTCCCAGGTAACAAGCACGCTTGGATAAACTTTATGCTTTTTCATTTCATCATCCTTGCATCCGATATACCATTCGTACATTTCCTGCTTTTCGAAAACCGGGCAGAGCATTCCCCCAATAATCTTTTCATTGAAAACTACCAGCAAAATCTCCCCGATGCTTTTATCCCTGAAAACACGCATTAAAACTTCTTCAGCTATAAGCGGTTTCTTGATTTTATCAGTGTAGAGTTCTTTTAAAATCCTGTAAAATGACTCTACCTCTTTTTCATTCCCCGCTGCTCTCACAAAGGCCCCTGCTTTCTTACTGGATTGAACCTGCCGTTTCTTGGAGGCTGAAAGGTTTGAATATAGATCAGGGACGGAAGGAGTGGTGTCAATAAGTATATTCAGGTAGGGAAGGCAGAAAGTGAATGGCAACGAATGAAAAAAAACTTTATTACCAGGTGGTTCCAGAAGCCGGAACTCAGTATAAATGCTTTTTCCTCCGGGTTGTTTCCTGAATTGCCAGTCAATAGTATTATCTGTATCAAGGTTTTCATTAGTAGCAGTGAAGGGTTCGCCAATAATTACAATTCTTGAAGTGAAATACTTTTTAAACTTACCTCCGTTTGCAACGCGGACACCTGTTAAAATAACCGATTGATCTCCTGCTGATGATTTTAACCGCTGATGAAAAGGCTCTCCTTCTGAAAGTTCTTTCATTAATTCGTAATACGCCGGGGATTGGAAAAAACTCATCTCACTGTCATATTCATTTTTACAGCTCTATCTTCCTGCTGTTTATAAAACACACGTATTTTTTAAAAAATCGTTTTTTATTCTATTTTCTATGGTTCTTATGTCAGAATTCAGCCATGTGGTATAAGCAAGCTGGTTTCATATTTACTCGCTTCGCTTCCCCGTAAAAACGGGGCAGGCAGTGAGATCGCTGTGCTAAGTTCATATTTCACTTTTCACTCTCACCTCTCCTGAATACCGAAACCTCTTGATTTAAACTGCTCTGCCCTATATTTAGAGACCGTCAAAATTTCATAATTTAATTCCAAAGCTATCAATTTCAATGAATACCAAGCACCGATTACTCACAATTGCTTATTTTCAAAGGAGTTCGTGAGACCGCTCCGCTAAGTTAACGATTTAAGATTTTTGAAGTTGCTGTAAATAAGCTGATTAATCTTACTTTGTAAATCAGAAATCGTTGATCCTTGTTCTTAAATCTAAATAATAACTTACTTTATGGACAGGCACTATTTAAAAATCAACCTTACCTCCTTCTCTTTCTTTTGAATAAAACAGTATTCAGCACTTTCCCTAAATATCTCACATCAGTGAGGACCGGATGTTTTTCGTATAAATCGAGATAGAGCCTTTCCAAAGCCATAATCTCTTCCAAGGTTCCCGGCATATCGGCTGATGTAACCGCTATCAGACCCGGCTTGAATTTCTGACGTTTCTCCTGTAATTCTTTCGTGTAATGAGCCAGGGCCTGAAGGCTTAAAGGCTTCACCCCAATAAGTTTAATATCACCGATCAAAATATTCAGCAGCATGGGCATTTCGTCAATTCCCAGCTTTCGCATAATCCTGCCGCCTGTTGATATCCTGAAATCGTCTTTTAAACTACTCACATCCTGAGGGTTAGCAGTGTCGGATACATATTGCTGAAGATATTCGGAGTAAGGATGCATGGTACGAATTTTATACACATGCATGGGCTTGCCGTTTTTCCCCACGCGTTTAAGGCTAATAAGCAGGCCGTAGGTCGGATTCATATCAAAGGCAGGCTCCGTGAGTTTCCTGGCCACAAAATACAGCCTGGAGGCTACCTTCTCTTTAGTAACTACTTCGAAACCACAGGAATAAAGCCTTCCGAAAGTTTCAGCTTCCGATATTGACCTGTCGAATCCGTTGGTAACCAGGAAATATATTTTTTTTAACAACGGTACTTTAGGGAATACCTGCTTGAAAATATAATATAAAAAATAAAAAAGATAGTTAACACCCCAGGGGTAAAGCCATAGTATCCTTTTCTTTTTAATCTCACTGGTTACAACACTATCAATAAATAAACCTCCTACGGGAAGTTTGCTGTTAACCGATTCGAAAAATTTATTTACCCATCTTAAATCGTTTATTAGTTTAAGGTTTACAATCACATTGGCAACATCCGAAGGAACGGAATCAATATTGAACCTTGAAGTGGTGGAAAGGACAAGTGTACGGTTTAATGTTTCATCCACATGACTGCATATAAAATTGTAGGCAGGATCACCTGATTCCTCCACTATTTGCTCCCTGTAATTGCGCAAAGTGAAAACAGGAAAATGCTCCAGGTTGGCAGGCTCCTGCAGTTGCATTCTGTCAGCAGCCTCAGCCATTTTTTCCATCTGTTCCAGATAGGCAAGTATGGTTTCCCTGTTTTCGGAAATGCGGTTAAGTTTCCTGTAATAATAGTAGAGCGAAAAAAGGAGCAGTTCGGAGAAGCCTGCCAGGAATATGGTGCCGAAAACAATCATTTTCGAATACGAAAACTGCTTTTTTACTACAACCATAAACGTAATCATGCCCAATGAGATAAGAATGCAGTACAGTACCGGCGACAGGAAATCGCCAAGAGAATTTTTCCCTTTCAGGGAGTATTTCCTGATGGGTATGGAAGCGGCCAGCCAGATAGAAAGAAATACCAGGAAAGGATAATAGTAGTAGGGCAGGTTCGAAACCACCGATTCGGGCTTGATGTAGATAAACAGCAGAAACGAAAATGTCACCAATGCAATATCAGTGACATATAATAATATCGTTTTGCGGTTTACTACCATTTTCTCAGCTCGAAAATTCTGCGTTTCAGTTTGTAAATATAATTACCCGACCGGGGATATGCTGTTTCCGGAAAGGTTTTAAAATGAATATACTATTGGTTTATTTGGATTACTTTCATTTTCTGGGGAGAATATTAAAGTCCAGGCAATCAGAAAATCGTTCATTATTTCTTTACTTTTTGCTTGATCAAAAAGTAACCAAAAATCAAGGCTTTATAATAATGCTGGCAGTTCTAAGCCAGAGGTATCTCCTCGCAATACAAGGCATGAAAGAGTACAACAAATCCTGACATTTTGCCTTGCTGGTGTTCCCGATAAATCGGGATGCCCTCTGCACGACCTGTCCCGCCCTTGCGGGATACCTCTGGCTAAGAACCGCTGGCGCATTTTTATAATGCCAGTCCCTTCGATGAAAGTTTTTACTAATGGCAACAATTCGGGACATGGATTTGGCCTCACTGCAGGATTTTTTCAGGGTGTAGAGACCGACATTATAAAATTTCAGTAGTAGTTGGAGGATGGTTTTATGAGCGAGGGGCATTTCAAGCAATGCAGAAGTGAGCCATGAAGATATTACCTTATTTCCGAAATCAACTTTATGGTGAACGGCTTGCGTTGCGTGGCAAAAACCAGACGTAGAACTACACTGAAATTTTATAAAGTCTTGATCTTTTATTCGCCCTTTGCTTATTTTTAGAGGAGCTCATGAGACCGCTTCGCTAAGTTGGTTCTTTTGTATCAAGGCAAAAGAACATAAAACAATTAAAATCCCTATTCTTTTTATTTCAGACACAGAAATAGAATCTACTCTGAATTTTATGAAAATAGAAACTAATGTCAATAATAAATAGGTTGGCTACATGTATGTATTTAAAATTACTCCCCAACTTTTGTATGTGATTCGTTTATTTTAAAACCATAAAAAACTTAACCTGGTTTTTCAGGTTCTGCAAAATAAGTTCTCTGGTCCAGTCGAGAATATTATCGTTCCAGCGCTGCGGATGGAAGGTAAACATGACCTGATCAGGCAACTTCCCGATGTTCTCAATAATATCGAAGGTACTCCTGAAATCGAAATGGTAGCTGCTTTTTACCTTATCGCGCAAACTTACACGGCTGCCGTTCCACCTGCGGCCGGTATCGGTAAAATAGGCAAGCTTGTTATAATCAATGTCGAGGTATGGTTCTGTTTCGATTCCAAAATCGCGGTAGCTGTATTTTTTCCACAGGTCGCGGTTATCGTATTTCGAAAGCGGGTTGCCTTCCATGCAAATGGTTTTTACCGGGGCAATATTACCAAGCAGTTTTACATGGTATTCGAAGCGCTTAATGGCATCCCCGTAGTTTCCTTTGCATGCGCACAGGTCGTCGTAATGGTAGCCTACCTCGTGGCCCATTCCGGCAATACTACTGATCATGGAGGCGTTAAACGAATTTTCGATAAACCGGAAATAATAAGTTCCTTTTAGCCCCAGGCGATGCTCGATGCGGGCAAACCGCAGGGCGTTTTCATAGCGGTTTTCTACATCATGGCGAAGGAGTACAACCGGTGAAGATGGATAATTACTATGATAATAACCGGAAATGGTATCGAACATATAACCCTTCGAAATCAGGGACGTTAGAAGTTTTTCAAGTGCTTTGGACGTGAAGTCTTTCATTTTGGCAGTGATACAATGTTTTGCAAAGGAGATAATTACTTTCGAAAAAATGAAATTAAGAAATGAATCTGACTTGATGTTTAACAAGGAAAATTAAACATCCCGGCAATATACCGCATAAATTTGCTGCTAAATCATTAATATTAAGTACCCTGTATGGTACGATTAATTGCATTCCTTCACAAATTATTGCAAAACAGAAGCCAAAAACCAACCATAGAAGTATGCTTTAAAATGATTTTTTATGATTGGCTTCAAAATAGAGCCATACAAAAACAGGAAAGGGCAAAATGTTATTTGACATCCAGATGAATTTCATCATTTTAACACTGAAAATACTCCATGAATTTTCAGATCAAGATAAATATTCAGAAATGACTGTTTCAGGGATTTAACATTAGTATAATTATTGTATCCAATAAATTCGGTTGTTAGGTTTATCGAAAAAAACTGATTGGGTGTAAAACCCATATTTAACCTCAAACTTAAAGATTGTTCAGGGATTCCAATAGGGAAATCGGTTTTTACTGCTACAAAAGGAGCATTCATATCCTGGAGTCTATGATGCTCAAAGGTAGTCTCAAAACCCAAAACAAAAGGATAGCATTTAAACACATCCATCCCCAAATTCAGATTCTCTGTGCCATTTTGCGGATAACCTAAACTTTTCCCATAGTTGGTATAGTTACCCCAGGTATAGAAGGAGTTATACGTCCAGTTACTGATTCTATTATACGATATATAAATCTGAGATGCCGGAAATAAATCAGTATATATTACTTTGGCACTGAAGCCTAACCTATCAGGATACACAGCCCTGAGCGATTGCGTAAAATCGACATCATCTATCAAAAACTGGCTGAAAAAGGTGAAATTCTTTGTTGGTTTGTAGTAGAAATCGAAGCACATTAATGCATTGGCATCGCCTTCTTCATATCCTTTGCGATCGGTCATTTTGGATAGGAAAAGGATACTTACCGGGCTTAAATACTGAAACTGAGGGGCGGCATCTTTTCCTCCAAAAAGCATAACATCAGTAAATGCAATTTCAATTTTCTTAGTTATCGAAATTTCGAACCTATGTGCGCTGTAATATCTTTTATTCCATACATTAACAGGAATTGAATCACGTATATCATATCCGTATATATCATTTAGCCTTGAAAATATGGCTGTATATTTTAGGAATCTATTTTTAAAAGTAAAAGAAAACTGATCAAATGAAAATGAAGCCGGTGACAGTATTAAGCTGTTTTCCCCCAAAATACCGAAGTTCCTGCTTATTCTTCCTGCAAACAATGTATAGTTTTTGCTATCCCACTTTAAATAGCTTTCATCCAGGCGTGCATAATTCTGATTTTCAAGCTTGCCGATTGAGCCAAAGTAGACTGTATCTCTTTTATAGGCTTCACTTGCAATTACGCTGTTATAAAATCCTATATTTTTATAGGCATAGCATGCTATTCCTTTCCCCCAGAAATCATTTGTATTTACTTTCGAAACATAATTATTGGTATTGCCGGCTTCAGCCCCAAGTTTCAGTTCGCCTTTGTAATTTGTATCTTTACTATCAGTAACTACATATTGTTTTATGTCCTTCTTTAACAGGGTTAACCAACGATCTGAATTTTGAACTGACTTTGGCAGGGAATCATATAGTTCATTAGCAGTAAAGGGTTGACTTAGTGGATGATTCAAAACCAGTTTATTACTGTTTTGGAGATAGAGCAAATACTTCTGATAGGTCGTATTGGTGTAATAGGGCGAAAATCCTTGCCCGAAGGACAGGATTGTCCCAAAACAGAACAAGGGTATAATAATTATCTTTACTATGTTGTTAACAACATTTATCTTTATATACATAGGATTACTTTATATATAATTTCGGAATTTTATTAACTATGCTTATTACATCTTTAAAATCGAGTCCTATAATCTGGAGGTACCAGCGTAATGTTTCATACCTTGGCATGTTATCTTCTTCACATAATTTCAACGCAGTTTCCCTGTCGAGCATTCCTTCTCTGATCTGGTTACTACGGAAAGTGTCATTTTCGGAAAAACCCGCAACTGTATAATAAATATAATTATAGAAACTTGCTGTTCCATCACCTATACGCCAGGTTGATTTTGTATCTATTGCTGTTTCCCAGTGATACTTATTCGAAATCAAATCATTGATTTCATTTTCATCCCACCTGTAATAATCAAAAAGATGATAGTAATCTTTTTTCGGGGCAATATAACGTGCAGCAAATGAGCCTAAACTGTCAAAAACAGATTGGTTAATGTAGCCAGGGCTTTTTAAAATGTTTCCTCCAACAAAACCGAACAATTTCAACTGATTTTCAAGCGACAATGAATATATCCTTTTTTTATCAAATTTTGGAGCCAGCCTTGCAAAACCGGTTTTGAACTCGGTATTTTCCAGGTAATTGATACCCCATATATTCAAATCAATGCCTGTTTGTTTTTTTACCTGGTTGCAGTAGTAAAAGAAATATTTATCGCCCGCCATAAATAAGGGGATCATCCCAAGTGCAGGATTTTTGAGCCAGGCCGAAACATTCTTTTTAATATTGTCCCTTTTCCACCGGATATCTGCAGATACTATAATATTTTCAACCCCCAGTTTCCCGCACACCCTTGCAATATTTCTTCGTGCCAGGTCGGTTACCATACCCCAGTCGTAGGTAAAAGCTATAGGATTCAATCCCAACTCTTCTTTAACAATATGCAAGGTATAGGTACTATCCCGGCCTCCGCTGAAAGGTACTATGCAATCAGGCTTATCGTCTTTTCGACGGTATGGTTCCACTAAGGTTTCTAACTCATTCAGACCTTTGGGCTGATTTTTAGGTTTATAATTATTACAATAATTACAAACACCCTGATGATCATATTCAATAAAGGGGAATGTTTCAGGCAGCAGGCATTTAGTGCATCGGTTCAAATTTCTTACAGCATCAATATTATATTCCAGCAAAGAAAATAAATGTCCTTCTTCTCCGCGATTAATATATACTGATGGATCAATAACCACCTCATTTTTTGATTTCACATTATCCAGCAAGTGCTTTTCCAGTTTAAAACTTACGGGGCATAGCTCTTTTGGTATCTCAATGCTTTCCTTGTTCAGGCTAAATGGATTGATCTGAAGACTTTTCAGTGAGATTACAATACCTGTATCAGGTTTTATCTGGTGTATATCGATTTGGCTGTTAAATTCCTTAAAGCTTTTATCCTGTTTAAGTTGTTCAAGAAAATAAGCTTCTGATGCAAATAAAATAAAGTTGGCATTATCTGTAATATAATACAATGAGCCATTGTTGGTTGTCAGTACAAACTGGTTTAAATCTCTGAACATCATAGCAACAGAAAAAGTGCCTGTAAGTTTGGCAAATGCCTTATTAAGGGATGAAACCAAATCACTACTTTGGTTTAATTCATCACGGATCAGTGCAGGTATTATTTCTGTATCTATAGAATATTCGCGTTTCAAGGAAGTATGATTTTCCCATAATTCATCCACATTAACAATAATGCCGTTGTGAATGACAATCATATCGCCCTTTAATACAGGCTGATTATTTACTTCCTGTAATTGAGAACCATTGGTTACCAGGCGGGCATGGCCAAATGCGGCAAATCCATTCCCTTTTTCATAGGATACAATCGCTTTATTAAGCTCGCCCTCAAAAACACTGCTTTTCAATAATTCTCTTATTGGGATATCTCCTTTAATTACATGAATTGCATGTTCACTAGTATTCCGAAAAGCAATACCGGAAGAATCCTTACCACGGGATTCAGATAAAACTGCAATTTTTCGCAATACTTTCTCTATAGTATCTTCCGGATACTTAGACCCAGGCTTTAGTATTAAACCGAATATTCCACACATAATTATTTGAATCTCATTTGAAAATCAGGATTTTTTATAAGAATATCTTTACTCTGAGGATAATTTTCAATTAACCATATTAAAAATGCGCTAACATCAATCTTGTCAGCTAGCATCAAATGCCTTCTTACCTGATAGATTTCCTTTAAATTCTTAGTTGAAATAAGTTCATTTGTTTTCTGAATCAGATATTCAGGATTTTCAGGATTGATTGCTGTTGTTAAATGATATTTATCCTCCAATTCATTCAAAACAGATATTTTCCCTGCAAAACTGTTAAACCTGATCGATGGAGTACCCAACATAGCAGCTTCCACAATCATGCTCTGGCTATCACCAATCAATAAATGTGAAAAATATAGTATGTGGTGAATATCTTTCACGTCAGCTTTTAATTGATAATCAGAAAATTCAGGTAATAATTCTTCTTCTGATGAAATGAAAATATTCCCCTTGTCACTAAGTGTTGAAATTAATTCCCGAATATTTCCGTTACTTAAACCACTATGCTTAAGTTCAATATCATGGCTTGCTGTAAAACTAACAAGGCGTATTAAAAAATAAGGCTTTTCATCGTTGAAATATTTCCTGACAACGTTAATATCCGGTTTGAACCAATTAGGATGAAGGTAGGCCAGTTTCTGATAGCCGTTATATTTTATTTGTTTTGTATTATACTTCCCAACTTCACAGTTAACTGGGGTTAAAATATGTGTGGCAAAAGGATATGAAGAATAGCAAAACAATTTATTTATTTGTAAGTCATCTTCATTAAATACTATTGAAGGGATTCCTTTCAGTTTACCTAAATGTGTAATAGCAATATCAGTCCCCAGCAAAATATCAGGACTGAATGATTTCATAAATTTCCATAAATAATAATCCTGTTGAATCATTTCAATTACAATCTGTGAAAGAATTGAGAATAAATTGTTCTTTCTTCTTTTTCGCGAGATTAGCTTTGTATATTTAACTTCTTCACTAATTAGCAATTGCTCGAGAATATCTTTTTGTTTAATTACAAAATTCAATTCATGTCCCTTATTTTTAAGTCCCTGGGCTACATTTTTAAAAAGATAATAATGAGCCGGATGGTTTAATGCAATTAATATTCTCATCCTTTAAATTTCAGAACTTTCATGTTTTTTATTCAGTATAATTATTATTCAAAGATATCTGGAATATTTTCTTTTTATGAATATATTTCATTATTTACATTTGTATTATTTTACGTATAATTTAGTAATCTTATTAATCACATCGATTACTTCTTTAAAATCCAGAACAATAATTCCACTATACCATATGAGTGTTTCATACCTGGCATTGTTATCTTCTTCCCAATGAAAGCGGTTTCCCTGTCGAGCATTCCTTCCCGGTATTTTCAATACTACTTTGTAAATATTGATAATTAGGCTTTTTTATTAATCCAAATATGCCACAAATAATCAATTACAATTGATGAATTTAGAATAATCAATACTTTTGATATCAACATCCTTATAATTCTCAAATAGCCATATCATAAAAGCTGAAAGATCTATTTTTTCTGAAAGCATTTTCTCTTTTCTTAAACGGAACTCATCTTTTAAATTTTTCTTTTCCAAAAGTTCTTTGATTTTTAGGAGCATATCATCAAACCTCGAAGGAGGAAAATTAAATGATAACCCATAAACTGTTTCTTTTTCTTCCATAACATTAATTTTTCCTGCAAAATCGTTACATCTGAATGCAGGCGTACCTAGAACTGCAGATTCTGATGTCATAGTTTGGCTATCGCCTATAAACATTTGGGCGTAGTACAAAACATGTGCAATATCTGCAAGGTTAATCTTTAACCGGTATTTTTCAAACTCTTCAGGTAATTCTCTTTCTGCTGAAATGTAAACGATCCCTTTTGTCTCAAGAACTTCAATTAGCTGTTTAACTTTCTGGTTGGACAGTCCTTTCATCCCCACATCATGATATGATCTTAGCGACACTAACCTAATAACGAAATACGGTATTAACTGAGGATTAAAAGCTTTTACAATATTGATATCAGGTTTAAAAATATTGGGATGTAGTGACGCTAATTCCTTATATCCCGGGAATCCTATTTTTTTGTAGCTATATTTCCCTGAATTTGTAATTTCTGGCGAAAGAATATGAGTTGCCTGCGATAATACCAATGCAAACTGTTTGACCATCGGTAAATCATCATCACTAAAGACAATTGTTGGTGTCTTTTTGAGTTTGCCGATATACACCAGCAAATCGTCAGTTATAAACAGATCGTACTTTTTACCCTGAGTATATAAGTATAACCTGTAAATTGTCCTAAAGAAATTAATGGCCGAACTGATATATGCGGGTATTCCATTCATTTTGCGGCCTTCAGGAAAGATATTGGTGTACTTCCAGCCTTCGGATTTTATCAGCGTTTCAAGTACATCCTTTGTAGTAATAAGAATATCAACTTTATGCCCATGTGCCAAAAGTGTGTTTATAGTGTTTTTAAAAACATGAAACTTAGATGGGTGTACAAAGAAAAGGAGATATCGCATAAATTAATTTTTTTCATCAATAAATAGACGGAACCATAATTCAAGATTTATCATTTTCCAGATTTCTTTTGAGAGGTCTTTTTTTTCTAAAAGATGAATATTGAATAAATTAAGAGCTTTTTTCTGATCAATAATACCTCTTGATTTGAAAGAGTCACTCTGCAAAATATTAATTATCAAATTTTTCCATTCACTTGTTCTAAACCAATCTTTCTGTGGTGTGCTAAACCCAATTTTATCCTGTCTGGTACGAATTTTTTCGAATAAAAATCCCTTCATTGCTTCCCTGAGAATCACTTTAGTCACTCCTTTATTAATAATGAAATCAGACTTAGATGCAAGGGTCTTTTCGACGAGTCTGAAGTCAAGAAAAGGCACTCTCGACTCAATCGAATAATGCATTGAATTGCGATCACTCCATTTTAACAAATGCTCTAACTTGTATTCAAAATGATTGATAAGAGCGTCATTTAGACTTCCGGAACCGTAAAGATGTGATGCAATAATTGATTCATTAGAATAACAATCGGAATATTCTTTATTAAGATAATTGTTCTCATGTATCCGCAAAAAAGATTTAAGTTTTGCTGGTAATAAAAAGTAACCAAACGTTTTTATTGCATAGAGACTTCTATGGATTTTCAAGTAGTGATAGATTTCAGACGAAAGTTTAAATAATTGTTTTTTTTGTAGAAGGTCTTTGAAATAATACCCAAAGAAGTCGTGATATCCTGCCAACTGCTCATCTGCGCCTTGCCCATCTAATGTTACAACTATATGTTTCTTAGCTAATTCCATTAACTTGTATTGTGCATATGGAGAGGTAGTTGGCATTGGTTCAGCTTGCGCAGTAATAAAATTATTCAAATCTAATTGGAGGGATTCAGCAGTTGGTGAAATAATGTGTAAATAATTTATTACGCCTTTGTAGATGTTAATATATTCAGATTCATCACCTGTTATACCTTTTTGATAAATAGCAGAAAAGGTATTCAAATCTGACTTATTAAAGTCATTAAGTAAAATTGAAACTATGCTAGACGAATCCAATCCACCACTAAGACAGACGCCAACTGGAACATCGCTGCGTAATCTAAGTCCAATCGCAGAACTAAAAAGCTCTTTGTATTCGGAAGAATTATTAAAACCAATAGTATTTGAAACTCTTGCTTTAAGGTTGTACCATTTCTTTATGGATGGTCTAAATTGATGGGATGAAGACTGAGTGTTAAATGTAATAGAATGACCATGTTGTAATTTCAGTATTTCATTAAAAAAAGTTTGCTCAGTTTGATCAGTCCGATTGAATACCAGATAATCAAAAATTACTTGATTATTAGGTTTGGGTTTCCCCTCAATAAGAGTTAAAAGGGGTGGAATTTCTGAGGCAAATGCAATGAATGAATCTGTTAATAAGTAATAAAAGGGTTTAATGCCATATCTGTCGCGGGAAGCAAAAACTATTTTTTCTTTTCTATCATAAATACAAAAAGCCCACATTCCATTGAAATGATTTAAGCAATCTTCACCCCACTCTATGTAAGCTGACAAGAGAACTTCTGTATCAGTATTTGTCTGAAATATGTGACCAAGTTTAGTTAACTCCTGCCGAAGTTCAATATAATTAAAGATTTCACCATTAAATACTATGACATATCGATTATCTGCTGAATGCATAGGCTGGTGACCGGAAGAGGATAAATCAAGTATGCTAAGCCTTACAAATCCAAATCCAATGTTGGTTTCAAGAAATACGCCTTCATCATCAGGCCCTCTATGCTTTTGTAGGTGCATCATTTTTTTTATTGATTGATCTTGGACCGGATGACCGTTAAAAGTGATAATTCCACAAATTCCACACATTATTTTAAAATTTTGTTATATACTTCAATTATTTTTCTTGCCACACTATCAGCATCAAGACCTATCTCAAGAATACGATTTCTACCGTCAGTACGATCATTTCTATTTGCAAAATTTAATGCATTTAGTATTTTTTGTTTAACATCATCTTTGTCAAAAGATGAAATATAACAACCAACGGTATTCCCTAAAATCCATGCAGCATCTCCTACATTAGTCGAAACGATTGGACAATTACAAGACATTGCTTCTTTTAGAACATTAGGAGATCCTTCATGAAGTGAAGTCAAAATCAAAAAATCTGCCGCATTATAATATTTCACAAGTTCAGAATGATTAACGTTATAAATAGCAATGAGACGAACATCAGGTAGACCAATTTTTTTTATTGCAATATCTGCTAGAGAAAAATTTTTTTCAGGACGAATAGGATTTGAAACGAAGATAACCATGTGGTCATTATCTTTAATCCCTAACATTTCTTTTGCATGCTTTTTATCAAATGAGTAAAAAAGTGATAAATCAACTCCATTTGGGATAACAGACATATTTAACGTTTTCAGCATACGCGCCATCTCCATTGATTTTACTATAGAATGGCTGAAAAATCGATTTGCGAGAAACTTATTTAAATGGGTTAACAAAATACTTTTAAACGACATACTTCCATCACTCAGATTGGATCCTAAAAGGTCATCCCCCATAAATGAAACAATTAATTTTTTTTTATTTTTTGCACAAAAGGCAACTAAACCACTGTCTCCATAATGAGCATGTATGATATCGGGGTTTGTGCTTTTTATGTATTTATGCAAAATTGGAATATTACCGACATAACCCTTAATCCCCTTTCCTTTAATGCCAAAATAATCAATAAATATTCCCTGTCTTTCTAAAGAACGGCCTTGCATCAATACAATAGAACTTATACTTCCCTTATTGGCTGATGAAACGAAAAGAACTCTCATAAAATAATTTAAAGAATATTGAAGAACGTTGAGATATCTTGTGAAATTTTGTTTGAATCAAAATTTTGAATAGCTTTTTTTTTACCCTCAATCCCAATTTTGACTGCTTGTTGAGGATTATTGATTAGAAATAAAATCGCGTCAGCTAAAGCAGCAGCTTCCCCCGGTTCTATTAAAATAGCAGAATCTTTATCTAAATACTCCTTAATTTCACCAATTTTTGTTGCAATAACTGGCTTACCTGAGGCAAGCATTTCTCCCAACTTAAAGGGGAAACCTGCATTTGAAAATGCCGTATCAATTCTAACCATACAGAAGATGTCGGCAATCATCATGGTTTCGTAATAAGACTTATCTGGGAGAAAGCCCTTATAATCTACTAAATGCTCAATTTTTTTTTCCTTTATCATCGAGAATACTGTATCCATATGCCTTTGAGCACCTACCCCAGTTAGTAAAAGGCGGACTCTGCAATTTTCAATAGAAACAATTCTTAATGCTTCTAATAATATATCTAATCCGTCTTTTGGCCCAAAAGAGCCCCCATAAAATAAATTAATCACTTCATCTTTATCTATTGTTTTTTTACCAAGTTGAAAATCAATTAAGTTAACAGAAATCGGTATTTTAATAATTGGCTTATTACCTATATACTTTTTCACCATTGCTAACAGATGATTGGATATAACGATGCATCCGTCACATAGCCCATCAAGTTTTTTTAAATAGTACAGAGATGTTTTGTTTTTTATGTAGCTTAGTGGACTTTTAAAGTCGGAAATAAAATGATTATCTTCCACAATGTCAAAAACAATTTTGTACCCAAGTTTTCGAGCATACTTAATTAAGCTGATGTTGTTTATGGTGGGGTATCCATAGACGTATAAAATATTTTTAACTCCAATAGTAAACATAGATTTTATAAATCTTTTACCAGCATGCAAAAATCGAAAAAATGTAAATGGATTATATATATTATATTCAACTTTCAGCGCATCAATGCCTTCGAAGAACGAAGTGCTTTTTTTAATATTTCCAGCTAATATCAGATTACTAATTTTGACCCGTTCTTCCTTGTTTCCATTCAATAAGTTGTTTTGCAAACGACGGGTACCTGCCATGCCTTCAAAAATTGAAATTCCGAATATTAGTATATGCATCTATCTATTATTCTAATTTTTGTAACAATTCTTTTAGAACTTTACAAGGATTACCAGCTGCAATTACATTTGCTGGTATATCTTTTGTGACGATACTACCAGCGCCTATTACTGAATTCTTCCCTATAGTTACTCCTTTCAACACCTTTACCCCCTCACCCAACCATACATTTTCCTCAAGTAATATTGGTGCAGGTTTTCCAGCGCGTGGATCATCCATGTGCCAATCACTATCAGTAATTAGTGTATTAGCACCGCACCGCACATTATCCTGCAAAATTATTGAAGTAAATGCTCCTATTACAGTTCCGCTAAAACCACAGTTGTTACCAATTATTATTTGCGCTCCTGGCAAATTAGTACTAATAATGCAGTTTTGTTTTATGCCAATCAGATTTGAATTGAAGCGTGAACGAAATCCACAATTATCTCCTAATGTGATTTTTGAACCAGGCTTTCTAAAAAAGTAAGTTTTACCGTAAAATTGGATATTTTTCCCATGTTTAATTCCTTTTAATGAACAAATTAGTTTTACAATAATATTGCAAGTATATAAATCAATAATCTCTCTTATTATAAAGGGATATTTGTTAAATAACAATCCTTTTATGTCCATAATATTTTGTTCTTTATTAATTATTATATGACTTCAGGTATAATTAAGATAATAGCTCTGATATCTTTACATCTAGCTAAATGGCCTTTTACAAAATTATTCGAAAGGCATAGATTTGATTAAAAAAAAATAATTGTTTGGCTTTGCTATTTTTAATTACACAACTTCTCTAAAAAATCTACTAATCTTTTCCCTTGCCGAATATGTGAATAATTATCAAACACAAAAAATTTGCCTTTTTGAGCTACCTTAAGAGCATCTTGGTAATTATCAATAATAAACCTGAGTTTATTGGCATAAGCTTCCGGTTTCTGTGCTTCAGCAAAAAATACATGTTCACCATCGCTAACATACTTGGTATTTTCTCCGACATCTGTCAATAGTGCGGGGACTCCTGTTGCAAGATATTCTCCAAGTTTGGTTGGGAATCCACCACTTGCTCTAATTGTATTAGGTTGTGATGAAACTAATATGTAAGCATTTAATAGAATTCCTGGAACATTTTTACTTGGGATTCCGCCTTTCAGATAAACCCTTTCTTCAAGTCCTAAAGAATAGATCAGAGATGTAAGCAATTCTTTTGAATTAGAACTAGGGTTGCCATAAAGGTGTAAATCAATATCCTTATAATCTTCACTAATTAAACCGAATGCTTTAATAATATTATCAACATCGTCTTTACTAAGTTCCATATTCCCCATATAACATAAGTATTTCCTTTTTCCGGCTTTTAAATTGCCTTCAATAGTAGCATTGAATCTTGATATGTCAACTATTACAGGTAATACAATGGTCGGCTTCAAAGAAAAGTGGCAAAAATATTTTTTTAACTCTTCAGAAATGGAGATATAAGCATCTATTTTCTTTAATGCAATTCTATAAAGTAATGATTTCCAATTGGGTATGGATGACTTTAATTTGTGCCTAATCGGTATAGGGAATTCGTCGAAAATGAAGATGGATTTGGCACCAATTTTTTTCGCAAGCCTCCGATAGACTTTTAAAGATATTATTTCGTCAGTGCTGATTATCAAACTGGTATAATTCCTTGATTTAACTTTCTTCTTAATTTCCCTGGACGAAGTAAAATATCCATATATTTTACGGTATTTTGTTAATAAAGAGAGACCTCGGAAAATCTTGTATTTATTTCTGTAAAGCCCTGAAGTATGATAATAGTTTATACCACAACACTCTCCATTATCAGGTAATGATACTTTTACCGGAAGATTATCAGTTGGGAAGGGGACAAAAACATCAACACCTATTCCATTTTCAGTAAGACCCTTGCAATATGCCATAATCCGGTTTGTGGGAGCACCACCAAACGGGAATGAATGTATTGAAAGTACGGCTATATTAAAGCCGTTTTGCTGCCGCTTCATAATCTGGCTTGAATGTCATTGATGAAATAATTATAAAATATGTCAATATGTTATAATGAATACTTTGCGAAAAGAAAACCAACATGAGAGCTATAAAAAGGATAAGGATCGTTTTTCGATTGTTCTTTCCAAAATTATATATCCAAAAGAACTTGTAAATTAAATACATAAAATAGGCAAAAACAGGAATCCCCCACATTCTCAGCAGCCCCGATAAACCATTGGTGCCAACCACATCCGTACCTTCGAAGGAAGTCCTGTCATAATAACCAAACCCGAACGGATACCTTATTACCCTGTTTATATCATAAATAGCTATTTGGAACCTATTCAATTTAATTGCATTATAATCTTTCTCGAAATTAGCTTTGTTTTCCTGAACACCTTCAGTATAGAGGTCAATTTTACCACCAACAAATTCTAAAGAATAAATATAATTGTAGAAAATAAAAATGACAGCGATTAAAGAAAAAATCCTGATTAAAGATACATCCTTAAGATAAAAGGCAATTACTAATAGGAAAAAAGCAATATAACCTGCTGTTGAGAATGTTGTAAATAGAGCAATGGCATAGATAATAAATTTTTTGTCAAAACGGATGCCCTTTGATAGCCAATGAATTATTAAACCCCAGACAATTGTCACAGCAAAATATCCTGGTTCCCACATAAATCCGCAGTTTCTTAAAACGGTTATTTTATCGTATGTCTGTAATATCCCGCTTACATATATTCCGATAGACCAATAGTTTTCGTTTGCAATAAGAGTAGGACTTGTAAAATCCTTGAACACAGGAGTTAATTGATCAAATGAAGATTTGAACAGGTAGTTTAATAAAAATAATGGCAAAGAAATTGTAGTGAGTATAAAGAGGAATTTTTCAAGTTTAAGCAGAAATGATTTGCCATATATACTTAACAAGAAGAAAGGCAGGAAAATGTAGTTTGCAATAAATCGTATTATACTTTGTTCCCGAAGTTCCTTCCCAAATATATATGAAGCCATTATATTGATAATCAGCCATGCGAGACCTAAAATAATAACTTTTGAATTAAATTGTTTTTTTGAAATAATAAAATAAGGAACGATTGCAAAAGTAATATACAATAACCATAATTGCGATTCAATAGAAGTACTCCTGGACATATCAAGTAAAAATACTATAAATATCAGATATAGAAAAAATGTCTTCATATTGAATTAATTGCTATTATTAGTATCTGTGCTTATGGTTTTGCAAAAACTCTATTTATAATTGTTTTATGGAATATACTGATGCAGAGTAGTTTAAAAATTATTTATGTTTATTAAAACATTTTTATTAATAAAGATAATAATATGTCCCTTTAAAAGTAAAATATTATACTAGACCGTGCCCCAAATTCTTTTCCTGTTTATCATATAAAAAATAACAACACTTGAGCTCGCTACCACATAAAAAACACTCTTTATTGTTGAAGCGAAAGTTAAAGTCAAACTTCCCAGGAAACCTGCTGACAATAAACTGATAGTAGTGAAGGCAACACCTATTATAGACACCCAAAGTAGAGGTCTTAGAATATTAGAGGCATAAAACACCAGATCAATAGGTTGTAAAATAGTATTAATGACAAGCCCTGGAAGAATAATCCATATAAACGGTATACCAACAACATGTATTGGAATAAAAAAGGCAATTACAGGCTTTAGGAATAATAGTGTTATCATTACCAGGAAGATACTTACAGAAGCATTTACAAACACGAATTTTTTAAGTACATTCTTGACTTTGGCATAGTTTGACTCAGTGTAAGCCTTAATAGCTTCAGGGTAAAAAAGTTGGTTTAGTGCTCCAGGAATCAGAAAAAACAACTGTATATATAATTTAGGCAGATAGAAAGTTCCAAGGGCTTCTGTTGAAATAAAAGATGCGATGCTCCAGGTTTCGACCTGCATATTATAGGTTGATATTATACCGGCAAGAAACGGAAGAAAGCCAAAAGACAGCACCCATTTATACTGCTTGAAATTGAAATTCAGATTACTTGGTAATAGTTGTCTTGATCGCCAAATTGCCAGAATATAAAAGATCAGTTCGATTGAAAATGTCACCAATAATGCACCATATAATCCCCAGAAAGGAACTGTAAAAAGGAAAATAAATGAAACAATAATAGAAGTTAAATTTAACCGGTTAACTTCATTTACCCTTTTTGAAGCTATCAGCATATTTCTGTTCCAGTTGTTTAATACCAATAATATCCCAAAAACGGATGCCAAAAGTGCGTATAGAACTTCAGTCCCACTTAAGCTGCCAATAAAGTACATTAAAGTTATTCCTGAAATAGCAACGATCTCGATGACCATAAAGTAAGAATAAACAATATCTGTTACTACAGATCTATCTTTATGTTGTTCGGAAAATATTCTGTAACCTCCATTTAAAAATCCCAACTGAAGCATGGAGAACAAGCCCATTGTTGCAGATACCAGGGTAATTATCCCCAGATCACTCAAAGTCAAATACCTCATTAAGACAAATCCCTTAATAAAACTAATCAAGGTTGAAGCAACAGTTAAGGAAACATAGGATGCTCCTGACTTGTTTCTTTGCAGTATCCCTGATAAAAGACTGTATATCTTGAAAATAGCCACCTTATTCCTTAGTTATTTTTATTTTATCTATTAACATCTCAAATATGCCGTTGCATTATTTAGCCTATTAAACCCAGCTCCTTCTCAATTGCCGAAACTATGTTTCGAAGATTTTCAGGATTATATAAGTTTTCGCAGGGGAAGGGCATCCCTTTATAGCTGATTTCAAGTAATTGTGCAATATAGGTTATGACAGTTTCTCTATTAGGACATTTGTAATTTTTGTTTCGTATTTCAGCTCTTAAATTTTCAAACGAAGTAAATTGATTAATGAATGGATATTTATCATAAAACATTTTGCCAAGTAGATAAACTGGTTTACCTAGTATAAGAGCCTCCCACCCTAAATGACTTGTTAAAGTAATAATTAAACTTGCTTTTTTTATAATATCGAAACTGATAATTGTTGATGGTAAGTAGTAAACACAAGAATTGTTACTAAATAATTCCTGATATTTTTTTGTAAGCAACATTCCTGGTTGGGCAGGATGTTCTTTCACAACAAGCACTTGATTAACATTCAGGCATTTAGAGATATTTTCAATTAAAGCTGGTTGATTACTATAAAACTCAGATAAGTATGAAAGTGCTGATTCAGGCTCATAATGAAGCGGATAGAGAACAATCTCATATCCGTCGAAATCTTGAATAGTATTATATTTAATTAAGTAGGATTTAATTGCCCTTTCAAACTGATTGAAAACTGCAGCGTTATCATTCTCATAACCATCAGAATTTCCGAAAGATTGCCGAAGTAAATTCTTGACTAAGCCCTTAACTGAACTTTTTAAATTATTGAATTTATTTTGATTAAGAAACGGGGTTAAATAATATGGCCTTTCGTTCTTATCGATGATTCTCACTACATATTCTTCAGCAATTTGAGTGGAATTTTGGGAAGGTGTTTTATTAAAGATATTCTCATCAAGTGAAAGACTTATAGGATCTGTGACCCAATAAAAATATCCATTTACAGGATTAGTCATCCAAGCCTTATATAGAATGCTTCTTTTTTTTGCTTCAATATACATTACTTCTGCAATCTCAATGGCTACCTGTTCGTTAATTACTGCAATTGGTTTGTAGGTATCAAAAATATCCGCCCAGAAAGAGATTTCTTTTTTTAATACTAATAATCTCTTGTCAATTTTGTGTTTATTCAGGAACCTATCGGATAAATAGGAGGTATGTAGATAAGATGGTTCAATTTTATCTATACTTTTATTATACGTTTCAAAGCAAAAATCAACACACAGACCTTTTGATTCAAGATCTTTTTTCTCCATTTCAGTTAATGTAACATGTATTGAATCATATTTATCAGATTGCAGCAAGGGGCAAAGAATTGCCTGATAGGCTCTTGAAAAAAAGACAACTTTAGGTTTCATAAAATTATTTTACTCTTTTAGCAGGGGAACCAACATAAACTGAATTTTCTTCGACGCTTGATAATACTACTGAGTTTGCTCCAATATTGGCATTGTTTCCAATTTGGAGATTACCCAATATTGTGCTTCCAGCAAAAACAGTAACATGATTACCAATGCTTATTGTTTCATTCGGACTATTCAGGTTTTTCTGGCCTAAGGTTACTCCCTGATGAATTGTAAAGTAATCACCTATCTTGTACCTGGGTCCAATAACGATACCGAATCCATGTTGAATATTGAATCCTTTTCCTATCTCAGTGCTATAATAAATTTCGCACCCTGTACGACGATGCATTAAACTTGCAAGAAATGGTAGAAATATATTTGCAGGATCTTTAATGAATATTTCACGCTCCAGGCGGTAAAGCAAAACAGCCTCAATAGTTGGTTCGAATTGCACTAATTCCAACAACTCTTCTTCAGACCTTATTTCTTTTCGACCATTGTATTTAACGTTTGCATCAAATATTGTTTGTTCAATTGCACTATCTCCATATAATTTAACAGAAGATAATTGGTCTTTTGGATAATTATAAAAAGTTTTACTTAAGCAATCATCCAAATAGTCGAATAGTTTATTCATATTAAATGGTAGTTTCAGATTCAACTGTATATCACGAATTTTCTTGCGGTTATTTTAATGGATTTTTCAACTTCCATTGATTATTTACCTTTATAAATAAATCCTTATTATAGAATTTTTCAACAATATTCCAGAATTGTCGTTCCGAATAGCCAAGAAATTCGCAGAAGTCTACTATTGCTAACTTGTCTAAATCATGGTCGTGTTTATTAACCAATTCCACTGCCTGTTCGCGGTTAAGCATACCATACCTTAAAAATCGGGATGCATAGTCCGTTGCAGTAGCGTGACCAAATTTTGGATATTTTAACCATGGATGTATAAGGTATGCCCTGCTGTCGACCTGGTCGAACGCTTCAATATGGTGTGTCCTTTTCCACTCGTGTCTTAAATCATGAAAACCAAATTTTGATGCAAGTAAATAATTATTGTAGCTGTTCCATTCAACGAAATAACTGAGATAGATTGGATCAAGTTTTTCTATTAGTTCATTTGCAGGCGGATCGAAGAAGTTAAGCTCTTTAGCGCTTATGCCATCGAGCTGCAGTAACTCTTCAGTTTCAATCCCCGATGCCACACCATTTACTATCTGGTCTTTGGCTGAATAGCTTTCAATTGCACCGGCTCCTCCATATTCATAATTTACGTTTTCTCCATATACGAGCAGAGGCGTATTAAATTTTACAGCCATATGAAGTGGATAAGTATAAATAAACCGATCGATAAAATAGGTAGGTTTTGCATATTTTTCGAAAGTATATTTCATTATCGTTTTTTGAGCGCGGATATTTGGTTTCATACTTATTATATCGCAGCCAAATGCTTCCGAAATATTTTTAATATTATGCATTCCTGCATCAGTCATTGGGAAATTGTCTTCAACTGTGACCAACAACGGGTTCATACCCATTACCTCTTTCATAATATAGGTTTGATAATGACTATCTTTTCCGCCACTGACAGCAATCATGCAATCAAACCCGTTAGGGCCATTCATGCCTCGATATTTATCACATAGCTTTTTTAATTCTTCGAACCGGGCTTTGTAATCTGTCAACTTTCTTTGTTCATAGGATTGGCAGGCGGAACAAACGCATGCATCATTAAAAGTAATACCAGGCCTGGTATCGGGCATCACGCATTTTGTACAGTATCTCATTTTCTTGTTTTTTTAATGATTTCAGGAACTGACCATTTATCATTTAAGGTTATTTATTTCAGCCCATGTATTGTATATTTTTAATCCTTCTTTTGCACTCTTTTCGGGGTGAAACTGACAGGCAAAAAGATTATTGATCAATATACTTGAAATATAACTCTGACCGTCATAGTTTGTTTGTGACAGACCTACAGGATCACTTGTTTCAACATAATAGGAATGTACAAAATACATGAACTCTCCCTCTTTAATTTTATTTAGAGGAGTGCCTTTCCATGTTGTACCGTTTACTTTTTGTATCTTGTTCCACGCGATTTGTGGAATTTTTCTGGTTTCCCCTTCACTATTTGTATTTTGGAATTTCTTCACCTGGCCTCTTACAATGTCTAATCCTTTTGTTTGCCCAAACTCTTCACTTTCGGTAAACAAAAGCTGAAGTCCAAGGCAGATACCAAGAAATGGTTTACCTGACTCTATTGATTTTTTTATCGGATTAACCAGATTAAGTTCATGCAGATTATTCATTGCATCTTTAAAGGCTCCTACTCCCGGAAGCACGATTGCATCGGCAGATTCAAATTCATCAGTATTTGAAGTGATTTGAACATTCAGACCGATATTTGTTAAAGCCTGGTGCACACTAAACAAATTACCTAATTTGTAATCAACGATTAATATTTTTTTAATGGAATCTGACATTTTAAAGTCTTGTTGGAATTTCTGCATTTATTAGTGCAGCTCTAATTTCTTTCAATGAACAAGGTGCGAATTTCTTTGGAATTTTCCCACTACTCAGGAATGAAATATTACCTTCTTTCTTGTAATCTGATGCCAGGCTGGTGAATAACTGCATTACAGAGTAATGTAAAACTGAAGAAATTGCCAATGCATCTGCTTTACTATAAAGAATGGCTTTAACGATATTTTCTAGACTGTTTGCTCCTCCATGAGCTATAACCGGAACACCAACTGCTTCGCTGACTAACCTGATTAGTTCCAGATCGTATCCTTCCCCTGTTCCTTCTTTATCAACTGAAGTTATTACAATTTCTCCTGCTCCCAGTTCTTCAGCTTTTTTTGCCCACGAAACTACTTCTAATCCTGTATATTCGCGACCATTATCTGTGAAAGCCTTATAGGTGCCGTCAGCATCTTTTATAGCCTCTATTGCCACAACAATGGTTGAAGAACCGAATCTTAGGGAGGCTTCCCGAATGAATTCTGGATTTTTAATTGCAGCAGTGTTAAGAGCTACTTTATCGGCTCCCGCCCTTAGAACATCGCGTATATCATCGATTGTACGCAATCCCCCTCCTACAGTTAAAGGGATAAATATTTCTCTTGCAGTTTTTGTTATTATTTCATGCAGACTGTTTCTGTCATACAGACTTGCTACAGTATCCTGAAAAAAAAGTTCGTCGGCACCATTCTCATAATAATACCGAGCAAAATCTTCTGGTTTTCCTAGTACCCTCAATCCTTCAAGGTGAATGCCTTTCACAAGGTTAGGTCCTTTAATATCAAGACGGGGAATAATCCGGATATTCATCATCAGTTTACGGGATTTTTCGAAAGGATAAATTCGGCAAGCATCCAATCAAATTCATTGTCAATATCTACTGAAGATATATCATCCATTAAATACTTTTTTTGACGTGTCACATCAGGGTAAGCGTTCTCGAGATTGTAGATAAAAATTGCACCATTTCTTTCATAAACAAGTGGACAATCCTGTCGACGAGTGTAATCGCCTTTTTTAGATTTCTCGAGAAAACCGAATGAGTTTTCTTCGTATAAAACAAAATATGGATTGGAGGAAGTAATTTTAACCGAAACAACTAAATCAACTTTATCCGAGAATAAATTCAACGCATCAATAATATCATGTGTTTTTCTTAACGGGGAAGTTGGTTGCAGAAGTATGAGACCCTTAAATGATCTGTTCATTTGCCTGTAAAATTCCAATGCGTGATCAATTACTTCCTTTGTTGAAGAAATATCAGTTGCAAGTTCAGAAGGGCGAATAAATGGTACCCTTACGCCATACTCTTCTACTAATTTTATTATATCAGTATCATCAGTTGAAACACAAATGTTATTTTGAGGTGCAATATCTTTAATTGCATCCAAAGTATAGTGTATAAGAGGCTTGCCATTAAGAAGTTTCGAATTCTTATGTGGTATTCCTTTAGAACCACCTCTCGCAGGAATCAGGAATAGAAAATCTTCGTACAATTTTAAAGATGTTTAATTATTTCTTTTGCTTTGTTGTAATCATCCGGTTTACCAATATCAATCCAAAAACCGGTTATCGGACTGTGAATTAAAATTCCTTTGTTGGTTATAATACTTTCCATTAAATCGGTCGCATTATAAAATGAGTTCTTCGGAATAAGTGATAAATTCTCTTTTTTGATGATGTAAATGCCAGCATTCGCATAATATGTATTTTTAGGCTTTTCCTTAAAACTGGTAATACAGTTTTCGTTTAATTCCATGATGGCATAAGGAATATCTACAGAATAGGGGATGGACGCAACAGCCATATCTGCATTTGCTTTTTCAAATGCAAGGTAAAAGTCTTCAAAATCAATGTTGGTAAAAATATCAGCATTTAATACCAATAATGCTTCTTTGTCGATCTTATCAATTTGTGCAACACAACCAATGGTGCCAAACGGAGTTTCCTCTTCTATATAGTTAATAGTAATGCCTTTAACTGAACCATCGCCAAAAAAGCTGATTATTTGCTCTGAAAGATAACCTACTGAGATAGTAATTGTATCAATACCATAAGAGATTAATCGGTCAATATTATGTTCAAGAATAGATTTATTCCCTAACGGAAGCATTGGTTTGGGCGTTTTTTCAGTTAGCGGACGTAAACGCTCACCTCTGCCTCCTGCCATAATAACTGCATGAAGCGGGAGTATTGAATTTAACTTTGATAAGTCATAAACCTTTTCAATTTGTCCGGCATCATTGAGTTTTGGCAAAACTTTTATCCCTTCCTTTTTTAAACGTCGAATTTTTGATACATCAATCCTGCCATTAATAGAGCTAAAGTTGGAATAACAAAAAAGGTGAGTTGGGCTTTCCAGATTTAGCCCCTTAATTAAACCTCTACGTATATCGCCATCGGTTACTGTGCCGATTAATCGCTTATTTTCGTCCAATACAAACAGTGTTTGGTTGGATTTTTCAATATCCAGTTTTCTAAGAGCATCCAGGCAACTGGACTCCTTACTGATGATGTAATCGTTAAAGTCTTTCATCTTATCAGGGATAGATTATAATCGTTTTATTTATCCCAGGGTTTTTGCCTTAACTCCCATTTGTCATTTTCAAATTTCCAAAGATGAGGAGATCGGAACTGGTCACAAAGAGCCATGAAATCTTCTTTACTCATTGAAATATAGTCTAAGAATTCTTGCTCATATCTAACCGGATACTCGCCGTCAAATTTTTTTATCAGTGATAAGCCTTCTTCTTTGGTCAAATGGTTATTCCGGATCTCCTGAGCTGAATCCATCATTGCTCTTCCTACTCCAAATTTTATATGCCTTGTATAATAAAAGAAACCATCTATTTTATCATCTAAACTGTTGTACTTGGAATATGTACCTTCTGTGCGCACAGGATTAGCTTTAAAGCCAGTATTCTCAACAGCATAATAGTAGGCTTCCTGTGGAACCCATCTCAGAAAATATCCTAAGTAATAAAAATCTATCTTCTTATCAAAAAGGATGTTCGGATCTAAAGGGAGATAGTTTTGAAGTTCAACTAAAGGAACACCTTCTTCCAGATATTGACCTACATTCTTTCCTCCAAGAAGTGCATCGCGAAAGTCCACTCCCGAAAGTGGATCCAATGTATAGCCTTTATTTGATGCTTCCTCTCTTGCTCCTGAAAATTTCTTAATATTTATATCCATTTTTTCACCGTATTCAGCAGGTACCTCTCCATAGAAAATTAAGGGTATGTTAAACTTTACGGCCATTTTAGCAACAAATGTTTTTTGTCCTAAAATAAAAGGTTGAAATGGGTGTAATAAGTTAATAGTGGCTTGTCTTGTTAATTCACGATGTATATTCCCGCTAGGAGTAAATAAATAATTATCAAATCCGCCCTTCAAAATCCAATTTTGAAAATTTTGCCAGCCAATCTCCGTATAGAGGTGAGGTGCCCAGGTAACTGTAAGTGGATGCATATTATACTTATACTTCAGGACGTGCGATTGGAATGCACTATCCTTGCCACCACTCCCTCCTACAATACAATCGTATGAACCATCTGTTTTGCGGTATTTATTACAGAGTTCAATTAACTGTTTTTCACGGTCTTCCCAATTAATGGTTCCGTTCTCTTTAAACTCATTGAAAAGACAAGCATAGCAAACGCCATTCTCATCAAAACTCATCGTTTCTTTTTCTTCTTCAATAGAGTGTTTGTATTCATTTGAAGACATTGGTTGTTGGTTTGACATATTGCACCTAACGCAATACTTAACATCTTCAGGCAAACCATATTTTACTTCCAAGCCACTTTTAGAAAATCTCATTTATCTCTTTATTAAAATTAATTAGTGTATTTACAATATTCTCTGCAGTATCCTTCCGGTAATAAATATTACTACCTAGATACTTCCCTTTTTTTAGTGTTATTTGTACAGAGTTCTTTATTTCATCTGATTTAAATCGACAATGAAGGACATTATTACTTGTTGCTCTGCCTTTCTGTCGATTGCCAACGTTAACAACAAATTTTTTGAAAGAAGCAGCTTCAACAATACCACTTGAAGAATTTCCAAGAACCAAAGAGCAATAATTTAATGCTGAAAAATATCCTGCTCTGCCGAAGCTATTGATAGCAATGACCTTTTCAGGAAAATCCTGTGACAATTTTATCAATTCATCTCTAAACAAACTTCCATAAGTATCTGCATTTGGAAGTGTAATAACCAGATTCTTCAAATTCATTAGATGCACTAATGAAGCATTCATTTCTTTTACGTAAACATTATTCAGTTGTGGATTCATAGTTTCTGGATGAAATGTAACAAGTATGAAATCACCCTCTGGAATTTTAAATTTCTTTCGGAACTCTTCCTCTTCAAATATTAAATTGTCAATATTTTCATCCAGGCTCAATGAGCCAATAACATGTATGTTATCGGTATTTCCTGTTATTCTAGCTACATTCTTTGCATATTCTTTCGTAGAAGTAAAATGCAATATAGAAGCAATAGAAATTTGATCTCTATATATATTATCAATAGCACCGAGAGTTACTTCCCCTCCATAAAGATGAATGAACTTAATCCTGAATGGAATTCCAGCCTGAACTGATGCACTCATTTCATAACGGTCACCCAAACAAAAAACGTAATCAAAAGAATTATTCTTCCAAAAATCAGCAAACTTCAGGACAGTAAGCCCATAAGTAGTAGAGATGCTGTTTTGATCATCACTTGCCAGATTAGTATTAATCCTATGAACTACAGGTAATCCAAAATCTATCACTTCATTTATTGATGCACCATGTAGGTCGGTCAAATGTGAACCAAAAGCAATGATTTCAATACTGAAAACAGATTTATCCTGCATTTCAGCTAATAATGGCTTATAGATTCCAAAATCCGCTCTTGAACTAGTTAAAATTCCAATTTTCATTATCCTAAATCTTTCCAGTTGAGTTTGTGTTCAGCGGGCAAATCATGTATTATTGTTCTGCCAAGTATAACATCTAACATCATTGGTGAAATGCCATCACCTGGTCGTTTCATTATTAAATGCTCTTGTTTTATAGTATCGCCCATTTTAAGTTCGTTAGCGAGATGAATGCTTTTTCGGGCAATATTTTTATTTGGCATTTCTGATGGAGATGCCTCTTTCAACCCACTCCCGCTAATTGCAAGTTCGATATTTCTTATTGCCGAAACCATGGCTTTGAGTTCATCAGGTTCAAGGGAAGCTACATGATCAGGTCCGGGCATATTTCTGTCAAGTGTAAAGTGTTTTTCAATTACCTCAGCTCCCAGGGCGACTGCTGCAATTGGCACTTCAATGCCTTTAGTATGATCCGAATACCCAACCTTTAATTTAAATGCTTCTTTAATTGTCAACATTGCTTTCAGGTTGACATCTTCCATGGGCGTTGGATATTCAGTATTGCAATGCAATAATGTAATTTTATCCAGGCTTAATCCTTCTTTCGTAAGTACGTTCAAGGCATCTCGTACTTCATTTAGATCAGCCATACCTGTACTCATGATGACAGATCTGTTTTTATGTGCAATGTGCTGCAAATATGGCTTATTTGTAATTTCGCCGGAAGGAATCTTAAGAAAGTCCACACCAAGTTTATCTAAAAAGTCAATACTTGGTTGATCAAAACCGGTTGATAAAAAGCCTATGTTTTTGTTTATACAGTGATTTCTGATATTCTGGAATTCTTCAAAACTTAGCTCAAGTTTTTTAACCATTTCAAACTGTGACTCGGTTTTAATGTTAGTGTTTCTAATTTGGTATTCAGCTTTAAAAGCAGCTTTTGAAATGTTCAATTCTGTCTTAAATGTTTGAAATTTTATATAATCTGCTCCGGAATCCGCAGCAGCATTAATTAGCTGCTTCGCCAGGTCAATAGAGCCATTGTGGTTTACACCAGCTTCAGCTATTATAATACACCTGTTTTTGGTCATACCATTATTTTTTTGGTGAAGCAGGAATTCCAAATACTATTTCTTTATTGGATACATCCTTTATAACGACTGCTCCTGCAGCTATTACAGCATCATTCCCAATTGTAATTCCAGAAATTACTTTAGATCCCAAAGCTAATAAAGCGTTATCATTTATTTTCGAATATGCACCAATTGTTACACCAGCAGAAACTAAAACATTATTACCAATAATAGTTTCGTGGTCAATTGTAGAACCTGTGGCAATTATTGAATTATTCCCAATCTGTACATCAGTATTTAAGACAACATTAGGAAAAACAACAATTGATTCACCTAGTTTAACAGTCCTAGAAATAATGGCACTTGGGTGAATTACATTTATAAAATTAAATCCAAGCCCTTTTATATATTTATAAACTTTTTCTCTTAAATTGTTGTCTCGATATCCACCTAATCCCATTGCAATATAATAGTCTTGGTTTGTATATTGAGATAATATTGTATCATCTCCAATTACTTGATATCCAACAAAAATAGACCCTAAATTCAATGATTTAGATGTAATTCCGCATATTTCAACATTACCCATTTCGTGTAAAATATCAATAACAACCTTAGCATGTCCTCCGCTACCAATAACAATTACTTTTTTCATAGTATTACACTACTTGGTATGTTTACTAATTTATTTGCGAACTCATTTGCATTTAAAAGCTCATCAGTCTGACATTGCTCAAACATAGACAATTTGTTCATTAACTGCCATACAGGTCGTGTCATTATTCCATTTTCGTTTGAATATTTCAGAAAAATATCCCTTTGCTCTTTAGTATCGAGCAGGATGCAGTTTAACCAATAATTTGAACAGGCATTTTCGGTTTCCGATACAAAAGTGATTCCCTTTTCAGAAAAGAATTCTTTGTAAGCTAATGCAACCCTGCGTTTCGATATCAGAAAATAAGGTAATTGCTCAAGCTGAGCCAGTCCAAGTGCAGCATTGATATTTGGCATACGGTAGTTATAGCCAATTTCATCGTGTGCAAACTCCCATGCATGTGGCACTTTTGCCTGGGTAGTAAGATGCTTGGCATGTTTTGCCAAAGCCTCATCCTGAAACAATAACATTCCGCCTCCACCGGTTGTCAGAATCTTATTGCCATTAAAACTTAGCACACCTATCTTTCCAAAAGTACCGGTATGCTGGTTTTTATAAAAGCTGCCCAGGCTTTCGGCAGCATCTTCTATTACCGGAATATTGTACCCGGAACAAATTTCTACTATTTCATCTATACGGCAAGGTTGGCCAAAGGTATGCATGGGCACACAAGCGGAGATTCGGCGTCCGGTTTTTTTATTGTATGTTTCGGTTTGATGGGTTGAGGGGTTGAGTCGTTTTGAGGTTGAGTTGTTTAGCCAGTTTTTGAGAGATTTAGGGGAGAGGCCCATGGTGTCGGGATCAACATCCAGAAAAACGGGTTTAGCTCCACAATAGGAAATTGCATTGGCTGTAGCTATAAATGTGAGGGGCTGGGTAATTATTTCGTCACCGGGTTTTACACCGCAAAGCATCAACGCCATATGTAAGGCAGCAGTACCGTTTACACATACTACAGCAGCATTAGCTCCGGTATATTCAGCTATTTTTTCTTCAAATAAATCAACGAATTTGCCAACACTTGAAACGAAGGTACTGTCAATGCACTCTTCGAGGTATTTTTTTTCATTCCCATTGAAGCGTGGTTCATGCAGCGGAATAAAATCCTTTGGTGTATGATAAAGTTCACGGATAAAGTTGATGATGGGGTGGTAGGTGGGCATGCTTGTTGGGTGGTTTAGGGGTTTAGGGGTTTAGGGGTTTAGTTGTTTAGTTGTTTAGGGGTTTAGAGGGATGGTGAGAAATAATTTTTTACTACAGTATTGATTTCCTGAGTGCGTTTAGCTGGAATGATATTTTTTCAATTTGAGTTCTGTATTCTGTGTTAAATTTTTCTTCATTTAAGTAGCCGGGATCAACAGCAAGTAATAATTGACTAAGAGTTTCCATTAAACTGCTGTATGCTATCTGATAAAAATGGGCCTGATCTTTATTTGATGTTCTAGAAGAACCTTCAGCAATATTCGATGAAATTGAAATTGCCGCTCTTCTTAATTGATTTGTAAGGCTAAATAATTCACTTTTAGGAAATTGATCAGTGAGCAAATAAATCTCCTTTACAAGTTTCCTGGAATCTTGCCATACAGTTAACTTTTCGAAAGAATACAAATGCATATTATTTTTCAACTAAACTCCTAAACAACTCAACTCCTCAACAACTCAACCCCTCAACCCCTCAACAACCCCTCAACCCCTCAACAACCCCTCAACCCCTAAACATTATAAACCCCACTTTTATATCCCTTCAAATTCTCCGGCTTCAAAAACCACTCAATCGTTTCTTTTAACCCTTCTTCAATAGTATATTCCAGCTCAAAACCGGTAAGTGAATTTATCTTACTGTTATCACACCACAACCTAAACACTTCAGAATCTACTGGGCGGATACGTTGTGTTTCACTTATAAACTTAACATCCGAATTCATTAGCTTCTTGATAAGTTCCAGGGTATCACCCACACTTATTTCGAAGTTTGAGCCGATATTTACGGTTTCACCAATTGCCTTATCACATTCAGCTAATTGGATAAATCCCCGGCAAGTATCTTTTACATAATTAAAGTCGCGGGTAGGAGTGAGGTCGCCCAGTTTAATTTCTTTTATTCCGTTTGCAATCTGGGTAATTATAGTGGGTATTACTGCCCTTGCCGATTGGCGTGGTCCGTAAGTATTAAAAGGACGTGCAATGGTAAGCGGCAGTTTAAATGTATTGTAAAAACTCATGGCAATGGCATCGGCTCCTATTTTGCTGGCGCTGTAGGGCGATTGAGGTTGCAAAGGGTGTTTCTCATCAATAGGAACATACTGTGCTGTGCCATACACTTCGCTGGTGGAGGTATGGATAATTCGCTTTACTCCTGCTTCCAAAGCTGCCTGGCAGATGTTGAGGGTTCCTTTTACGTTGGTATCGATATAGCTGTCGGGCGCAACATACGAATAGGGAATAGCAATTAATGCCGCCAGGTGAAAAACCACATCCACTTCCTTCATAATATGCTTGCAGAAATGCGGGTCGCGCACATCGCCTGTAACCACTTCGAGATTGGGGTGTGTTATCCCTTCGAGCCAACCCCAGTTGTTAAATGAATTGTACTGCGAAAGTGCCTTTACCTTGCAGCCTTTGGTAAGCAGCATTTCCGTTAAGTGCGAACCGATAAAGCCATCGGCGCCGGTTACGAGGATTTTTGTGGTTGGGGATAGATTCATTTTGTTTGTGCTTGGTTTATTTGTTTAGGCGTTTATGTGTTTAATTGTTTATTTGTTTAGGCGTTTAGGTGTTTATGGGTTTAATTGTTTATTCGTTTATTCGTTTAGGCGTTTATTCGTTCAGGCGTTTAGGCGTTTAGGCGTTTAGGCGTTTAGGCGTTTAGGCGTTTATGTGTTTAATTGTTTATTCGTTTAGGCGTTTAATCGTTTATGCGTTTATGGGTTTAATCGTTTATTCGTTTATTTGTTTATTTGTTTAGGCGTTTAGGCGTTTAGTTGTTTAGATGTTTAGAGGTTGAGGGGTTTAGTTGTTTAGAGGTTTAGAGGTTTGGCAGGATAGTGAGCAATAATTTATCAAGACAGTATTGATTTTCTGAGTGCATTTAGCTGGAATGATATTTTTTCGATTTGTGTTCTGAATTCAGTGTTAAATTTTTCTTCATTTAAGTAGTCGAGATCAACAGCAAGTAATAATTGACTGAGGGTTTCCATTAAACTGCTGTATGCTATCTGATAAAAATGCGCCTGATCTTTATTTGATGTTCTCGAAGAACCTTCAGCTAAATTCGATGAAATTGAAATTGTCGCTCTTCTTAATTGATTTGTAAGGCTAAATAATTCATTTTTAGGAAATTGTTCCGTGAGCAAATAAATCTCCTTTACAAGTTTCCTGGAATCTTGCCAAACATTTAACTTTTCAAAAGATTACAAATGCATATTATTTTCAACTAAACGCCTCAACAACTAAACTCCTCAACAACTAAACGCCTCAACAACTCAACTCCTCAACAACTCAACCTCTCAACCTCAAAAAACGATAACTTTGTCCAAAAAAACAGTATTGATTAGTTATACTTTGTAATAGCCGCCGGTTTTTTTACTGCCACGCCTTTCGATCAGTTTCATTTTAATCAGGACTCTGATTTGTTTATCAACAGTGCTGAAAGGTATTTTCAGTTCCTTCGACAGCCTGCTGGTATTTATTCCTTCGTGCGTTCTTATATATGTGTACAAAGCTAATTGGCCACTATTTAATTCGCCATTTAATTCGCCGTTTAATTCGCCATTTAATTCACCATTTAATCCTTTGCCTGGTTCACCGGGTAGTTCAATTCCTTTCACTTGTTTGAAATCCAAAGGTACTTTTGAGATAAAGATATCTTCTTCAGAAAACATAATTTCATCACTGCCCGAATAGGCTTTCGAATACTTATACACATTGCGAATGCCTGTGCCTAGCTCTTCGGCCCTGCCCATTTGTGTGAACAATAAGGCAATATTCGGATTTTTCGGGTAGGATTGAAAGGTGCCTGGCAAAAGCTGTCCATACACATGGGGCTTATTGGCATTTTGTGTTTCTACTTTGCTCTGATAAATGATAAACGTGCTTGGAAATGCATTTGAATACTCGCGGTGGATAAGCATGTTGGCCACAATTTCACGAAATATTTGATCTCTTAACGATATTCGTTGGTCACCTTCCATGTAAAACTTATCGGGCAGATGTTTCGCAGCAAAATCCATTAATCTGTCGTATGCATCGATTAAATTGCACCGGATGTTTTCGCGATCATCATATCGATCAAGATTCACTTTTCGTAAGAGAGCATCAATTTTATAATGTGGGATTGCACTCTGTATTGTTTCATCTTTCCCAAACAACAATAATGCAGCCATGGTAAAGCCCTCAGTTCCTGAGGCAAAATCCTTTCGGAAGAGACCAGCCGTTTTGTAAAATTCTTCGTTTGTAAGTTCGTTCCAGGGATGATTCGCCCTGTTTATTCTGATAATTTTACGTACACGTTCGACTATTCCTGGTACAAAATCGGATTCGTACAAGAACGGGTAAATCGTATTTTCAGAATAAAGCGAATTTTTTCGGGTATATATATTCTTGATCTGAGCATCGGTTTTAATCTCAAAGTCACCATCAACACTCCTGTCGAATATCCTTCCATTACTACGGTGTACTTGCGAAGATATAGGCACAAAAATATAAATCAGTTTTTTGCCTTCAAAATCAATAATTTTTGGATCGACAAGAAACGACGGAAAAAGTTTTTGAGGGTTGTTGCTTAAATTGGCAAAGTTTTTACAGAGTGTCACAGCTGAATCTGGGGCCACACCTTCAACAGTTTTATCATCGCATACTCCTAACAAAACAGTGCCACCATTGCGATTTAGGAAAGCGCAAACAGTATCAAATATATTTTCAGGGAGTTTATTGCCTGTTTTTTTAAACTCCACAGAAATGCCTTCTCCTTGCTCTAATAATTGTTGAATTTTTGCATTCATTATGAGAGAAATGTTATTGTGTTTTGGGAGGTTGAGGGTTATAGAGGGTTAGTTGTTTAGTTGTTTAGGGGTTTAGGGGTTTAGTTGTTTAGGGGTTTAGGGGTTTAGTTGTTTAGGGGTTTGGTTGTTTAGTTGTTTAGTTGTTTAGTTGTTTAGGGGTTTAGTTGTTTAGTTGTTTAGAGGTTTAGAGGTTTAGTTGTTTAGTTGGTTAGTTGTTTAGGGGTTTAGGGGTTTAGGGGTTTAGATGTTTAGTTGTTTAATCGTTTGGGCGTTTAATTGTTTAATCGGGGTTCATTTATTTGCCAATAGCCTCCTTTGGCAGGGCCGATGCGGTACAGAAGGCCTCTTTGTTTTAAATTATCAATATCTCGGGCAATGGTTCTCCTTGAAACATTTAGTTGTTTGGCTAAGCTTGAGGTGGAAATATCCGGACTTTGCTTCAGTAAGGCTACAATCACTTTTTGCCTGTTTTCTGTGACATTATCTGTGACATTATCTGTGACATTATCTGTGACATTATCTGTGACCTTATCGGTGACTTTATCTGTAACATTATCTGTAACATTATCTGTAACATTATCTGTGACATTATCTGTGACATTATCTGTGACCTTATCTGTAACATTTTCTGTAACATGATTGGTGGTTCTTTGCTGATGATTCGAAACGTTTGCATCGGAGACACCTCTTGGTATGGTTACCAAAATACCACCCATGGTTGTTTCGAAAGAAGGAACCGGCAAATTTTCGTTAATAAATCCATTGATGATTTTAGCGATACCACGCCCCCATGCTTCAATAAAGCCAGCTTTAAAGAAAATATCAGCAATATTTTTATTGTATGGTCTCGAAGGGTGTTTTTGCAGCAGACTTTCAATGGTAAAATCCTCCGGTAAACGACCTTCATTCCAGAGCATCAGCTTGTGATTATATACGCTTAATTGTATAGAGGCACCAGTGTAATCCCTGTGAATAATGGCATTAAATATAGCTTCCCGAAGTGCGTCTTCAGGGATTTCCAATTTTTCGATACGCTGCAAACCTTCATAATGGATTGGAGATATAAGATATTTGGATTTTAGTATATCTATCACTTTATCAGCCATCTGTAATATATTTCCGTCTATCACATCCTGAAAGCGAAGATCATCATCTCCATCAATAAACCTGCCAATTTTGAATGAAACAGACGGGAAAAATCTGGCTGGTTGCTTGCCAAATAAAAGCAGAGCTGCATTTTTCAACTTATCGTTTTCGGTGAACAGATTGAGGTTTTCCAGTGTCGTTTTTAAGTCATCACTCCCTGCAAAATCGGCAACACGTTTGTTCAGAGAGGCTTTCCGAAAGAAATAAGCCAGAGCATCAGGGTCAATGTCCTGCAATGTGGCGTTTTCGCACGGCAGATCATCCCAGGTACGCCCCGTTCGTTTGATGAGGAATTGATGTAAGGCAGTGCCTTTCAACTCCTGTTTTGTACTGCCCGAACGATAATGATAGGTTCCTTTGTATGAAACAGGCACGCTTGATGGTGATACAATGATTTCAATATATTGTTTGCCTTCTGAATCCAATAAATTTACATCTGCAATAATTCCCAAATAGTTAACAATTTTGTTGGGAATATCTTCCATAAGACGCTTATGATCGTCAACACCAATTACTTGTCCTTTATCGTTAACTCCAATCTGCAATTTTCCTCCTTTCGCATTGGCAAAACCACAAACCCATTTAAGGTATTCATCGCGCCAGACAGATTTATATTCGATATTTTGTGATTCGGTCATTTTAACCAGGGTATTGGCTTATTTAACTCAGCACTAATAGGAAGTAAGGTATTGTAACCACTACGAAAAAGAGGGCGAAGTGGGTGGAGTTGAATAACATTGGTTAAGTGAAGAGTGAAAAGTTTATTAAGTGAAAAACGAAAAGTGAAAAGTGAAAAGTTTGTTAAGTGAAAAACGAAAAGTGAAAAGTTTATTAAGTGAAAAATGAAATCCCGATAGCTATCGGGAGAAAAGTGAAAAATGGGGCTAATCGTTTTCGTGGGCTAATTCCGCAATCTTTCATTTTCTGTGTTCATCTCTTTTTTCCATGTCATCCCTGTCTGCAGCCAGGCAGGCGTGTTCAGTTTTTACACAGCTTCGCCCTTTCAGTCACATTTTTTAAGTGAAGAGTGAAAAGTGTATTAAGTGAAAAACGAAAAG
>JBBRCH010000032.1:0-45457 GCA_038204995.1 Bacteroidales bacterium | reverse complement strand
GTAGCGGTTTCGGAACTGCAGGCATTAGAGCCGTTTGCTATAAGCGTAAGGGTTACCAGGCCGGTTTCACCTGGAGTCGGAACATACGTTGGTGTAAGTGTAGTTGCATTAACCAGCGAACCGGGTCCGTTTTCGGTCCAGAAAACTGAACTGTTATTTGATGCTGAAGCACCCGAAACCGTATAATTTACACCCTGGCAAGTTGCACCGGCCGGGCCGGCATTGGCTATGGGAAGAGGATTTATAGTAAGTGTCAGAAAATCTGTTGATTGCAGGGCTGAACAGGTAGCAGAGCCATCTCCTTTGAAAGTCAGCAAGACTGATCCATTGGTAATATCGCCGGAGCCGGGTGTATAAACAGGATGCAGTATGTTCGGATTATCAAATGATCCATCACCGGAAGTAATCCAGGAAACAGTCTGGCAACTAAGAGCCTGTGAGCTACCGGCTGTATAAGTTGCATTTGCGCAAATAGAGGTGGATGGCCCTGCCTGCACGGTCGGAGGAGGCTCGAAATTAAGCTGCACCTGGTCGGATGCGGTTTGTGCGAAACAGGTTCCCGTACCTTTTACAGCCATTGTAAATGTAACTATACCAAGCTGGCCTACCGAAGGTGCATACACAGGTGTAAGCGTAGTTTCTCCTGATAAAGCACCTGATCCGGTATGTGTCCACTGTATCGTGGCCAGATCATAATTTGTGGCCGAACCGCTGAATGTATAGTTTAATGCCGAACATGCACTGCCATCAAAACCGGCAAAGGGCTGCGGCAGGGGATCAATCTGCAGATAAAGGCTATCACTGTATACCTGCCCGGCACAACCACCCAGACCACCAACCGACAATTTTATTTTTATTGTGCCGTTCTCGCCGATACCAGGTGTATATGTGGGAGTAAATGTATTTGAACCCGAAAGCGTACCGGTTCCGAAATGAGTCCACTGCTGCGATGCAGCCTGATAATTTAACGCATTTCCATTCATAACCACAGGGACTGCAGAGCAGGTAGTAAGATCAGGACCTGCATTTACCAAAGGAGTGAGTACGGTAACAATTACTCCATCACTGGCAACAGAACCGCAGCCATCGCTAATCTGGCAGGTATAGGTAGTTGTGGCAAGGGATGAAACCGATATGGATGCCGTTGTATCTCCTGTACTCCATAAGTAATGATAAGGCACAATTCCTCCATCGGGCGCAGCGCTTATCGTGACTGCCTCGCTGCAATTAACCGAAACATCGTTTGAAGTAACGACAGATAAGGTCGGATAGTCATTAATATAAAAAGTAGCAGTCTGGTTTTGGGTGCCGCTGCAGGTTACATTTGAGTACGTAACGGTTAGTGATTCTGTAGGTTCGGGGATGCCATCAGCATACGGCGTAATTAACAATGTAGTTGTCTGGCTGCCCGCCGGAATAACCGCGTTTGCCGGTAACAGCGGGTAATCTGTTCCGTTAACAGCTGTTCCGCCATAAACTAAAGGGATAGTAACCGGTTGAGAAGGGATACTATCAATACCAAAAGTTAAGGAAACATAATTGCAACCTTCAACCATGGTAGTATCCAGAGATGGGATGGTGTAAACCGGAGTCACAGTTACAGGGTTGCTTGAAAAGCTGCTTTCCTGAAGAAACACACCTGATTGCAATGCCTGGTCTGAAACATTTGCAACTCCAAGTTTAATATGGTAAGTGGTGCAAGGTGTAAGCGTAATGGTTGCTTCAAAAACAGAAGTATAAGCATCAAACACAAATTCCGGATCAGTTATTTTACCTGTTAAGCCGCAACCTGGACAGCCGCCAGTTCCATCATAATTAGTGATATAATACTGATTATTTGTAATACAATTTACATTGTTTATAGAAACGGGAGTTGATGTTAACGGCAACAAGGCAATGTTTATTGAGTTATTGGTATACGGGCCGCTAATCCCCGGACCACTAATAAAAAATCCAAATCCATCATTATAACCTGAGTTACATGGTGGACCATATTCAGGATACTCTTCAGAAGAAAATACATATTTAAACACCAATTGGCTTCCCTGAGGGATAAAATCAAACTCTAGTATGCTCCCGTTGTTTGTATTCCCATTGCATATGCTGTTCATATCCGGGTCATTCTGAACTGCAGAAGTATTAGAACCACCCATTCCCTGTCCCGGAGGTTGAGGAATTGTATGTGCATCTCCAGTAGATAACACTACCCCCGAAGGGATACCAATGCTACTGGTTCCTGAAAAAGTTCCCCGCGAAATACTGCCACCGTTGTATGTAACATTACTATAGGTTACACCCGATCCGACAAGCGATTGAACCATCTGATCAGGAGTAACTCCGGTGTTAATGATCAATTGCGCTTCAACGTGACTACTGATCACGCAAATAAAAAGCAACAGAAGTAAATACCGGATCATTACGGACTGCATAAAACTATGGTTTAATCCCTAGTTACAAAGTTATAATAAAAACGAAGCCTTATGCAGTTGGTAAAGTTTTTAAATCAGATAATCCGGTAAGCGCCGGATCTAAAAACATCTTCCGGTTTTATTGTTGCTCTAAGCCAAAGGCTTATTTGTAAAATATGCCGAAATATACTTACTTTTGCACCACCATACTGACCGGCCCCATAGTTCAATGGATAGAATTTCAGATTCCGGTTCTGAAGATTTGGGTTCGAATCCCGATGGGGTCACAATCGAAAGGACAACTCAGAATTTATTCTTTGTTGTCCTTTTCTTCTCAGAAATGTTGCCGGTATTGAAAAGTCATCAGGTAATATCAAGCTTTTGACCTTTCACCTCTTCTTAATTGCGTTCGGGAACCGGGTCCGGAGAATCCTGTTTACCAAGGACCGGGTATTGCAAAAAACCGAATCAGATCCAAGCTAAGTTTTGATTCTTTAATTTTTTATCGGCACCGTTTGGTAAAATGGCACATTCTAATCCATATGAATACACTATTATCCAGCAGTATGCCTTCCTGGTTATTCGTTATAGTATTTTTATCATGCTAGATATGTCAGCAAAATAAACTGGAATCCAGACATTTTATTTAGAATTTAGCAAACCTTTTTCAAATTAAAGAAAATATGTATACTTTTAGATTCCAAATAAGTGCAATTTTTTCTATCTGTTTACTATTAATAAATAAGAAAACAATATGAGTGAAAGTTATTCGATTAGTCCCAGCGGAGAAAAATTCCCCTTGCCAAAACCTGAAGAATATAAAGCTGAATTCGAAAGTCTGAAAATCCGTGTTAACCAGGAACGGGCTAAGAATCGAGAAATTGTTGTGGTTATGGGCGTCGGGTTTGTCGGTGCCGTTATGGCAGCTATAGTAGCTGATACGGTTGACGAACATGGTGAGCCCTCAAAATTTGTAATCGGGATGCAGCGTCCCAGTGTGAGGAGTTTTTGGAAAATTCCACTGTTAAATCGTGGAGTTTCTCCTGTAAAAGCAGAAGATCCTGAAGTGGATCTGATCATTTCGCGTTGTGTAAACGAGAAGAAAACCCTGATGGCGACTTATACATACGAAGTTCTTAAGCTGGCTGATGTTGTTGTAGTTGATGTACAATGTGATTATATAAAAGAAGATTTGGGCAATGTTCGTAATGGGCATACCGAGATGGCTGCCCTTGAGGCATCCCTTGGTGTTATCGCCGAGCAAATCCCTCCTACTGCCCTGGTTCTGATCGAAACAACTGTTGCCCCCGGAACAACCGAACAGGTTGCCTACCCCCTGATGAAAAAAGCCTTCAGGAAAAGGGGTATTACATCTGATCCCCTGTTGGCTCATAGTTATGAAAGAGTGATGCCGGGCCGAAATTATGTTGCAAGTATCCGCGATTTCTGGCGGGTTTGCAGCGGCATAAATGAACAGGCAAAACAAAGGGTTGTAAAATTCTTAAATGAAGTTCTTAATACGGAAAAATATCCGCTGACCGTTATGGACAGGCCCATTGAGTCAGAAACCGCTAAAATTATTGAAAACAGTTACCGGGCCACTATTCTCGCTTTCCTGGATGAATGGAGTTTATACTCAGAGCGAAATGGCGTTGACCTGGTTAAGGTAATAAAGGCTATTAAAATGCGGCCGACGCACAGCAATATTATTTTCCCCGGACCGGGCATCGGTGGATATTGTCTTCCGAAGGATGGCGGCCTGGGTGTTTGGGCCTACAAGCATATTCTTGGCTTTGAGGATGATATATTTAAAATTACACCCATGGCTATCGATATTAATGATACCCGTGGCTTACATGTAGGTCAGCTTACCCGTGATGCATTACGTAATATGGGCCAGCCTATAGCGGCAGCTGATGTTCTGGTGCTTGGAGCAGCTTACAGAGAGGATGTGGGCGATACTCGTTACAGCGGATCTGAAGTTGTAATACGAAAACTTGCCGAAATGGGCGCTGAAATCAGGGTACATGATCCATACGTGGAGCATTGGTGGGAATTTGAACAACAGGATACGTATCCTGCCACGGGACAAAGCAAAGCGCGATTTTTCCGTAACCAGGAAAAACTAAAAGAAATTCATATTGAACAGGATTTGAATACTGCGCTTCGTGATGCCGAAGCCGTAATTTTTGCCGTACCTCACGAAGCCTACCTTAATCTGGACCCGGATGAAATAGTAAAAACTATAGGTCATCCTGTTGCCATCATCGATTGCTTCGGAATATTAACGGACGAAAAAATCCGCCGTTATTTCAAACTGGGTTGCGAAGTGAAAGGGCTGGGCCGCGGACATATTCAACGTATTAAAGAAGAAATGCGCAAGGCATAGAAAATTCATGATAGTTTTAACAGATACATTTAGTATCGTGTTATTCAACATTTTAATATCAGTAGTAAAATTCCCGGCAATCGAGGGCACTTAGTAAAGTGCCGTAGAAATGTCGTAAGAAAACCGTTATCACCCTATACGTTCAATAGATAACTTTGGAGAAATATTTAAGTACCATCAGGATGAACGAGATCGGGAAAAAAATTAGCGAACCGAGAAAAGTAAAAGGTCTTTCTCAGGAAGAATCATCTGATTTATCTAAAATGAACTTAAGAACCATTCAACGTATCGAAAACAATGAGAGTGAACCACATGGGAAAACGCTAAGACTCATTTGCGAGGTGCTCAAAATCAATATTGAAGACTTAATTATTCAAAAAGTTAAGCCTGACAAGAAAAAAATAGGTGGTTTCATCGTAAATGGATCCTTTTTACTCGTTTTGAATTTTGCGTTAATGGGTGTATTTAGTTTTTTGACTTTGGATTCAGAAGCTAACATGAACAGTAGACTTGGGGCTTTTCTTTTAAGCTTTCTTATACCTTTTTTTATTGTAAATAAAACACAAAAAATGAATGGAATTGAACGTTTGCTAAAATTTGGAACCGGATTGATAGTGTATATTTTTATGGTTTTAATAGTTGGACACCGATATTCAATTGGGTTTAATTCCGGACTATTCCCTTGTATAATAATTGCAACGGGTGTCTTATATTATGGAAAGGGGTTAATTACAAGCAATGAATAAAAAGCTGCTTTAAAGCTCGTACATATTTTTTTCAGGCTTTAGTTGACATGTGCACGCAAGGAGTGTTATTTTTCAAGTCTCCGGATAGCCGAATCCATATTGTCAGTGAAAAAGACATCATTCGACTTATTGCTTTCAAAAATAAAATCCTGTAAGCTTTTGCTTTTGTATTTTTCAAAATTGCCAACAATAACAAGTTTAACCCTGTAATTCGAAAATTTCTGTAACACTTCACCGGCAAACCTGGTTTTAAGGTCGAAAAAATCGCTGTGCAGGTTCCGTTCATGAATAATTATCCGCTCACAATCCTTAGCCATTAAATGGCCGAAAATATCCAATACATCCTGGGGCCGGCTGATTAAAAAGTGCTCGTCAGCCAGTTCGGCCAGGGATAAATTGTTTTTTGTCTTACTGTATTTTAGTTCCATACCTGATAGTTGTTTCGTATTGAGAAATAAGCAATTCTTTAAAGCAATCGATTTGTTCCCTGGCTCAACCATTGCGTGATACGCTCAGGGAATTAAGGCCAGGCTGAAAATTTATACTAATTAATGATTCATTTCAAGGTAGGTTTCAATAAATCCTGCCTCAGAAAGTGCAGTGAAACAGGCGTTTCAAAAATAGTTAAAACCAGTTATTTATACTAATATAGTAACAAAGGTTTGATTTCCCGGCAGAACAAATACCGGATTTATATGTTTACTTAACTTATTCTTTGAATAAAAACGGATTTGATAATTCAGTCAGGTACGTTCATAGTTTAGTATTAACCGAATGGCTTTAATCCCATTTTTTCTAATCAGGAATATCGAAAAAATGATATTTCTCAAACCATTTAAAAACCGAATTTCATGAATTCATCATTTGATATACAAAGTGACCACGTAGCCATGTCAATTATACTTGATGCTATGGAAAAGCGTGCCCACGAAATACTTGAAAACTACGTGGTCGATTTTTTCAGAATCGGCCAGATACTCGATTTCCTTCATAATTACGCGGATAACCTTCATTATACAAAAGAGGAAAGGATACTTTTCCCGGCTGTACTTGATGAAAGCAAGCCCTGGATTTCCATGACAATAGACAAACTTATACAGGAACACGCTTTAGCCCGTGTTTATATCAGTGAAATTGATAAAAACCTGCGTGCCTGCCTTGACCGGGAAGATACGGGTGCTCTGCGGGAATTAGCTGTATCCATGTTGAAATATGTAACATTGGAAAAGAATCACATAAAGGTGGAAGACGAAATTGTGATGCCTCTTTATAAAAAGGTGATGAAAACCAATAAATTCGCCGGATCCGGATTCGATTTTAAGCAAATGCCGTTTGAGAAAATTGATCGCATGAAATATCTCGAATACCACAGGCTTATAAATATACTTTCAACAGAAAATATATATGAAAGTTAGCCGACCTTACTATTGTCATTTATTCGAATTTACAAAGTTCAAAAATGCTTCAATAAATGAATCTGTTTCACAACTCCAAACCGCATGTCCTGATTTTTTAAATGTAATTTTTTGTTTGACAGGTGAACCTATGTTTTCAAAATACTGATCAAATGATTTGGCCGGTACACTAAAATCATATTTGCCTCTAACAACTAAGACAGGTATTTTAATTACAGGCAACTTATCCGTTAAATTCAGCCTTCTGTAGTTGTCGGCAACAAATGTATTAATGTTGGAAAAAGTGCCGAAGGCAAATGAGGTGAGAAGGTGCCAGCCCCGGCAGTGGATGAGGTACAGAGAGGGCGAGGGTAGAAGTCAAATACGACCACTAATTATGCACCTAACTGATATGCCTGACGCAGGAAGAAATAAAATTAATATCGATAAAAGGTCCAACATGGTTAAACCTGCATGGGGTTTGTGCAAATGTTGTGCGTAGTTTATTTAAGATCCGCGTTTTTAAATATTACTTCAATTCTATTATCCGGAACAAGCCAGATAAACGCAACCAGGATATAGATTGTTCCGGATATCCAGGTGCTTATCCAACAGAAACCGATCGCTATAATATAAAGTATGGGTGATATTTTCCCTTTAAAATCGCCTCCAATGGCTCTTGAAAGAATTGAATCAGGACCGTGATTTTTTATAATACGACTCTGCAAAATAAAATATGCCAGAGCTGACATTAAGAGAATAATTCCATATAAAACCATAGGAGCTTTAGCAAAATGATTCTCTCCAATCCATCCGGTAACAAACGGTATGAGTGACAGCCAGAAAAGCAAATGAAGATTAGCCCATAGAATATCTCCCGTTATATGCCTGACGGTGTGCATCATATGATGGTGATTATTCCAGTAAATTCCTATGTAAATAAAACTTATTACATAACTTAAAAATATCGGAATTAATGGTTTTAGATTTATAAATTCACTTTCAACCGGTATTTTTATCTCGAGTATCATAATCGTAATTATAATAGCCAATACCCCATCGCTAAAAGCTTCCAATCTTCCTGTTTTCATACTTAAGCTGTTAATTCCACTCTGACTCAAAGTTTATGAATAACAGCATCTCCGGAAATAAGTTCATAAAATGCACTAAATCTTCATCGGATTCTGCTGTTTATTTTCTCCAGGGAAATTTCTGCTCACGTTTTTCAGCTACCGGAAGTTGACGATTTCGAAGCACAAGGCACAATTTAATATCTTAATTATCAATATTTTGCATGTTCTGTGATTTTTTGTTTTAGTTCAGTATAGAATATTTCCGTTTTTGAGTAAATCCATCCGGTGCAGGTCTAAAAACTCTTTTAAATCATTTTTAATTTCTGATTCGGTTGCAGTTTCTTTTATCTTCAGTTCGTCAAATGCATCAAATTCAAAAGAGCCTGCACCAAATGTATTCCAGTCATTTTGCAGTTCTTTATTTGAATAAAGTCCCATCTTTAGCCGAAACTGGTCTGAATTATAAGCCCTATCCAGGTCCGTACTGGTTTTTAGATATAGTTTGTTGTTCTTTACGTTCTTAATCCGGAAAATGCCTGCCCTGAATTTCATTTGCTAATAGGAATTTTTATTTTCTTTTTTAGTGTTCATGATTTCTCTGTGCTTTGTAAATAAAGTATTGTATTGATTATATTTGCCAAATATGAAGAAGCCAGATTACAATAATCTGATAATTAAAATAATCAACTTAACAAACAAAAATGCACCTTAGTGAAAATCTTAAAATGAAAGGTTCTGTTTTAGAATATTGTAGAAGTTTTGTAAATCCTTATTTGAGTGCCAGCCAGGTGCCAACTGCTGAGTAAAATATTAATTTCATGCGGTGAAAATTATTATGGTTAATTTTTTAAAATGTGAAAGCATGCGGAACCCGGAACATGGAACCCTGCTTGCAGGCAAGCCGGAACGGATATCTTCGAAACATTTATTACCACCCCATTTATCTACATTATTGTTAAACGGAACCAAATGAAACTAACACTACTTATTACATTAATAATCCTACTGTCTGAATCATTACCCGCGCAAAAACCGGCAGTTAATGAATATGCAGCAGTTGATAAAAAAGCCTTGCAACTTCCTGATTCATTAACCTCAGATACTAAAGACATTTCTGCCTATATAAATAAAAACTTCAAAACAGATAATGATAAAGCAAGAGCCGTTTTTATCTGGATTGCATCGAATATACAATACGATATTGCAAATATGTTTGCTATAAATTTTTACGAACCTCAGGTAGAAAAGATTGCCAAACCGCTAAAAACCAGAAAGGGAATCTGCGAAAACTATGCGGTACTTTTTAATGATATTTGTTCAAAGTCAGGAATCAAATCGTATGTGGTTGAAGGATATACGAAGCAAAACGGGTTTGCAGACTACATCCCTCATGCCTGGTGCGCCGCATTGATCGACAGCAACTGGTTTATGTTTGACCCTACCTGGGGATCAGGTTATGTGAACAATGGAAAATTCTATCAGAAAATCAATAATGACTATTACAAGGTAAGTCCTGCAAAACTAATCAAATCGCATATGCCATTTGACTATCTGTGGCAGTTTTTAAATTACCCAGTAACTAACCAGGAATTTTATGAAGGCAAAACCCAGCCGAATAAAACGAAACCATTTTATAATTTTCCTGATTCAATAAAAGTGCATGAGTCTTTGGATCCTATTGAACAGTTGATGGCATCAGCAGCCCGGATTGAAAAAAACGGGGTGAAAAACTCTATGGTTTTTGACAGGCTGCAGCATATCAAAGTAGAAATTGAAAATGAAAGAAATAAGATTGCAAATGAAAAGATAGATGAGGAGAATAAAAGGCAAACTAAAATTGTAGATCTGTATAACTCGGCAGTAGTTGATTATAATGATGGGATCAATGATTTCAACAAATTTATTGAATACAGGAACAAGCAATTTACGCCCTCGAAACCGGATTCCGAAATTCTAAGTATGATTGATCTGGCTGACGATAAAATTAAAGAAGCAAACAGAAAATTAATTGAAATTGCAAATCCGGATGCCAATTTAGCCAAACTTATGATGCAGCTGAAAAATTCAATTGATGAAGTTTATAAACAGATGCAGGAACAGCAAAATTGGCTTAAAGTATATTTCAGCAAAGGAAAGCTGGCGCGAAAATCAATGTTCAATAAATATTCATGGTTCGGAATACCTATAAATTGATTTAACCACAACGAAAAAAAAGATCAAAACTAACTTAGAGTCTAGAGTGATTGGCAATAATTCTCCATATCAATGAAGATCAATCCCGTTTAACTCATTATATTATAATTTCTTATTTAAAAATCCGGAATAAGCTCCAATCTCTTTTGTAATCTGCGCCAGTGAATTATCATGGATAGCCGTAAATAAGTGGGTTTCAATTTTCACTCTGTCTTTTTGTGTCGTTCTTTTCCAGGTGCCGGAAACCTGGCCATTTATCACAATTACCGGGTAGAAGATTCCATTATTTGAAACTGCTTTCCGATTATGCGCCAATTCGAGGGAAGCGCTTCTATCAGTATAACTAATAAGGAATTCGTCGAATGCCGGTAACAAATGAGCGGAAGCTTCACCTTCAACCGAAACAGTTGCTTTGCTTAGCCAGTATTCGTCAGGGTTTAAAGTTTCGGAAATAAATTCGGGCTTTACAAAATCCAAAGCTTTCCGCGCCTCAGCAACCGTTAAACCTGACCACCAGGTGAAATCTTTCAGGGTTGCGGGTCCATGGCTGTTAAAGTATCGTCTCGCCAACTCAGCAAGTGACTCATCTTTTAACATCACTTTCCGGTCAGGAACTCTTTCGGAAAGCAAGGCATAAGTATGTTTATTTCCGATTTTGCGGCCGCTGCAAAGCAAGCCTTCCAGTTCGGCACTCATCAGAATATGGGAAAGCCGGTTTTCGTCGGTTTTTATCTTAGCCTGATGGAATAATTTCGTAATCTGTTCACGGGTTAGATTCAGGGTTTCGGACAATTCAATTTCAAGCATGCCAAAACATGTATTTAAAACCGCATCCGTAAGTTCCAGCTCCTTATTCCTGGACTTCATCGCTGATTTAATCCGAGGGGCAGTTAAATCCAACATCCAGTAAATATCGCCTGCACTTACAAAATGCCATGTTGGACGCATCAAATGTGTACGGATGATTTTACCCTCGTTTAAAGCTGATTCTACTTTTTCGTCAGTTGCTTCTGACATACGTTGCCCGATTGCCCATTTCGCCATGTTATAATCCTGGGCCTGCATGGCACCCATCCAGCTGACGACTTCAACTGCCTGTGCAAAAGTTGTTGTTTCAATCTTCTGGTTTGAAAGGCGGATATTCGAAATTTCTGCAAAATTCACTTGAATGGAGTTTTCAGCCGGTAAAGATAACTCATAACATTAAAGCCAGGTCCATCTCTGTTAACGAAAATCTGATTACTCACTTTCCTCATAAGGATAGTATCTCAGAACTCTCATAGCTCTCAGGGTGTTCCATCGGCTTGGTTTTCCGGGTATCTCCATTTCAAAATGGGTTTGGCCGGGATGATTCGCTGCCAGTTTCCATAACCCGTCTTTATTTCTTTTGCTTATAATTACCTGGATAGCTTCATCCATTCTTTTATCATATTCCACCCCGGCATATTGGAAGTAGTCCATTGCTTTAAGAATATCGTAATACCAGCGCGGGGGATAAAAAAGTTTCAGGAAGTTCGGATTGATGATATTCCCGGTTCTATGCGACCGAAAAAGCTTATGAATTAGTATGAACTCCCGGGCTTCGGCTTCTGCTTTCGCCAGCTCATTTAACCTGTAACTATACCCGTTTCTTTTGTATTCAAAAATTCCTTCAAGCACCGAAAGCGTAGTATGCAGCGAACTATGTATGGCTCCTTTCCGGTTCGAATGGCAGTTAAATCCACCATCGTTCATTTTTTGTGACAATATAAAATCAATAACTGATTGTAGAAGTTCTTCTTTTACCTGGAAATAGGAAGCATAATTCAAGACCATTCCGTTTACGCAGACATCGCTTTTATGAATGGTTCCGATAGGGCATATTCCACCGTCAGGGCCTTTTTCTTTTTCAAAAATCAGGCTTAGTGTTTCACCGATTGCTTTGTTTACTGGAGATATACCAAGATTTTTTAAATCCAGCAGGGTATAATGGGTTGAAGTCCATTTGGGCTGGTAGAACCTTATGCCCCAATGACCGCCAGGTGAACGACGCGAAAGAAGTTGTAAGCCCCAACCCTCCCATTCGATTTTAGCCCGAAGATTTGGTTTATCCCTGTCCAATAAGTCTCTGCATACCTGGTACCGGATAGAAATATCTCCTTCAAGGAGCCATGATATAATTTGCTTATTGGTCATTCCATGTTCAAATTTGGAAAGGGGTTCTACGAAATTTGTCCTTTTACGGGCGAATATTCATTGCCTGGCTTTAAAATCATATTTTGATAATCACATTTCCTGTTTTCTGACCTGTTTCGACATACCTGTAAGCATCCACAATCTGTTCAAGCTTATATTGCCTGTCAATCAAAGGTTTGTATTTTCCCGCCTCTGCAAGTTCCTTTAAAAACATTACATCTTTTTTACTGATTGTCGGAATCGGGAAAAGCACTTTTTTGCCTCCGAACAGTGGTGTAATAATCGCCAGGAAGGGATTTTGAGACATATAGCCGAGTTCGGTAGAAATGTATATACCGTGTTTTTTGAGCAAAGGTTTGCATTTACGGTATGAACTTTTTCCAACAGAATCAAACACAAAGTCAAATGTTTGCTTAGCCTTCGTGAAGTCTTGTTGCGTAAAATCAATAACGTCCGTGGCTCCCAGCGATTTAACGAGCTCTAAATGCTTAGTGTCGCAAACGGCGGTAACTTCGGCACCAAGAGCTCTTACAATTTGCACCGCTGCTGACCCGATAGCTCCGGTTGCACCATTTATCAGAACCTGTTGTCCTTTGCTGACTTTTGCAGCCCTGATATCGCACAGGGCATAATGACCGCCTTCGGTAATCGGGGCAGCTTCTTCGTACGTCATATTTGCCGGCATAGTGGTAACAGGGCCTTCCTCAGCCATAACCATATACTCGGCATGTGCTCCAAACTTAATATCATTATAGCCAAACACTTTATCTCCAGGCTTAAATGAAGTTACGTGTTTGCCGACAACCTCAATTTCTCCCGCAAACTCATTACCCAGCGTCTTATTTTTGGGCCTGAGCAGACCGCTGAAAAACCGGACTATAAAATATTCCGCACTCCGAAATCCACAATCTGTGCGGTTGACTGTTGTAGCATGAACTTTAATCAGCACTTCATTGTCTTTGGGAATCGGCGTAGGGACTTCTTTAAGCTGAACAACTTCAGGTGGCCCATATTCTGAATATATACTTGCTTTCATCATTGTAGGAAGATTATTTAGTATTCATGCCAACAGAATCTGTAACCCAGCAATAAGAGGACTAAATAGTTACAAGAATCCTGGTATTTACAATTTCAAATATATAAAAGTTTTAAATATCAATTATCATGCTCCGCCTGCAGGTTTCAAGATGTATGATGCAAAACCTGAGATAATGTGTCTCATTCATTTAAGACATGTTTTTTCCTGATCCCGGGAATGCTTTTTACACCCCCTCCTATCGATTCTGAACTTTAGAGTTATCTTTTATTTGGATGGTGCAGAATTTTCAACTCCAAAAAGGTCGAAGGGTTGTTTTCTAAACGAATCATTAAACAACAAGACTGTAATAAAAATGTACGCAGTAAATCCAAGCACAATAAGTATCTGGATCCAGGAGGTTTTCTGAATATTATGTTTTGATTTTACATCACAAACTTCACCGGGGCAGTACTGCGCTTTTTCTTTATAAATCCAAGAATAAAATTTACATCCTAAACATATACCAAACGCCGATTCGAAGAATAAAAATATGAGACAAATAAAGCAGGTAAGTCCTGTTATCGGGCTTCGGGAATTTACTACAACCAGAAGTATAAACATGGTAGCTGCCAGCACAATACCAATAATCCAGGCAAATTTTTTCTGCTGAGCTCCGACATATTCGGGGACCTGATTTCTAACAATCAGTCGACCTATTATCAGTGAAGGAGAAAAGTTAGGATTCACTAAAACACGTATTAAAATATCTGTCAGGAAGATTGTAACTACATACTTCAGCAATAAAAAATCTCCTTTAAAAATGACTGTCAGGATTGCAATAAACATCATTAAAAATAATATCCCTGCAGCGGCTCTGATTTCCCTTTCATTTAAAACAGGAATGTTATATCCTTCCACGTTTTCTCCAAATTGTATCACTTGTTTCATTCTTCGTTTTGTTTATGATTCATAATTATATGGGTTGAAAGGACTTTTTATTGCACTGGCATGCTTACTTGCTGATAGACATTGATTTTATTATTCTCAGTATTATGCGAAGATAACATGGAATGGAAAGTAAATTCCGGAATTTCATCAGATCTCTTTGCCAAAAATACTGATTTTTTGAATATTGTTTTACCTGCAATCGTCAAAATGACATAGGATCAAAAAATTATAAATCAACCGGTTGACAAAAAATCTGTTAATCCTGATCCCAATTGATAGAATCCAAAAATGGCAAAAGCTATTACCGAAATCCCAACAGAAATCCGGATTATCCTCGGTCCGAAATTTCTTGCAGCAGCAAAAAGCACAATCATTCCTATGGAATAAATGATCATTGAACTGTAGAACCCTATGAGCAATGCTATGCCGTTTGCCGGATCTTCACTCCAGCCCTTCAACAGCAACGGCCCCATAACCAGGCTCCAACCCAGGTAAGGGTTTGGATTTAACAGGTTTATTAATACTGCTTTAAATATATTCTGTTGCGGGGAAATATGTGGCATAGCATTTTGATTAAAAGTACGCCATGTTTTATATGCTATAAAAGAGAGATACAACAGAAACAGCCCTCCAAAACACTGGAGTAGTCCCAGCAAATTATGAGGTATATTTGTTAAGATAAACAGCACTAAAATGATAATCGGCAGATCACTCATTAAAGGAGCAAACACAAGAGGGATACTTTTCCGCCAGCCATTTGTTATACTTTGAGAAAAAAGAAAAGCCTGGAACGGCCCCGGCTGCACAACACAAGCAAAGGAATAACTTATTCCGAAAATAAAGTAGTTAATCATCGTATGTATGAGCGCTTTGCTTGCTTAACCAGTATGAGTGTGCAGGAAACCGCACTCCGCATTTTTCCGTCATGTGCTGATTTACCGGTTCAAATGTACAAATCTATTAATTTTATTTCCCTTTAGTATTTTTTTGATTTACTGACCAGGAATGAGATTTAAGCCATTGGCGAAATATTCAGATCTCCTTTGTTGAACATGCTATATTAAATTGATCATTTTACAGAAATCTAAAGTTTAAAAATTTAGTACTGACAAACCATTCTTTGCATTTGAATATAAACCAGATCAATTACCAGGTTAATCAATTCGCAAAACAGGTATAAATGATTTTGGTTTTTCTATTAGCTTTTTCCCTGTGCCAGGTTCCTATTTTGCTCTCAGGTACTGCCACGGCCATTCTATTTCGTCTCCCAGTATTTTTGCTGCATGTAATGCGAAATAAGGGTTCCTGAGCGAAGCTCTTGCAATAAGAATAAGATCAGCCTGTCCTTTCTGTACTATATCTTCGGCCTGCTGAGTTTCCGTTATGAGGCCCACTGCTCCGGTTAATATGCCAGTCTCATTTTTAATGCGTTCAGCAAAAGGAACCTGGTAACCTGGGCCAAGCGGAATTTTTGCATTCGGAACCATACCACCTGATGAAGTATCTATCAGGTCAACGCCCTTTTGTTTAAGGATGGAGGAAAGTTGAACCGTTTCATCTGCATTCCAGCCTCCTTCAGCCCAATCGGTAGCGGATAAACGCACAAACAAAGGCAGGTTTGAAGGCCATACTTCCAGTATTGCTGACACAATTTCCAATAAAAGACGTATCCTGTTTTCGAAGCTTCCGCCATAGTTATCTGTGCGATGGTTGCTCAGTGGCGACAGAAACTGGTGAACCAGGTACCCATGTGCTGCATGAATTTCCATCACTTTGTATCCGGCTTTATATGAACGAAGGGCAGCCATCCGGAAATCGGAAATTACTTTTTGCAGTCCTTTTTCATCCAGAGCCTGAGGGGGATTATCGTCAGGTAAAAAAGGCAGGGCCGAAGGTGCCACTGCAGTCCAGCCACCTTTGTCTTTTGCTAACTGTTTCCCGCCCTCCAAAGGGCCGGCACAGCCTGCTTTACGCCCGGCATGCGCCAGTTGAATGCCAGCCACGGCTCCCTGCGAATGAATAAACGAAGTAATCCTTTGCAACATTTCGATATGCTCTTCCATGTATAAACCCAGGTCTCCGGGCGAAATCCGTCCTTCAGGCGAAACAGCGGTTGCCTCCTGTATGATTAAAGCGGCTCCACCGCTTGCACGGCTTCCCAGGTGCACCAGGTGCCAGTCATTTGCAAAACCTTCTGAAGCAGAATACATGCACATGGGTGAAATAGCAATCCGGTTTCTGAATGTAATATCTTTAATTGTAAGTGGCGATAATAGTTTTGACATAGTAGCTTTTGTTTAAAAAAAATTTCATGCTTCTTCCTCTCCTGCTCCTTATCTTTCCTGAAAATCAATTGGTAATTTACAGGGGTTAAAAGTAAATTATTTATTGGTGATTTAATCTATTCAGATGGGTTCAACATTAAACTCTTTTAAATGATTCACTATATTCTCCGGATTGGGTGCTTCAAAATCCGGGCGTCTCACTCTGGCTGCATCTGCCCGGTAATCCCTGCGATGCGGATCAGGGAGAAACAGTTCAATTACATAATTTATGTTCCTGAAAGGTTTCATTTATCAGATACCCTTTCTTATCTTAAGAATTCTTTACTAACCTTAGAGCTGATTTATAAAAATAAAACCGTCCGGAGCCAGATTTTCCAGTGATAAATTACACATATTTCTAATGTGTGTTAGCGCTTTCAAGAAAATCTCTCAGAGAAACATCTAAAATATAGTTCCAGCCGATTATAAACTCTGACTTTGCCAGGTCAGGGTTTAATGGCTCAAATGATTCAATACCACTATGGGTAAACACAAGCCTGGTCCTGTTGCCGATATCAAATAGTTCAAATGTTACCAACGAGTTTCCTGAATAACCTTCATATCTCCAGCTATATGTTAGTTTTTCCCCTGCTATAACTTCTATGACCCTGCACGTGTGCAAATACTGTCTTTCCTGTGTTTTACCGCCATAAAACTGAAATTCAAATCCTGTCTCGGCTTTAAAACCGGGTAAAACAAAATACCATTGATTCATTTGTTCATTGTCAGTAAGGGCTTCCCAAACTTTGTGAGCTGGTGCTGGAAGGACCATTTCGATACATATAGCCTGGTTATCCATAAAAATTTGTATTTGGGCCCGTATTCAGCAATTATTTTCTTTGTTACTTTTCATACACAATCTGATACATCCCAAAATTCATACTTACTCATGTGTAACAATGATGGCAGACAATTGTTTGCTGAATTATCAGTCTGATTTTCTCTTTTGATAAGTGACATAACAACCTCCTTTTAAAAAGTTAAATATAAGCTGAAATTGATTTTTCATACTATTATCAAAGAAAATGCCAGTTGGCAAATCATAAGTTTCAAAATTTTAAATTACTGCATTAATGTTCCTTATGTTGCCAGCACTTTTATAAATGAATCGCCAGATGTCTTAAATTTAGTATAATTTGTTAGTGTTGTATTTTCTGTAGTGACTATCTGACTGGTACAATTATCCTAAGTGCTTAAACCAGATTTGTATAAAAAACTGTATCTTTGCAAAGATTATTATACTTCATTTAAATCATAACAATATGTCAGATAAAGTGTTACAAAAAGTTGCTCCCGGTGTTGTTACCGGTGATGGAGTTCAGGAAGTCTTCCGCATTGCAAAACAAAATAACTTCGCTCTTCCGGCTGTTAACGTAGTGGGTACCGATTCTATCAATGCTGTCCTGCAGGCGGCCAAAGAAGTTAATTCCCCTGTTATTATACAGTTTTCGAATGGCGGCGCTCATTTTTTTGCAGGCAAATTCCTGAATAACGAAGGCGAAAGAGCAGCTGTTGCCGGTGCGGTTTCAGGTGCTAAACATATTCATGCCATGGCTGAAATGTATGGTGTACCTGTGCTTGTACATACCGACCATGCTGCAAAGAAACTTCTGCCATGGATTGACGGACTTCTGGCTGCGGGTGAAAAGCATTTTGCTGAAACCGGAAAACCACTTTTCAGTTCGCATATGCTTGACCTTTCGGTTGAACCCCTTATCGAAAACCTTGATATCTGTAAAAAATACCTTGAGCGCATGAGCAAAATGGGTATGACGCTGGAAATTGAATTAGGAGTTACCGGTGGCGAAGAGGATGGCATTGATCATTCCGATGTTGATAGTTCAAAATTATATACTCAGCCCGAAGATGTAGCTTATGCATACGAAGAACTGATGAAGATCAGCAACAAGTTTACCATAGCTGCTTCGTTTGGCAATGTGCACGGCGTTTACAAACCTGGTAATGTAAAACTGCAACCCGTAATTCTCAACAATTCGCAGAAATATGTTGAGAAAAAATTTAATACTGCTCCTCATCCGCTCAATTTTGTTTTCCATGGCGGATCAGGCTCAACCAAAGAGGAAATTCATGAAGCGATTTCCTATGGTGTGGTCAAAATGAATATTGATACCGATACCCAATGGGCTACCTGGAAAGGCATCATGGATTTCTACAAGAAAAACGAAGGCTACCTCCAGAGCCAGATCGGCAATCCCGAAGGTGATGATATGCCTAATAAGAAATACTATGATCCGCGTAAATGGCTTAACGAATCTCAAAAAACGCTGATAACCAGGGTTAAAGAAGCGTTTTCAGATCTGAATTGTATGGATAGGAACTAATCCGGCAGGCGACAGTAGTTGTACTGCTTCAGCAAATCAGCTAAAATAAAAAAGCTCCGTTCAGGAGCTTTTTTTTATGTCATAAGTTGATGAATTTACCTGGTCGATACTTGCATGGTTTCGTATGGATTGATGCTAAGAACAGGGTAAGGTGAATTATTTACCATTTGCTGAGCATACGGACCCACAAGCAGGTTAAAAGGGCTTGTTTCCTGCTCGGTCATGATACTTATCAGATTTGCCCTGACTCGCTTTGCATATTCAATGGTGCCGGTTGTAAGATTATCGCAGCGTAAAATATCGCGGTGGAATTTAATTCCTTCCTCTTCAAGGTATTTACATACCTGATCGGTATATATATTCACACGTGTCTGAATGCTCTTATATTTGGATGCGTAGATTGAAAGCACATAAACCTCAGATTCATACAGCCGTGCAAGGTAAGCGGTAAAAGGTACTTTCTGACGTGTATCAAGAGTACTGTCGATAGGCATCAAAATGCATTTTAACTCAACTTTAGCATCAATTCCTGCACGCAGGGTAAGAACCGGGCAGGGCGAAACTGAAATGAGTTTGTTGGCATTGCTTCCGATCCAGAATTGTTCGAATCCTGAAACTCCATGTGATCCCATTACTATACACAGGCTTTCCATTTCTTTTGCCTCATCAATAATCTCGCGATAAATCTTCCCTTCACGTATCACAAAATCAATAGTGGAATCTTCAAGCATGGGACTATATTTTTCAACCAGCTTTCCAAACTGTTTCCTGATTTCATCAATCAAATCGGCTGATGTATCTGAATAAATTGTGGTTTTCGTGATACTGGGATTATTAACCCAAATCATATGAACATCAAGTGCTCCCCGGGAAGCAATTGAAACAGCATGTTCAAGTGCATTTACTGAACAGTCGGAGAAATCGATTGCTGCAATAATATTAGCCATATACTTACTAAGTTACAGAGTTGACAGAATTATGGGTTGGCTAAGATAATAAATAGTGCATGAGGAAACAAGTAATATTTATGCTGTACAAAAAAGAACGGAAATTTATCAATTAAAGTATGTCACATATTAATTAATTGCTCATGATTTGATATGTTGCACATTGATTAATTACTCATGTTCTGAAAAGTAACTGGTTTTAGTTAAAAAGAGGATTCGGGATTTCAATTTCTTTATTCAGCTTTGGCTTTAATCAGATCAGGCTAAAATCAGACTGAACGCGGTATAGTACAGATAAATAATTTTCAATATTGCAAATCTAGTTTTCCATGAGAATTGAGCCTTTAAAAACATTGTGTATGCATAAGCCAGATGTATGACTAGTTTATTTTGAAGCCTGTCTTTTATAAAACAATTTTATCCTTCACAGGGAAGGAATTCGGATAATCACCAGCAATCTTTTCCTGAAAACCCACAGCCTCGATAAGGGTTCGGAAGTTCCCTACCCTCAGCCGGTAATAAGGCTCTTTATACGACAAGAAAGCTCTTATTCCGGGGTAAGACAATTCAAAATCACTTTTTACAGTTGCTGCAGCGGACTTAGAATTACTGCCGGAATCAAAAAATATCTGAACCCTGTACCCGTCAATTTCCGGGTTATTCAGACTCATCTTTCGATACTGGTCAGCAAGCTGTGTAATTCTTTCATCCTGTATGACCTCGACCGAACCTTTTGCGCGTTCCAATTCCTGTGCTATCAAACTCCGGCTTACGAATATCAGCATTATGAGAATAACGAAAAAAGATTTAGCCATTACTGATTTTCCTGCTATAGTTTATAATGGTTTTTAGGATGAATACTTAACACCGGGATCGGTGAAAAGTTTACCAATTGCTGCGCAAAAGGCCCTAAAAGTATCGAATTGGCGTGATCCTGAATATCGGTCATGATTGCAATAAGGTCGGCATCAACCATTCGGGCATGTTGAATTATATCGGCTGCCAGGTTCACACTGTTGACGTTATCCACAATATAATTAACGTCTTTGTCATCAAGGTATTTTTTAACTTTCGACACATTACTGTCCAGAATCCTTTGCATTGATTTGAGACCACTGGCATTTAATGAAAGCACATTGATATCGGCACCGGTTGCCCTTGCCAGATCGCTGGTAAACGCAACTTTCTGCAACGTTTCAGTGGTATGATAAACAGGCAGTAAAATCTTCCTGTATCCGCGTTGAATTTCATAATTATACTTAACTGTAATCACGGGACTCGGTGAACTTGAAACAGTTCGAAAAGCATTTGTGCCAATCCAGAATTCTTCAAATCCTGAAGTACCGTGGGCGCCTACGATTAGCAAATCAGATTCTGATTGCTTGACGAAAGTTGCAAGCTCCTGATAAACCTTACCCTTCCGGACTTTTGCATAAAGTTTCCCATGAGTCAGTTTCTTCTTAAATTTAACAAGCAATTCATCAAAATTTCCTTTTGCTTCGTTACGAAGTTCCTTTGTTTCGCTTGAAACTACTAATTCATTTCCGCTAATATTATCAACCCATACCATATTGACATTAGCATGTGTAAGGTTGGCGAGTTCAATGGCATACTCAAGTGCATGCACTGAACCTTTAGAAAAATCGATAGCAACAACTATGTCTTTCATGGCCACAGTAATATTAAAATTCTCTGCTAATGTATAAATAATAACAATAGGTCATGTAGCCATCAGCTCTATATTTCAGAATAATTATCGTCAAAACACACGGATTGCGTGTTCATTGGTCAAAATCATTTAATTGGTAGCACTTCGGATCCTTTTTTATAACTTTGCTGCACACCACTTTTCGTTAATTATTCCTATGAACAAGAACCTTGATGCGACTCCCGAACATCTGACTCCAGCTGAGAAAGAAATCGAGCAAGTGCTTCGTCCTCTCGATTTCGGAAGCTTTGCAGGTCAGCCCGGGATTGTCGAAAACCTCAGGGTTTTTGTTGCAGCGGCTTCACAACGCGGCGAAGCGCTCGATCATGTGTTGCTGCATGGCCCCCCCGGACTGGGTAAAACAACTCTTTCGAATATTATTGCCAATGAAATGGGAGTAAACATAAGGGTAACCTCCGGGCCTGTTCTTGATAAACCTGGTGACCTTGCCGGGCTGCTCACCAACCTCGAAACCAATGATGTACTGTTTATCGACGAAATTCACCGCCTGAGTCCTGTCGTGGAGGAATACCTCTACTCGGCTATGGAAGATTTCAAAATCGATATCATGATCGAATCCGGCCCTAATGCCCGAAGCGTTCAGATAACACTTAACCCGTTCACACTTATCGGCGCTACAACACGTTCGGGCTTATTAACTGCACCCCTGCGTTCACGGTTTGGAATTAACTCGAGACTGCAGTATTATGATGCTGAAACTTTAAAGAAAATTATTATTCGCTCAGCAGGAATTTTAAAAGTTCCGATTCACGATAACGCTGCAATTGAAATATCACGCAGAAGCCGCGGTACTCCCCGTATTGCAAACCTGTTGCTGCGCCGTTTGCGTGATTTCGCACAAATAAAAGGTAATGGAACGATCGACCTTGCCATTGCCCAGTATGCACTTGCAGCGCTGCAGGTTGACAAAAACGGACTCGACGAAATGGACAACCGCATCCTGAGCACCATCATACAAAAATTTAAGGGCGGGCCTGTCGGGTTGACAACCATTTCCACCGCCGTTGGTGAGGATGCCGGAACAATTGAAGAGGTTTATGAACCTTTCCTTATACAGGAGGGTTATATGATGCGTACTCCGCGCGGCAGGGAAGTTACTGAAAAGGCTTACAACCATCTTGGGAAGTTTAAAGGACCGGATGTGGGAAAGTTGTTTTAGTAGAGTAAGCAAAACAGAAATACAAGGTGAGCAGGAGAAATGGAGAAGCTGAGAACGGGAGATAGCTCTTGCTCCGTTTGTTTGATTATTCTAATGTTCTACTGTTCAATTATTCAGTTGCCCGATCAACGATTTGCAATTCACATATTTTTACTGAAAGATTCATGGATCCAAAACTGCGACTCTCAGCCTTTATAAAGCAGGAAGCTGCTTCACTTGGATTTGCTGCCTGCGGTATAGCTCCTGCTGTTGAGCTTAACGAAGAGAAAGCTCATCTCGACAAATGGCTGCTTAACGGATATCATGCCGGGATGGATTACATGCAGAAACACAAAGACCTGCGGGTAAATCCGGATTTGCTGGTAGAGAATGCAAAGTCTGTCATTGTTTTCCTGTACAACTATTTTCCATCCAGGATGATGGATAGTGATTCTTCCTATTTAATTTCCGCATATGCTTATGGCCGCGATTATCATGATGTAATCCGTGAGAAACTGAATATTCTGATCGAGACATTGAAAGAGCGGGTTCCCGGAATCTCGATCCGTGGATTTGTTGATTCAGCTCCTGTTCTTGAGCGTACCTGGGCTACCCGGGCCGGATTGGGATGGATTGGTAAAAACAGCATGCTGATCAGCCGGAAGAATGGGTCCTATTTTTTCATCAGCGAATTGATCACCGACCTTGAATTGGAATTCGATCAGCCTATGGGAGGTGATTACTGCGGCGAATGCAGCCGTTGTATGGATACCTGCCCTACAGGGGCCATCACCGATTTACGGGTTGTAGATGCCAATAAATGCATTTCATACCTTACAATCGAAAATAAAGGCGAAATTCCTGAAAGTTTTAGAGGCAAATACGAAAAATGGATTTTCGGCTGTGATATCTGCCAGCAGGTCTGCCCCTGGAACCGCTATTCGACACCACATACTGAACCTGCTTTTACACCTCCGCAAGGCTTGATGGAAATGAAGAAAGAAGACTGGGAACTTATGGAAAGGGAACAATATCAAAGTATATTTAAAAAGTCAGCAGTAAAAAGAGCTAAATTTGCCGGGCTAAAGAGGAACATAGATTTCCTTTCAGCGAAAGGGTAATTGATGGTGCTCAGTGCAAAGGGGAAAGCCGGCTGTTTCAAGCTTTTCCGACAAGGCACCAGGCATAAAGCACTAAGCATCAAGCTCCAAGCACCAAGCACTAAAACATTATCCCATGCATCAATCAGAAACCCCCTTTAAAGTCGACATCCGTTCCGAAATAGGTGAATTGGAAGGTGTCATCATCCATACACCTGGTCCGGAAGTTGAAAACATGACGCCTGACAGCTCTCACAAAGCCCTGTACAGCGATATTCTCAACCTGTCGGTCGCGCTGAAAGAGTTTAACCAGTTCAAAGGGTTCCTTTCGAAAGTGACTAAAACATTCCAGGTCAAGGACCTGCTTTCGACCGTTGTTCAGAATCCTGAGCACAGGAGCGAACTGCTGAATGCCATCGCGACCAAGGAAAGACTTAATGATTATAACGTAGCTGAGTTGATGGACATCAGGCATGACAAACTTTCGACCCTGCTGATCGAAGGAGTTGAAATAAAGAAGGATAACCTTACCCGGTTTCTGTCGAAAGACCGCTATAGTATTGAGCCGTTGCACAACTTCTTCTTCACGCGCGATGCCTCGGTAGCCTTGCTCGATAAGGTGCTTGTCAGCCGGATGTACAGCCGTATACGCGACCGGGAATCCATTATCATGGATGCTATTTTTCGCAATCATCCAACTTTTGGTGTACAAACCATACAACCTGAGCAAAGCCGGCATTTCTGCAAGGAATTCAGTTTCGAAGGCGGAGACTTCCTGGTTGCGCGGGAAGATATTCTCCTCATAGGTACAGGTACACGTACCTCCCCACAGGGTATTGATTTCATTTTAGAATATTATAAAGAGAAGAAAACGCAACACCATATTATAGTTCAGGAATTACCTTACACACCTGAGTCGTTTATCCACCTGGATATGGTATTTACTTTCCTCGACCGCAACCAGTGTATGATGTATGAACCACTTATCCTCCACCCTTCCCGTTTCCTTACCATTCATATTCATATCGACAACGGCAAGGTAAAATCAATACAGGAAGTGGAGAATATTCCTACCATTCTGAAGGAACTGGGAATGGAAATGGAGACTCTGTATTGCGGTGGCCGCCGCGACAGTATGATACAGGAACGCGAACAATGGCATAGCGGGGCTAACTTTTTTGCCATTGCCCCCGGCAAAGTAATTGGCTATGGACGCAATGTAAATACCATCGAAGAAATGAATAATCATGGCTTCGAAGTCATAAAAGCCAAGGATGTTATAAGCGAAAAAACAGATATAAAAAATTATAGCAAATATGTTGTCACTATTGATGGATCGGAGCTATCACGCGGCGGAGGCGGCTGCCGGTGTATGACTATGCCGGTGAGGAGAAAATCAGTGGACTGGTAGGTTTTTGGAGTGAGGTTTTAGGGATCGGGGTGAGAGAACGGTGATGCGGCGATGCGGCGCATTTTATAGTTTGCTTAATAAAATCAGCCGAAATTTTGAGGCATATAACAAGGATGCAATGTAAAACGAAAGCTCACTTTGTTGAGAGCACACAACAGTTTTTTGGCATTTCTGTTGTTTTTCCACAACGATTTCGAAGGATAGAAATACTTATCTCCCGCCCCAACGGAACCCATCTACTCGAAGCCCTGCATGAGATAAAGCCCGGTTTGTAACCGTTGCTGCCAGCTGTTCCATCGTCTCAGGCTTACTGTAAAACGAAGGTGTTGCCGGGCATATAATACCTCCGGCTTCAGTTACAGTTTTCATATTGTTAATATGGATCAGGCTTAAAGGCGTTTCGCGGGCAACGAGCACCAGTTTGTGTCGCTCCTTCAGCATGACATCGGCGGCACGGGTCATCAGATCGTTGGATACACCCGAAGCAATACGGCCTAAAGTTCCCATGCTGCATGGACAAATGATCATTGCAACGTAACCGGCCGATCCCGATGCAACCGGCGAATAGAAATCATCTTTGTTATAAAATGTAAACGGTAATTTCTCAAAATCCGAATTACCCAATTCGTATTTCCAGACCCCTTTTGCATTATCCGAAAACAGAACTGCAACATCTTCAATTTGCTCATTACAATGCATCAAAGTATCGAAGAGTACTTTAGCATAAATAGCGCCACTGGCACCGGTTACGCCTACTATAAGTTTTAACTTTGTTTGTTTCATGTTCTGGATTCTATTACAAAGGTAGTGGAATTATTTGGTCGGAAGTCCGGAGTCCGGAGTCCGAAGATTCCCCTGGTTTTCCTTTGAAATTAGTCATTCTTGTTGGAAAGGAGAATTCGGCACACAATTGCTTCGTTCTCCGGTCTTCTGTCTCCCGTCTCCGGTCTTCCGACTCCAGGCTACAACTTGTAACCCAGGAATAATAAAAGACAGTCATTATATTGCCCCTGATCAAAGAAACGCTGCCGTGCCCCGTTAATTTTATCGGTTCGGATACTAAGTATGGAGCTGTCGAGGCGAACATGCACACTTAATTTTTCTGTTATCGGATATCCTACTCCAGCCATAAACGAAGGATTGAATAGGCTGAATTTGCCATAAGAAACCTGCATATAATCCAACTCTTCATAACTATGAATTAAAAAAGCGAAAGAAGGCCCGAATTCGATAACTGTTTTATTTTTAAGATGATACTGGTACAGAAAAGGCATCTCAATATACCCCAGTTTCATTTTATATATGGTAAAATTCTGACGGGCTGAATCCGGATTGTGGCGACTGCCTTTCTGAAAATAGCTAATCTCAGTTTGTACTGAGGAGCGTTCATTCAAAGCCAACCGGACCCACAGGCCTGTATAAATCCCTGCTTTGTGAAATCCAGAGTAAGTATCGCCTGCTACCTGGCTGCCAACAAGTCCGGCTGCCACACCACCCTGGAAAGCCTGTCCGTACGAAGCTACAGAGCATACAGTAAAAACAAAGAAAAGAGTAATTATTTTTTGCATAGCGCGGGGTTTATTAGGAAATATTTTTAAGATTTGCCTCTTTTACCAATTGCTGATTTTTAAAACGTTAACTTCACATTTTACGATAATTTTATTACTCATTCCTGTGCACATGGCTGCGGTTCGCCTGCATTATCTTCTTCCTTACCGAACCATATATTTGCATATTCGCCATAAACGCCAACTCCCATAGCCTGCCAGCGTGCATTTTTCCAAATGTTTCTATTCATGATAACATCATTATGACCCGGACTTTTTTTCCATCCGTTCAATATATCTTTTGCCTGGGCCTCGGGAGAAGCATATAAATATGTGGAATAAAAAGAAATTTCATAGCCATCACCCACATAATCAGTGAGTTCGCGTGGTTTGTCCCACATGCATTTGGCTTTTTTATGATCAGGCGTGTAGCAGCACGATGACCATTTGCCTTTACCGGACCAGCTGTGCATATTACAGCGTTTGCCTTCTTTAAAATTCTCTGCCTGGTCATTGGCATGCGTTCGGGCTACAAAACAGAGCGATGCTGACAGAGGTACTTCCGTCAAACCATTCTGAACACGGTATTCATTTACAAGTTTGTATAATTCCATTTCGGTTTGAGTCAGGCACATTTCAGGCAGCTGCCTGACTTCCGCTTCCTTTTGCGAATAAACTTTTCCCGAAAATGCGACAAGCAGAATGCAAACAACAAGTAAACGCTTCAGAAAAAAGAATTGGTATTTTATTAACATGATGCAGTTTCGGGATAAAATTCAGGAAAAGTAAGCTGAATTCAGGTTAAAAGGCAAAAGACAAAAGATAAAAGACAAAAGACAAAAGACAAAAGGGGAGAAGAAAATGAGAACAACATTTATATTTCAGGACAATTATTCGAAAGTAATTTGCATACCGTTTTCTTACAATTTCCTGGTTATGGCTAATTCCGTAAGCTTACAATCTGCCATTTGCATTTTTTTTTGCTAATGTGTTCGCCGCAAACTCAAAAGTTTCAGGCTTTACCAGCTTATGTGTAATAACTCAAACCTGCATAAATAATTGTGCTACCTGCCAGGTTCAAGTTCCTTACCGGCCTTTCCATATCTCTTCTCTTTCACTTTCTTTCCATTCTGAAATTCAGATTTCATTAAAGGATTTCCTTTGTCATCCCAATATTGCCACGTTCCTTCTTTACTTTTATTGACATATTGCCCTGAACCTGAAACTCGTCCGTTGGCATAATATGATTTCCATGCTCCATCAGGCTTGCCCTTATCGAAATTCTCCTCTTTTATTTTAAAGCCACCGGCATCAAAATAAACCCAAAACCCGTTTCGCTCACCATCCAGCCAACGACCCGACTCGCTGAGTTGTCCGCTATCATACCACTCTTCCCAAAGTCCGTCCTTTACGCCCAGCTTATATGTTCCTTCGGTCCGCTTTTGCCCGTTCGGATACCAGACTTTATACATACCATCCAGATTTCCATTTACATAAAAACCAATATACTGTGGTCTTCCATTCTCGAACCATCCCTTCCATTGTCCCTTCATTCTACCCTTATCGTAGAATCCTGAATCTTTCAGCTGGCCGTTTGAAAACCAGCCCATCCACACATCGTTTTCCTTATTGTCAACATATTCGCCCGTATGATGAATGTGCCCGTCCATGTACCAATAAGTCCAAACGCCTGTTTTTTCATCCTCTTTAAAAGAGCCTTCTTTCCACTTTTCGCCGTTTTCGTAGAAATACTGCCATTTGCCTTCCATTTTACCCAGGCTAAACCTGCCGGTACTACCGAGCGAACCGTCGGTATGATAAAAGTTCCATATGCTATCGCGGAGATCATCCGTGATATGGCCTTTTTCTTCAGTGGTGCCTTCCACGCGCCATGATGTAACGTTGCTGTTGAGCTTGCCTGTTTTAAAATAACCTTCAAATTGTTTTTTGCCATTCGGATGCCACGCAGTATAACGTCCTTCTTTTACGCCGTTTTTATAGTTGGCTTCGGCAACCTTAAGCCCTTTTAAATTGAACTCGTACCACAGGCCCTCGCGTTGCCCGTTAACCATCATGCCTTCTGTTCTTTTACTACCATTTGAATAATTTTCAACCGTTTGCTGGGCGAAAACAGTGCATGAAATTAATAGTGCAATCAAAAAATTGATGATTTTCATTTGTTGCCGTATTTAGGGAGGTCTTTTTTATATAACGTGGAATATGAATAAAGTTGTGGTACGAAAAAGTTTTGGGATTCACAAATATTATATCCAGGCATTAGGTTCCGGGCTCTCAGCACTCAACACTGAGCACTGAGCACTTTAATGCTTCCTTTCCGTAGTAAAAATCACCAGCTGTTCGAGCGAATTCCTCGATTCGCTTTCAGGCATGGTATACAATAGGGCAATGGCTTTTTGCTGAAATTCGCGCATTTTTCCGGCTGAATATTCAATGCCTCCGCTGCTGTTAACTTTTGCTATCAATTCGGCAACCTTATGCGGTTCGTTGTTGTGGTTACGAACAATATTCATAGCCATCCGTTTTTCGATCCATGACATATTATTGAGCATATGGATTAGCGGCAGCGTCATTTTTTTCTCTTTGATATCAATGCCGTTGGGTTTTCCGGTTGCCAGGTTTTTCTCATAATCGAAAAGGTCGTCTTTGATCTGGAAAGCAATACCAACATATTCGCCAAAGAGTCGCATTTTTTCGATGGTTTCGGCATCCGAACCAACCGAGGCCGCGCCTGCTGCGCAGCATGAAGCTATTAATGAAGCCGTTTTTTTACGGATTATCTCGAAGTAAACCGGTTCTTCAATATCCAGTTTACGGGCTTTTTCAATTTGCAGCAACTCGCCTTCGCTCATTTCGCGGGTGGCATTCGAAACAATCTTAAGGAGATGATATTCTTCATTTTCAAGGGAGAGCAATAGTCCCCGCGACAGAAGATAATCACCCACAAGGACTGCAATTTTGTTTTTCCAGAGTGCATTCAGAGAGAAAAATCCGCGGCGTTCGTTTGAGTCATCCACCACATCATCGTGGATCAGGGTTGCGGTATGGAGCAATTCGATCAATGATGCGGCATGATACGTGCTTTGATTTACCTCACCGCAAACCTTGGCTGAAAGAAACACAAACATGGGCCTCATCTGCTTGCCTTTACGCTTTAAAATATAGCGCGTAATAGTGTTAAGCAGAGGAACCGGACTTTTCATCGAGTCGCGGAAATGTTTCTCAAACTCTTCGATATAGGAAGCTATAGGAGCTTTAATCTGGTCGATGGTGAGCATTCAGGATTTGAATATGGAATTAAGTACTCAAAAGTAGTATTTATCTCTGAATAATCGGCAAGATGGAATATTCCTTTTTCGGAACTGGACTTTTATTTTGAGGATTTAAAACCCAGGGCATAGAGGGCTCAATAGTTCACAGAGATATTTTTTCTTCGTGTAATCACTTTGTGGATTCTCATAATTATTCAACGTCCTGTACTTCATCATTTTTAATATCTGTACCTTTGCAGGAATATTGTATATTGTTATACCTTTTAAAGTAACAAGGAAACATAGTATGGCAGGTATATTGTTTGATGAAATTGTTTTTGGTCCTGTGAAAAGCAGGCGTTTCGGGATTTCGCTCGGAATTAATCTTTTACCCTTACACGGCAAGCTTTGTACTTTCAATTGTGTTTACTGCGAATGCGGCCTTACCGAACAGCACAAAAAAGTAAAGCAGGCACTTTTTACCGCTGCTGAAATAAACGCTTCTCTGCAAAGCCGTTTCGAAGCCTTGAAAGAAGGGGGTCTTGACCCTGACAATATCACTTTTGCAGGGAACGGCGAACCTACGCTTCATCCCGAATTCGAAACTATTATTGACAACTGCATCCGCCTGCGCGATAAGTTCTTCCCTAAAGCTAAGATCACCGTACTTTCGAATGCGACCCGCCTGGATCGTGAAAATGTAAAAAGGGCTTTGCTGAAAATTGATAACAATGTATTGAAACTGGATGCCGGAACCCAGGCAACTTTCCAGGCTATCAACCGCCCGACCAGTTCCATAACACTCGAAAAAGTGCTACTGGAATTAACGAACCTCGGCGGAAACCTGGTTATACAGACTATGCTGATACGGGGAGAAGTAAATGGGAAACAGGTAGATAATACTACTGAAGAGGAACTTGCGTTATGGTTAACGCATATCCGCGAAATCAATCCAAAACTGGTGATGCTTTACCCGATCGACCGGCAGCCACCCTATGGCACTCTTGAAAAAGTTCCCGAGGCTGAATTCCTCGACCTGGCTAAGCGGATTGAGAAGCTTGGAATTAAAGCGGAAGTATTTTATTAAGAATGTGATAATGCGATAATGCGATAATGCGGTAATATGATAATGCGATAATGTGATAATGCGATAATGTGATAATACGGTAATGTGATAATGCGATAATGTGGTAATGTGGTAATGTGGTAATGCGGTAATGCGGTAATGCGGTAATGCGGTAATGCGGTAATGTGATAATGTGATAATGTGATAATGCGAAAATGCGGTAATGTGATAATGCGGTAATGCGGTAATGCGGTAATGTGATAATGCGGTAATGCGGTAATGGGGTAATGGGGTAATGTGATAATGCGAAAATGCGGTAATGCGGTAATGTGGTAATGCGGTAATGCGATAATGAAGTAATTGTGTAACTTAGCACATTGTGTGATTAACACATCAAGTAACTCAACCACCCGTTCTCACTTTAACACCAATCCCAATCCCAATAGCTATCTGGACCAAACCTCTAACCCCTCATGCTTGAATACGAGCCTAAAATACTTCTGTCATTTGCCGAAACCCTGAGCGGCAACCAGGAAATATTCAACTGGCTTATGAAAAACGGCTATCCAGAACTTGGTGCTTTAAGTATGTGTATGCGGGGCAGCGAAGAAGCTTTCGGCTGGCTGATGAAACACGGGTACGTCCATTTCGGGGCGCTCGACAGGGCGATTGACGGGGATCCGAAAGCTTATATGTGGTTACAGCAAAACGATTTCAGGCTTTTAGCCATCTTAGCTGATGCCTGCCATTCCAAACCCGAAGCCATAGAATATTTTAACCGCAACAACCTGCCTATATTTTTGCTCATAGCGCGAAAATTTATTGCTTTCCGCGATAACCAGACCTTTGATCATCATAAGAAACATTTTTAGAAACCGGCAAGGCTTATATGGCCTTGGATGCGCTCCATCAGGGGGTAATAAAAGTAATGGAGTATAACGCAATGCAGGATATGATCGCTTTGTTATTCGCTACACTCATGAGACCGTTGCGTTAAGTTCGCTAGGTTATTTGCTTTGCTACTGAGATCTCCACAGCAGACAAGCCTGCCCGGCGCAGACAGGGCTTCGCTAAGTTGATAATCCGGGCCATTACGGGCTTGTGGTACAAAAGTGCGCTAACGAGGGTTATTAGTTCTTACAAACCGCTCAGAACTGACTGAAAATGAATCGGTTTTTATACTATTAATTGTTTGTTCCACTGCCTGTGCAGTCATTTCCGCTTTCAAATGCAACTGTAAGGTCTGAAGTCTAAAACGAAAAGTGCAAAATGTAAATTATTTTACACCCTGCACTTTGCATTTGAAATGTTACCCTGAAAGGGGAGCCCAATATTAAAGTATATGTATTATTCTAAATGAGCTGAGATTTTTATTGCCATAGGAGGGTAATCGATGGCCTTTTCGCGGTCAACTGGGATAAAATAGAAAATATATACAGCCTTGAGTTCTTTTTGCTCAACATTTCCTGCATACTCCTCATACCCCCATATCCAGCTCTCAAGTTTGTAGGCTTGTTGCTCACTAACCTGCTTAATGGCTTCAGTATAAGCTTGCTCATAGGTCTTTGTATTTGTGACCCTGATTTTGCCTTTAATAGGCCTCCATACTTTGGAAGCATTGTATAGTGATCCGTCATTGTTGAGTTGTACAACAACTTTCCCACCCTCACCGACTGTATTGACCGTATCGCCCTCGATAATAATAATCCTGTTGAAAGTAATTGAAACATTTTTCTGTTCATTCCGGATTTGCCCGGTACGTTTGCCGGCATTTGGCGCAGCCTGGAGCATCATTTTCTGTCCCACGGGCCCCGAAACTCCTTTTTCAGTCCAACCCTGTCCCCGTATGAATTTTTTAGCCAGATCGATATATTCCGATTCCCCATACTGTTTAGCTCCATCTTCATACTTTCTTTCGCCAAATACATATAGAGAACCTGAAGCATTATTGATCTTTACCTCCGGGATTCCTCTTTCTTTCAGTTTTGTACCTGAATACATCCAGCCTTCTTTATTCTGAAAGTCTTCCTTTTTATATTTCTCAGGCCATGGCAATGGGATAAGTTCAAAAACCGGCAGCAATTCCGGAATATGAAAATTGAGTTGTGGAACATTGCTTGCAAATTCCGATAAAAATTGGATATGAAGGTACGCACCGGAGGGATTAGGCTTATTGGTAAAAGTCTGGTCGAAAAGTGGTGTGGATGATGTGGAAAAACCTCCCGTAGTAATACACAATGGGCAATTGTAGCTCAATCGGTGCAATCCCCATATAAAAGCGTCAGCAACATCGTAGCCCAGGTTGTTGTAATAATCCCAGATTTTATTTGTTTCAGTATCCCAGCAGTATGCTAATGTAGAAGAGCCGCAGGCCATTCTTAATTCCGGACTGAGTATCGGGCCCCAGCGTTCATAAACATTTCTCATAGCATATGAATCAGCGGATCCATCAAAGTCCTCAGGACAAGCATAAGCCTCTGTCGAACCGGTACAGGTCACCGGACCGTGAGCAAATACCTCACAGGAGCATTGCCAAAAATATCTCAATAAGCCATGAGACTTATCATCGCAATTGCCCAGCTTCATATTGGGTAGCGTAGCCGAATTTCCTAAGGTGTTATAACTTGTTGGATTGCCATGACCGGCATAAAAGAAAAGCATTGACTGATCAATGCCGCTACCTGCATCGCAGTCTTTGCCTGTAGCTACTTTACTGATGTCATAATAATAGTTGTTCGTGTTTGTTGAACCTACATGCATATGAGTTTTTGTCCATGTGTCAGGACAATGATTACTGGCCATATTATTACCATTCATGTCTTTTCCGGTAAGGAACTCTTCTGCCGTATTAATATGCCAGTCGGTGTTTCCATGAGCTGTTTTTACTGAATTCAGCTTTGGATTTAGAGGACAGCAGGAGGTATAAAACACTCCGGCAATAATCAATAAAATCGATGTCAGAAAGTTACCGTTTGTCTTCATTTTTTGTTTTTTGTTGGATAATAATAAATTCAAAAAATTATTGAGAAAAATTTACCGTGACGCGGAGCTTCAGCATGATTTAAGTAAATATGGGCTATTTATAGATATAAAGTTACAACAAAATTTTAAAAACAGGATACGTAATATCAAGATTTTATAGAGAGTGTTCAGATTATTGCCCTACTTGCGTGAATTTAAAATCTATGCCAGTGCATCCTGACGAGTCATAAAACCCTGGCCATAACACAAAACTTCTCCCCGCTCCCGCGCGAATTCTTTCGCGTGGTCAAAATAAATCCACTACAATAACATTATCCAGTAATCCTTTTTCTCCGCTATAGTCCCTGGCACTGCTATAAACATAGTCTTCAGGTATGAAGACCAGGCCTTCTTCTACTGGATTTTTATGGATATAATTAATTTTTTCGGTAATTACCTTGTTGCTCCATAATTCTATCGGTTTGTTATCATGCCTCCAGAACTGGTGATGTTTTACGTTTGAACTTTGGGCAGCAGCTTTTGTAAATTGTTGGATCAACCATTCCTTTCGGCTTTCCTTTGGATTGTCAATTATAGCTTGCACTATTTTTCTGCTTGTAAACCGTTTAAAATCACCTAATAAATCTTCCGGTTTATTTTCGCCGCTACCTCTAAAGACCAGATGCATGTGGTTTGTCATTATACACCGGGCAAATATTTCCATTCCTTTGTTTAGCTGACAAAATTTGAGACTTTCAAGAAGAATGTTTTTATATTCATTTCTTGTAAAAACATCAATCCAATCCGCTACAGCAAAACTAACAAAGTAGACTCCTTCGGGATTATGGAATTTATAATTTCGACTCATCCTGTAAATGCAATCAATTTCATACAACCACACGAAAGGATTCGTGCGGGAGCGGATATCCTTTGTTCGCACCTGTTTTATTTCCTGACACTTGTTTTATGGTTAATGTGAACTCTATGAATTTAAACGCGTTCAATCACATTTAGGCTAAAGAAGTTAATTTGCCACTGCTCAAATATAATAAATATTAGTGCATGAAAAAACCACGACCAATAAATGACCGTGGTTCAGTACACAAGTGACAAAGAGAGTATTATTAGCCGCATTTACTGTAACCACATTCGGTACAGGTCATGCATCCTTCTTTATAGACAATTGAATTTTTCTCCTTACACTCCGGGCAGCTATGGCCGGTTTGGGTTCCGTCGGGGATAAATTTCTTAAGGCCACGTATCACACCGTTTTTCCAGGTAGTAATGCTAACGTTATCGAAACTCAGGTGATCAATCAGTTCAACTACGTATGGCAATGGCATGCCGTGCCTCAGAATACCTGATATCAGTTTGGCATAATTCCAGTAATCTTTTTTAAACGAACGCGACAGGCCCCGGTGTGTCACACGATAGCCGTAACTATCCTCGTATTCAAAATCATAGCGTGCCGGTGAATTTTCGTTTTCCTTGATCCGTATCACCCAGCCCTTTTTTACATAATCGGGTATGTAAAAGTCGGAACTTTTACCGGTGAATATTTCGTAGGGTTTATTATTGAGCAGGCCCACAAATGCAATCCATCTTTCGTCTTCGTTCATAAACCGGACCACTTCGACTTCCATTTCCTTGGGACGGGGAGGCGCTTTGGTTTCGCGGAACTCGTTAATGGGTTCTTTTTTAGTTTCATTGCTTATCAATACGCCCGAACGTGAGCCGTCGCGATAGATGGTCATCCCCTTGCACCCGGTTTCCCATGCGGTAAGGTACACATTGCTAACCAGTTCTTCGGTGGCCTCGGCGGGCAGGTTAACAGTAACGCTGATTGAGTGGTCGACCCACTTCTGAATGGCACCCTGCATCTGAACCTTGGCTAACCAGTCGATATCGTTACTGGTGGCTTTGTGATAGGGAGATTTTTCGACTATGGACTGTAATGTTTCTTCGTCCATATTAGCGGCATTTTCAGTATCGTAACCATTGATTCTCATCCAGTCGAGGAACTTGGGATGAAACACATTGTATTCTTCCCATGAGTCGCCTACTTTATCGATAAATGTTACATGTACATTTTTATCGTTGGGATTTACTTTGCGGCGGCGTTTATAGCTTACCATGAACACCGGCTCAATGCCGGAGGTGGTTTGTGTACATATACTTACACTACCTGTCGGGGCTATAGTGAGCATACTGATATTGCGGCGGCCCTGTTTTTCCATTTTAGCATATACTTCCGGGGCGGCTTCACGGATACGGTTTATCAATGGGTTATTTCTTTCCCGCTCGATATCGAAAATCGGGAATGCACCCCTTTCGGCTGCCAGGTCAGTCGAAGCGCTGTAGGCTTCGATAGCAAGTGTTTTATGAACGTTTACACTGAAACTGGTAGCTTCATCCGTTCCGTAACGCATGTTCAATGCAGCCAGCATATCGCCTTCGGCAGTTATGCCAATGCCAGTACGGCGGCCCTGAAGGGTCTTTTCCCTAATTTTTTCCCATAAAATCCTCTCGGTACGTTTGGTTTCTTCGTCCTCGGGATCGGTTTTGATTTTATTAAGGATTCCATCAATTTTCTCCATTTCCAGATCAATAATGTCGTCCATGATACGCAGTGCATACCTGGAATGCTGAGTAAACATACTTGCATTGAATGAAGCCTCCGGAGTAAATGGATTTTCGACATAGCTAAAGAGGTTGATAGCAATTAACCTGCAGCTGTCGTAGGCACAAAGAGGAATTTCGCCGCAGGGGTTGGTCGAAAGGGTTTTAAATCCCAGATCAGCATAACAATCGGGCACAGATTCGCTGATGATGGTGTCCCAGAATAGGATTCCCGGTTCGGCTGATTTCCATGCATTGTGAATTATCTTTTCCCACAAACCCATGGCGTTGATTTCCTGTACTTTGGTAGGGTTAGCCGAATCAATAGGGTATTGTTGCATATAGGTGCTGTTGTTTTTTACAGCACGCATAAAATCGTCGTCAATTTTTACTGATACGTTGGCGCCTGTAACTTTTCCCTGAACCATTTTGGCATCAACAAAATTCTCGCTGTCGGGATGTTTTATGGAGATTGATAACATCAAAGCACCCCGGCGGCCATCCTGTGCCACTTCGCGGGTTGAGTTGCTGAATCGTTCCATAAAAGGAACAATTCCTGTTGACGTAAGCGCACTGTTTTTTACGGGGCTGCCTGAAGGCCTGATATGTGAAAGGTCGTGGCCTACTCCCCCGCGTCGTTTCATTAGTTGTACCTGCTCCTGGTCTACTTTCATGATTCCGCCATACGAATCCTGGTTGCCGTCGCTGCCGATTACAAAACAATTAGACAAGGATGAGATCTGGAAATCATTTCCAATACCGGCCATGGGGCTTCCCTGGGGTATGATATACCGAAAATTGCGGAAGAGTTCAAATATTTCTTCCTCGCTCAGCGGATTAGGGTATTTCTTTTCGATACGGGCTACTTCAGAAGCAAGGCGATGATGCATATCCTCCGGAGTAAGTTCATAGATGTTTCCATCGCTGTCCTTAAGGGCATATTTATTCATCCACACATTGGCAGCAAGCCTGTCGCCCTTAAAATATTCGGCGGCAGCTTCAAGCACCTCCTCGTGGTTATAAGCATTCATTGATTTCTTAACCGTATTTTCAATAATCTGTTCGTTCATTAAGTTAGGTTCAATTTCCGGAACGATAACAACTTCTGTGAGCGGATCGGTTTCAGATTTTTCTGGGTGTTCGATTCCTGGTCGCTGGCGTTGTTCGAGTACTTTATTATAAAAATCGTTTTTTACACCTTCTTCTACCGAGGAGTCGATTTGTGAAAAAAGATTAACATCCATTTTGTTCCGCGTTCACTGTTAATAATAAAAAGAATATCCTGAAAGCCAACCGTATTAAATAATTATTTTAGTTGAAAACAGGATTTACAAATTTACACTATGCAAACTGGATTATTCAAATACAGTTATTAACAAAATCTCCGTTAGTAAGGTCTATCTATCTGTATATGTGAGCTTTAAAGCCTTGATAAGTATCGAAACCCCTATGAATAGGGCGTTTCAGAATGCCTATAAACAAAGGGATGTAAGAATATAAAAATTAATATAGAAAAACAAGTAGAAAGCGGAGAAACTGTTTTTGGTGATATTCTGGCAAATAATTTGAATTTTGTCAAGTAAATTAATATCTAGTTTATTTGCTAACTATCATGTGTCCAGATCAGTTTCGTACCAAATCCCAAACGATTGTGTGTCATTTTAATAAAATCGGGTTGAATGCTCCAAAGAACAAGTTTCTTAAATCCGGCAACAGGGAACTTTTTGAGATACGCACGAAGGGCTGTGTCATAAAGTTCATTTTTCAGCTCGTGGGACTCACCCGTAAACTGTATCCCCTGAATTTTCCCTATCATGGTAGTTTCAAGTGCTATTGCTCCCGCAACTATCGGCTGTTCAAGCATTTCATCCACATGCCTGGTGCCCGGGTCGGAGGTAAATGCAAACATATTCAGTTCATCAATATATACGTAAAAACAGGTACAGGTATAAGGAACATTATTGGCCGAAGTTGCCAGCGTTAAAATATGATGTTTACGAATAAAATCGGTAATACGCTTTTCGGGGAGGCTCATGAATTTGGTATATGGATCAGAATACCCAGGTTCTTACCGTTGAAGCACGTTGTGATATTCCAGTATTTTTTATTCAGTTGAAATTGATTACCAGGTTTAGAAGTCGAGACTTAATGAAAGGTAGAATATCCGGGGCTGAACCACCTGGTCCTCTATACCCCAGGCCCAATCAGCCCGAAGGAAATATCCAAAGAGTGTGCTTCGCAAACCAAAGCCGTATCCTGCAATAAGCGGATCTTTCTGCACCTGAACGGTAATATTCAGCGGAGGACTGCTGATCTTGCGTGTATAGTACGTATTTTCCTCCGTAAGCGGATTAAGTCCCTGCCATGCTGATCCGATATCAGTAAAGCCTATGATCTGAAAATTATTCAGAAATTCGGACCTGAGTGGCTTATTGAGAAAGTATCTGAACACAGGAAGCCGCAATTCCGAACTGAACAAGGCAAAAGTATTCCCGCTGCGTGCATTCTGTTTAAATCCACGCATACTGGTAGCCAGGGTCTGGAAGGCATAGTTCTGAGTATAGTCAATCTGATACTCTGTATTAAACTGAGGCGCCAGCCAGTTATCAACCCCGCCCATATAATACAACAGACGGTTTTTACCGAAAGAAGTACTTCCTGCCAGGCGGTTTGCCCAAATAAATGAGCGGTGTATACGGGTATAATGACGGATATCAAATCCAAAGACAATCATATTAACTAATTGTTTTTTAAGCAGTTGGTAATATTCCGTGAATACTTTGTACCGCAGGCCCTGCATCAGGTTTATCCCTATTTCCCGCGTATTGTCATAAACAAGTTCCCCCTTGGCTATGCCCCATGTATTGCCACCGGAATTCAAATTAGCCGTAGGATAATCATAAGCGAGCACGTAAGGTTTATCATATTGTACCGAGGCAGTTCCTTTGATAGCCAGTATTTCGGTAAAAGGATAGCGCAAAACATAATGAAGTTCATGAATCCGGTGTCGCTCATATCTGTCCGGGTAATTAACATCGAAACCTGTACGGTGGAAATAAAATTCGCGATCGAGGCGATGTTTCAGGTTTGCATACCCAAACAGGTATTCATTATGGATGAGGCTCGAATTCAACCTCACGCCTCCAAGGAAACGATAATCTTCGAGCAGGTCGGTAGCTCCGACCACAAAGAGTGCATTGGTAGGTGAGTTTTGGTAGATTGGCCCTGCGTATCCCAGGTATGGTTGGTAACTCAAATTCAAATAAGAAAAATCGAGCTGACTAACCAGCTGGTTAACAGAATATTCCACATTGTAATTGCGCGGTTTCGGAAGCTTAATAATTCCACCGGTATTTTCGGGTTGTAATACATTAGACCTTCGTATTCCGGTTCTTCCTGTTGATAAATCGCCTGAAATCTGGTAGTTATTTATGTCTACACCTGCTGAATCTGCCTTTTCAGGAAGTATATCATTTTCATAAACGGACACAAACCGTTTTCGTTTTACTTTGCGCTCAGGATTTAATTTCTGCTGTTCGGCTTCCATTTTCTCCTTTTCCGCCCTGGTTTCGAGTTCGATCATATATTTTGTCTGTTCCGGAGTCTGAACCGGAATTATTTTTCCTGGTGGAATATCGCCCAGGTAAATATGATATTTGTTGTCTTCAAAAACCAATTCAGAAGTTTTGCCACCAACAAAACTGACATCCTGAGAAATAATACTTCGGGGATAATCAGTAAGCGGGAACGTAAGTGTATAATAACGGTAATGCACAGTTGTATCAACATAAGCAACCGTGCTGTCGAATTTTGCAGCGTACCGGTTATAAATACCGTTGGCATCGCTCAGGTAGGTAAAATACCCGGGACTATAGGAAACCGGTTGAATTTCATTTGCAAGTTTCGTTTTGGTAACCCTGTTGAGAACATTACTGTTTGAACCTTTTTCATAAATAAACAGATCGTTGTTAGCCAACCCATCATACGACCGCAGATTCTCTTTGGTAAACCGAATGGTATCATCGGGCCGGTTCGAACTGAAAATAATCTTATTGCTCTTAGCCAGAAACCTGGGATTCAGGTCATTGTAAACATCCTGGGTTATAGGTTCGGCTGTATTGGCGGCAATGTTATAGGTGTAAATATCAGACTGTCCTCGTTGAACAGCCGACATTACAAAAGAGCGCCCATCAGGAGAATACGAGAAATCAAGGATTTTCTGAAAATTAAAAATGTTCTGGTTTTGCCATTTCCGGGTTTCCATATCATAGAAATAGAGAAAAAGAAGGCCCTTGCGTTCAATAATCATGGAAATAACATTCCCGCTGGGGTGCCATGCTACCAAAGGGTAGGAATAATCTACCTTTTCATCCGTACGGTATCCCTTCCTGAAAATCCGTTTCTTCTTTCCGGTTTTAAGATTATAGATGTAAACTTTATACAAACCCTTATCATTCACAGTATATAATACCTTCTCCCCATCGGGGCTGATGCGCATATTATCATAAACCTTGTCGCGTTTCAGTTTGAATGGAACTTTCGCATTGTAGGGACTAAAGTTTATATTTTCCTGAGCGTAAAGGTTGTTGTACCAGTCGTACCACTCACCTACAACTTTTTTGAAGGATATTCCTAAAACATAAAGAAAGCCACTTTCGACACTGCGATTTACCCTGGTCATGTACGCGATATTGGAAATATTTTCTTCACCGTACTTTTCGGCAATATAACGCCAGAGCGAATGACCAGCCAATACCGCATCGTCATCAATCAAATGGTTAAAGCGCTTGTAGTTTCCACTCAGTATTCCATCTTTAACTTTATTATCGAGTTCAGTATCCCAGTTTCGGCTATAATATGAAACAAGCCCGTCGATATACCAGGAAGGAAGGTTGATCAGGGTACTGTTTTTGACCTGCGAACCTAATGAGCCTCCGTAGATAATATTTTCGAGCAATATACGTGTAATTCCAGCACGTATCTGATTATCAAAATGATTGAGATCGCCATCGAAATACAGAAAAACCTTGGTTCCTATAATATGAGTAATTCCACCTGTATTGTACTGAGTCTGATTCATTAACCCGATATTGCTCTGTTTGAGTTCAGAGTAAGTATTATAAACTATAAACTGGGTTTTCCTGTCGAGGGTTGTTTCCAGTTTCTTTTCAATTTCGGGAATGTATTTCCGGGCATAATCGGCTGTATGTTGGGCCAGTTCTTTGCCATTCAGGTAATAATACACATCGAAATTATTAAACCTGAAATATGTCCAGAGAAAATCAGTGTACTGTACCCGGTTTTTGCCAAAAGTAAGTTGCGAACCATTATAGAACTGGGCAGATGCAGAAAACCGGAAAAGCCACATTATCAGCATTATAAACGATAACCTGATTACTTTTTTTATCCCGGACCCGCGAGGTAGTCTCATTTGTGATAGAATATATTTCGATCCGCTAAAGTAACAAAAATCTGCGGTTCATTGTTTATATGGTTTTATATTGGCTAAAGTGATAACTTTATCCCATCAAAATTAGTATACCGATGAATAAGAATATTGCCAGGTTTGTTTTTAACTCGTTTGGGGTAAATACCTATGTAATCAGCGACAATAGCGGCAAATGCCTGATAGTTGACCCTGCATGCCAGCACCGGCAGGAGGAATCCGAACTGCTAGGTTTCATAAACGACAATCACCTGCAAGTGGTCGGAATGGTAAATACACATTTCCATGTTGACCATATTATTGGGAATACCTTTATCTGTAAAACGTTTAATATCCTTCCCCAATGCCATAAAGCCTGTAAAATATTCTGGGAAACGGCTGCCGAATTCGGTTCTGTATTTGGCCTCAAAGTTGAGAACCTGATTATTCCCGTTGATTTTATCGGCGAAGGCGACATCCTTGCCGTAGGTAGCACCTCCCTAAGTGTAGTATATACTCCCGGACATGCTGATGGCAGCATTTGTCTGGTTAATCATGCTGAACGGTATGTAATAGCAGGTGATGTTCTGTTTCGCGACAGCATTGGGCGCACTGACCTGCCGACCGGCAATTTCGATGTGCTTTACCAAAGTATAAGCAGTAAATTATTCACACTGCCCGACGATTATATCGTGTACCCTGGTCACGGGCCCGAAACAACTATTGGTTACGAAAAGCTGAATAATCCTTTCCTGGGTTGATGTGAAACAAAAAAGCCTCCCTGGATATAAAGGAGGTTTTTAAGCTGAATATCTCCTAGTTATTTACACTTCGCTAACTTCTCCGGGATCAAACTGATCGGGATTTGTTTAAGTTCCCCTAATGCTTGTTGCTTAACATTCGGCTTAGACGTTTGTCCATGTTCTGCTCAGGAGTACTTTTAACGCCATTTGAACATTTATCCCTGTTCTTGTATTATCGTATTTAAGTTGCGTGAAGAATTATTCGTTTGCGAAAAGGGCTATTGGTGTCTGGGTTTTGCCTGTCGAAGGTTCTTGAATCATCACTTTGATACTATCCGGTTCAGTTTGTTTTTCGATCCAATCATATTCTGAATTCAGCATCCTGGAACCTGTTTCAGTAGCTTGTCAAGGCAGGATATATGAATCTGGTATACCTTTTCAAAATAATATAGTTTAGGGTTGTCTGACTGGTATAATCAATTCTGGCTTTAAAAATACCTCGGAGAAAGGATTCTCTTTGCAACGTTGAAGTCGAAACTCAGACGGATTTCGTGGGATCCTTTGTTGTATGTTTTCAGTTCATTAAGCCAGATATCGTAGGAATATCCTATACGAAGGTTTTGAGCAACGTTGATTTCGGCAATCAGCGAGACGGCTCTCTCGGTACGGTATGAAGCTCCCAACCACAGGGTTTTGGCAAACAGAAAACTTGCATTCAAATCGAGCTGAGGAGGTGCATTTACAACAAATTTTGCAAGAATGGATGGACGGAAAACTACATTTTCGCCGATTGGAATTGCCACTCCGGACATTCCGTAAAAGTGAGTCAGCAATTTGGTAAACTGTGTACTTCCGGTTGAATCGGTAACTATAAGGGTTTGGTTTTGCAGAAGCTGGTGAGAAGAAAGTCCAGCATAGAATTTATCAGAATAATAGTAGATTCCAAAATTTGCATCGGGAACTACTTTTTTCTTTACCGGGTTACTCAGGAAAGGATCAGCATTGTCATCTGCAACAAATTTATTCCAGTCAAAACCACTGCTTTTAACTCCGGCCTGTAAACCAAAAGAAAGCTTGCCTTTTGGAAAGATGATCCGGTAAGCAAAGGTTGCCATAGCACCGGTAGATGACATAGGGCCTATTTTGTCGTTATAAATATTGAGACCCACTGCCAGATTAGGATTGTTCAGAGGTGAGTGAATGGAAGCACTGATGGTTTTGGGCGCTCCGTCAATATTTACCCATTGATAACGGTATAATATATCAGCTGAAAGAAGTTCGCGGCTGCCGGCATAACCGGGGTTAACCGCCAGCTTATTGAACATATATTGGCTAAACAGAGCATCCTGCTGAGCAAACAATGAGCTTGCAATTAGTATCATTAGTGCTGTGAGTAGTTTTTTCAAGGTTTGGAGTTTTTTTCGTTATTTTAAGCTCATTTAGAATTTTAGTTTGTTTCTGTTCATAGTAATGAACCATCAGCGGACTGACTAAACCATCCTGTTTACGTTCGAAAAAAGATTTTGGGTATGGGAAGCGCCTGTTAAGTTATGAAAATCACTAACAAAATGTGCTGACGCGTTTTTTGAAACAAAAAAACCAATGCCTGTTATCGGCATTTGTCCTGCATTGGAAAGAATTCCTGTATTTGAGGTTTGAATAAACAAGCAATAATTAGTAGCAGTTTCAGTCATGCAATATTGATTTATAGAGCTTTACGAGTAAGTGATCTTATTCTTGTTTCCTAAAAGCAAATTTTATTGCTCTTGCTCACTATATAAAGAAAATATCATGCCACAATATCTAACTAACTGATTTGCTGTATGTAAATAATATTATAAATATAACGCTTCACATTATTGTCCCTTTTTGGAAATTTGGTTCCAAATAAGAAAAAAGTGAATTTGTAATGGCTTAAATTATTCATCTGTAAATAAGCAACAAGAGAATAATTTTTAGTAATGCAATATTCGTGTATGCAAATAAATATTTATATTCTTATTATACATTTGTTTCAGGCTAGGTTTCTCCCATATTTAATTAAGGAATTTCGCTATTCTTCCTGATCTTTTGAGGTGATCGTAGCTTGAAGAAACAAAAAGTTTCATGAAAATTTAAAGGTTTTCGCAGTTATTTGAACATCAATACATGAACAACAGGTCAAATAGATTTTGCATTACTCAAGGTCAAGAGAAATATTCAATTAAAATGTAAAACAAATATTCATTTTCAAAACAATTATAATAGGCAGACCGCATACTTATTACAATTTGATAACAAAATAAATTGGTTAACAGCCATATAATAACCATCAGGCCAAACCCAGAATTTAGGATAATCAGGTCTAATTCTTACTTTGAGGTGCTATGAGATATAACCTCAGGTATTAATTCAATTTACTTGTTAACCCCGAATTTTCATATGCATCTTTATTATTCTTGTTCTTTTGTCATGCCACAAAAGAACCAAAAAGTCTAGGCTTAATATAAATT
>JBBRCH010000031.1:0-45979 GCA_038204995.1 Bacteroidales bacterium | reverse complement strand
TCAAAATTCCTATTCTTTTTCTTTTAGATATAGAGAAAATGAATCTACTCCAATTAGATGTAAAAGGAACCAAATACCATAATTAATGGGTTGATGATATGCATTAATTTACAGTTACTCCCCAACTTTTGAATGTGACCCCCTAAAACGCATGCAGCGCACTGAACCTTGAACCCCTAATCTCTAACTCCTAACCCCTTTCTCTCCGATGCTTCCACCTCTTGTGCGACCAAAGCCAGTAGGAAGGTTCCCGTAGAATGGAATTTTCGAGGTGCCATGCATAGAGCCTGGTAATTTCTCCATCAGGCAAGGAAGCAGGATCATCGGTTATCATTACCATGTTTAAAGTGTAATAACCTCTTTTAACCTTTTGAATATCAGTATAAAAAATCGGCAGGTCGTATTTCCGTGCGTATTTTTCAGGGCCATGAAGCCATGCTGTTTCGCGATGCAGGAATTCGAACCAGTAGCACTCCTTCAGGTTTGTAGGACTCTGATCAGCAGCCATGATAAAGCCAGTGGGAGTAGCCGCAAGTTCTTCAAAAGTTGAAGCCGTTTCACGTATAGAGGCAAGCCGGCTGTTAAATTTTGCCCTGTGCCTTTTAACAAAAATATCCACCAGTTTATTGCTCATGGGCTTATAAAAACACACGAGGGGATGTTTAATCTGAAGGTTCGGCGACAACGATCCCCATTCCCAGTTGTTGTAATGGCCAGGTACTGCAATAACACTTCTGTTCTGCCCGAAATAGTGATCAATAATCCCGGGATTGAGTATATGGTGCCTGCTTACAAGTTCCTCAGGACTCATAGTGAACCCTTTCAGGCTTTCGAGGCTGATATCACAAAGATGATGATAAAACTTTTTAGTAAGCGATCTGATTTCGTGCTGATCCTTCTCAGGAAATGAACTGATAAGATTAGCTGCTACTATTTTTCGCCGGTAGCCGCTAACGTGATACATCAGGAAATACATCAGATCCGAAAAAATGTACATCAGCCTGAAAGGCATAATCCCTACAAGCAGTATCATGAATCTTAAGAAATAATAGGAGATTGTTTTCAAGGATATGTATTATTGAGCTGGATAATGAATTAAAACAAGAACCGGATATAAACCCCCATACCGGGATTCATATCTTTATAGCGGTTGAGGTTTACCTTCAGCCAGTGCACAGTTATTCCCGGTTCAATGTAAACATTGTTTCCAAAGGTTATAGTTGCCCCTCCGCCTGCGTACATTCCGACCCCAATTCCTCCCTGGTAAACATTATAAGTCTGTGAGTTGCTGTTCGGTATATAACCATTATTTCCATATAAGTTTATCATACTGTATTCTTTCCCTTCCACATAAAATGAACATTTTTTCACTTTGGTGCTGTTTACATTCAAACCGCCCGTAAGGAACCAGGATAACTTTTCATTTCTTGGAATACTGCGTTTTAGCCCTATATCGGCGTAAACCCGCTCTTCAACTCCGCGCATGGGGTACAATCTCAGGTCAGGCTCGGTGGCATAAGGTTTTGGATCTACTTCAAAACTAATAGCATCATCGGCTTTGAGCCGCATATAATTGAACTGGATTACCAATGCCAGCCTGGGATTGAAACTGTATTGCGCATACAAACCCGGCTGAATGGCAAGCTTATAATGCATATTCTGAGGAAGCCCGTCAATAAGTATGGAATCGTACGCGCCCAAAGCAAAAAATATTTCCTGGTACCAGTAGTAATTTGACATTACGTACTTTACATTGTTTTCATTTGCTGAATTGCCATCATAGTAAGCTGCAGTATTTTTCGAAGGATAATACACCCCCACGTTCAACCCGAATACCCAACCTTTGCCGTCTTTCGATATTTCAATATCCGGTCCGTCTTCGGGTTGAGCAATAGCTTTCATCCCGGGTAAAACGGTAAGAAAAAGAATGATGAAGGGAAACAGGAATCGATTCATAGGTAAATGCTTTAGATGTTTCAGAAAATGCTCATCAGGAGCCTGATATTCAGGTAGGTTACCACAACGCCGATCAACAAAAGTAAAACAGAAAGGAATAACGAATTGGCATACTTTCCCATTACTTTGCGCGAGGATGTAAGGTATATCTGTGCAAAAATAGTTATGGGAAGCTGAATGCTAAGCAGCATCTGCGAATAAATTAATCCTTTAAACGGGTTGCTGATAATGAAAATAACAAGTAAGGCAGGTAGAAGAGAAATCATAACCCCAAGACGTGAGTGGTTATCCTTCATATCGAAAGGTTCACTGAAAAATCCGGCAAAAATACTTCCGCCTGCCATGGCTGAAGTTATGGTCGAAGCAATACCTGCCATTAGCAGAGCCACGGCAAAAACTACGGCAGCATTATTTCCAAGCAGCGGAGCCAGCATATTCTTTGCCTGCTGAAGTTCTTCAACCGGTATTTTGTGCTTGAAAAATGTTGCAGCAGCCATCAGAATCATCGCGCTGTTTATGGCCCAGCCGACTATCATTGAAAAAAGCGTGTCAAGGAACTCAAATCGCAGCTGCTTTTTTTTAATAACCTCATCCGCGAGATTCCATTGTCTGCTCTGGATTATTTCGGAATGTAAAAATAAGTTATGTGGCATCACCACGGCTCCCAGCACACTCATGATTACGATCATGGAGCCATCGGGGAAAGAAGGCTTAATCCAGCCGGTAATGGCCGCACCCCACGAAATATCAGCAAGTGTGAGTTCGTAAATAAACGAAATACCAATCAGGCTCACAAATCCGATGATCCACTTCTCAAGTTTGCGGTAAGAATTACTGAATAATAAAATTATTATGGTGATCAGCGTGATGATAGCGCCTATCCGGATAGGGATTCCAAACAGCATTTGCAGGGCTATGGCCCCGCCAAGCATTTCAGCCAGTGAGGTGGACACAGAAGCCACTACAGCCGATGATAAAACCGATCGCGATATCCATTTCGGCATATGCATGGTTGTAGCCTCTGAAAGGCATAAACCGGTAGCAATGCCAAGGTGAGCCACGTTATGCTGCAGTACGATGAGCATGATAGTCGAGAGAGTTACCATCCACAGGAGTTCATAACCATAGTCAGCGCCTGCTGCCAGGTTCGAAGCCCAGTTGCCCGGATCAATAAATCCGACGGTAACCAATAAGCCTGGGCCAATAAATTTGAATATGTCAAGCCTCTCTATTCCGGGCTTATGGTCGCGCCGCCTAAGATCCTTAATAATATTTGGTATCGATAATTTCACTTTCATATTATTTGGTGCTTCGCAAAGTTAAGTATTTATCTATTTGCGGGACGAACCGTTTGACTTAGCAGTTATGAAATTTCGGATAAGAACTGTGAGACAGGGAAATTACGAATTACGAATTACGAATTACGAATTACGAATTACGAATTACGAATTACGAATTACGAATTACGATTTTTGATTTATGATTTACGATTTAGGTTGTATAATGGACAACAAAGGATATTACCAGCAACCACATATCCGACAACCAGCAAACCATACCTATTTTCATTTCCGGGAGTTGAAAAAAGATTTATATTTACATTCTGCATTTAAAACTGAAAATTTATTGATTTGCTACTTTCTTAAATCCATCTTATTATGCCTATCCGAATTGTAAAAGACAAAAACAGAGATACCGCTGATAACTACCCTGGTGGGGGAGGTGGTGGTGGCAGAACACCTGGCGGTTTAGGTGGTGGTTGCCTCACAGCCTTGTTACCCATGCTGCTCAAAAATCCCAAATTGGCGTTAATCGTAATAGCTATCGGAATAGCTGTATATTTCCTCGGAGGGAAAAACCTGATACAATCCGTGGCCGGAGATAGCGGAACTTTTTCATTGGGTGCCGACCTGAACCCACAGGTGTACGATAAAGCAGAAGTTTTCGAGCCCCTGGCAGATAATGTTAAAAACCCTATGCCTGAGCGTGTTACACTTCAAAAATACGCTCCGGAACCTTTGAACCAGGGGAAGCAGGGATCCTGCGTTGCATGGTCGAGCGCCTACTCAGCCAGGAGTATATTGTATGCGCGTCAGTCAGGGAAAGATCCCGATGCTGCTGCTTTCAGCCCTTCTTTTTTATACAACCAGATAGGTCTTGATGGCTGCCAGGGGTCCTATATCCTCCGGGCAATGGAAAATATGAAACAGGTTGGGGCATTGCCTTTCAGCCAGTTTCCATATAACGAAGATGATTGTTCCTCACAACCAGCACAATTTCAGTTGCAATCGGCAGCCGCATACCGCATAAACGGATTTAACCGCCTTTCGAGAAGCGGCGACGATTACAAGACCGATATGCTCGCTGTTAAGCAAAACCTGGCACAGGGAGCTCCCGTGGTGATTGGAATGATGGTTGGCGGCACCTTCATGCAGGATATGATGGGTAAAAAAGTATGGATACCTTCAGCCGACGATTATAATAAAATGGGCTTCGGCGGACATGCCATGAGTGTGATCGGATACGATGATTACCTCGAGGGTGGCGCTTTTGAGATCATGAACAGCTGGGGTAAAGAGTGGGGCGAGGACGGATTTGCCTGGATTCGGTACAAAGATTTCGATTACTTTGTGAAGGAAGCCTATGGGATGGATCCAATGGGCACTACCGAAAAGCAGGATGACACACGCCTGCAGATCGAATTCGGACTGGCAGCCTATAACGATGAGCAGGATAACCTTCGCAACCTGCCGTCAATCCCGCTAAATTATAAAAACGGAATCACCTATGCCGTCGAACAGCCTGTTAATAAAGGGGATAAATTTAAAATTGAAATTACCAATTCATCGGCATGTTATACCTATATTTTCGGACAGGAAACCGATGGAAGTTCTTATGTTCTGTTCCCTTATACTCCCAAACACTCACCCTTCTGCGGTATTACGGGTACACGTCTTTTCCCTAAAGACTATTCTTTACAAGCCGACGAAGCCGGCACCAAAGATTTTATAGCTGTAGTGGTAACAAAAAAGCCAATCGATTACAAGGCGTTAAACGAAACCATCAGTAAGAGCCGGCAGGGCACCTATGCTTCAAAACTCACTGAAGCATTAGGGCAACAAATGCGCAAAAATGTAAATTTCGTTGAAAAAAACGGCAATGTCGGTTTTGATATCAAAGTTAATCCTGACGATGCAGTTGCTTTTGTAATTGAAATAGATAAACGCTGATTTTGAATTTATTATAAAAAAAACCGGAAGTTAGTTTCCAGGTTTTTATTGTATACCGGAGAAAAAAGGTAGAAAAGTATTACATACCGAATATCCCTTTTACTTTATTTATAAGATCGTCAGTTTTGCCTCCTGACAGAGACCTGGTAATGCCTTGTAAATCGAATGAGCTGCCATTGGCATCATTTGTTTTCCTGACTTCTGACAATGAGTGCGGTATCATTTTTATGTTTATTATTGATATTGCCAGTAGGCTTCTTTATTCTCTTTGCTTTTTGCTCAATCGATCTGGTTAGATTAAACTAAGTAACTGGTAAATAGGTTGAATCATCGAACATCTTATTAAATCCTTTCCACCTGATTATTTTGACCTATCACAACATTTGATTTAACCACACTTTCCTTATATAAAACAAATGAATTAATGGATGCTTGTGCGGTTAAAATTATTTTTTGCAAAACCATATTACTCACCATCAATAGTATATAAAGTCACTTTTACGCAGAATTTAAAAGCATCAGAAGTCAGGAATTATATTTACCTGAAAAAAATCCCCGTGAGCAAGCTTAGCTGCAGACGGGGATTTTGGTTAATTGAAACGGATATTGTTATTGCAATGGAGTAATCACCTCAAGTACTTCGGGCAGATCCATTCCTAACTCTTTCATATGCTTTATGGTGGGAATTCCGTTTTTATTCCATCCGCGGCGTGCATAAACGGCATCGAGCAATTGTTCGTAACGGTCTTCACGGTAAACGCGGGTAGCGGCTAATTTTTCCGGCAAAGTCATTTTTGAAGGATCCATGCCTATCAGGTCAACAAGCTGGCCATCATATCTTTCCTGGCGGCTGAGGTATTCTTCTTCGGTAACAGGCCCGGCAGCACGATAAGGTTGTGCATCATGTTTACGCAGGCCTTTGCCGAGACGGATATTAAAAGTGCGCTGGAAATTGTATACACGCTCGCTCTGCCGTAAAAGTTCTTCCTTATCGAAATCATTTCCGGTAACGGCTTTATAAATGGCAACATAGTTATCCACGTGTCCCGGAACTTTACCCGGTTCAGCATAAGTATGGTTGTCTTCGGGCTCAACATCGTTCCAGGGCAGTTTGCAGAGACCCTGTAATCCAAACCAGGTGCGGAACATCGGGAAATAGTGCAAGGCTTCTGCTTTTTTCTCAAATGTGGGGATCTGGTTGTTAACCATGTCCATGAATATCAGCCAGGCTTCGTCGTGCTGCGGGCCTTTGTTGGTCATTGCATAACCGCCTTGCTGGGCAAGTGATTCCTTCGAAACATACTGCGAATATTCAAGACCCTTGTTTTCCATTCCGATATCCTGCATGAAACCTGCATCGCCCCAACCTTTGGCAGCAAATAATTCTTTCATTTTGTGAACACCCAGGCCGGCAATCTTGCCAAAACCTTCGCCCCTCGAAACCATATGAAGCAATTCCATCGCTGAATCGGCATTACCGAAATTTAATTTCATGCCACCGGTGCGCTCTTCATTCAGAATCCCGTTTTCGAAGCATTCCATCACAAAACCAAGAATGGTTCCCCACGAAATAGTACAAATGCCATACGTATCGCAATAGAAATTTGATTCGATGGTAAAATCAGGATTGAAAATTCCGGCTATCGAACCCAGCGAAGAAGTTGATTCGTATTCCGGCCCGTCGACTATGACTTTAGAACCTTTATAAGGACCTGAGCGCAGTTCGTAATTATCAACACCCTTGGCACATGCCATATTACATCCTATCCAGCATCCATCAGGAACACCTTGTGTGAAATAGGATTTCCATACGTCTCCTGATATTTTCACGGCATCGGGATGACTTCCGAATTTGAAATTATTCACCGGAAGCAAATCATAATCATTCATAACCAATGTAAGATGGGCAGTTCCTTTGCTTCGCATTTCACACTGCTTGTCGTCGAGTTCGCGCATCTCTTTATTAAAGATTTTGCCTCGTTCCATAATCGCCTGCAAGTCGATTACGCCGTTCCGGTTGCCGGTAACGCCTTTGGTATGAGCTACAATGGCTTTGACCTTTTTATCGCGCAACACCGTTCCAATACCGCCGCGCCCAGCTTGTTTCAAACGAACCAATTTACGCTTCGAATCAAAAAAACTAAAATTAAGCATACCGATCATTGAGTTTTCAGCGGCGGTTCCAGCTGAAACTACTGAAACATTCAACCTGTCCTTTTCGGTTGTTGCCAACGTTTCGGTCAGGTATTCAGCCATCAGGTGGCTGTCGGCACTTTCATCGCCCGATTCGTAAATCTCAATCAGTTCGCGGGTTTCGTCAATAAGAATAATTACATCCTTGTCGGATTTGCCTTGTATCTCGAGTGAATCGAACCCGGCAAATTTCATAAACGGACCAAAGAAACCTCCTACATTGCTATCGACAGGAATATCAGTTTGCGGCGAAATGGTTACTACCAATGATTTGCCCGTACCTGAATACTGGGTAATGCCACAAATAGGACCTGTATTTATAACGATTTCATTTTCCGGATCATTCCATTTGGTATCGGGACGCGTTGCATCCCAAAGCAGTTTCAGGCCAAAGCCTTTTCCTCCGGTGAATTTCTCCTTCATGTGCGCCGAAACAGGTTTTTCCTTTATTTCTCCGCTACCGACATTAACATAAAGAGTGCGGTTGTTGTATCCTTTTTCGATCGCTGCCCAGGTATACTTGTATGAAAACAAGAGTTTGTGGGTGCCTTGAAAATTTTCTAAGCTCATATTTTTCGTTTTAATTCTTTCTGTTAATCAATTCACAAAAGTATAAAATGGGATTGAAGTACCAAGTAATTTGAGGAAAAATTTCGATATGAATATCCATTATAATCGGTTAGTTCTGAAACAATTGGTTTTTATGTGTTTGCATAAGATAGTCTTTGAAAATGCAGGTGGACTTTCTCTTCTCCAATGAATTGTTCGGGTAATTTTGATTTTTTTCAAAAGAGTTAGCCCTGTTTAGTCGCTTATTTGGTTCATAAGTGATTAGTTTTTGAAAGAAATTATCAAAATAAGCAAAGCAAAGGAAACAATCTATTTGGAATAACCTGGCACTACTATATCATTACGACTATAAACAGAAATATTATTTTTAACTCTTTGACACTGTTACGCTGAATCATGCAGAACAACTGAATTACTTACTCCGGGAAAAAACTTTACATTCCCTGAGCCACCGGATTTTTCGGGGTTTCGCTTTTAGTTTTAATTGTATTGAAGAATTCGTTTACAACCTGACCGTGAAAAAACGAGTAAAGTCCTTGGCTGCGGAGAAGCGCTTTGGATTTATAAGTTGATTCATGAGAGATCTCGGTAAATCCTTCAGGTGTGGATTTAAGTGAAAACTTTTGTGTGCCTTGTGTGCTGCCGTGATCGATATAGCAATATTCAATTACCTTCTCATCATTATCCAGGCGGGTTACTTCCATCGCTACGGCAATATTTCTTATTCCCCGGAGCAAACGCAGGTTTAAAAACAGGGTCTGGCCTGTTTCAATACCTGCATAGGTTTGATCTTTATACAGAAAGTTATTTTGGCTTTTGGAATATAGCAAACCAAAAGTTACAATAAGTCCATCGAAGGCAGCGCTGGGCGACTGGTGCACGAGGTTATTCCACACAACATCAATATTCTGCCTGATAAGTACCGATTTTCTGAACGAATTATATGTATCAGATTCCTGGTTATTGTAGCAAACTGTGCAGAGGTCATTAAATGTACGTACTCCAAAATGTTTTTGGTGCCTGATCAGGTGGCGCACTGACTTTTGCTGTATCCTGTGGAAGTCAACAGAATCAATTGACACGGATAGCTGACCCGAAACGAAACCAGGAAAAGCAAAATATATAATAAAGAAAAAAAGCAAAATACTGAAGTTGCGAAACAGCAGTGTCGACTTTATATACACTCTGATGGCAGGCACATGGCTAAGGAATAGGTTCCTGGTAAACATTGAAGCGCAGATTGATTCTTCGTTCTAAAAAAAAGCAAAGATACTCAACTGCGTAATACTACTTTGTATTTTGAAATCAATTCATGCATAATATGAAGATGCAGAACTGAAATACTGTGTTTGTTAAATATCTTTAATCTGGTAATAGCCGTAAGGTTATACGTATGAATTCATACTATCCTTAAATCAGTTAGACTTGAGTTTTGAAAAACAAAACTATTTAATCGAACTGATCCCGAGCGTAGTCGAGGGATCTCATGGGTAATATTCTCCGCTTCCTGGAGCGGATTTGAACCTGATTCCGCTTAGATACCTCGTCAGCTTAATGCGAGGAGCTTTATTATTAAAATTAAGAAACAAATTTGCTGAGTACCATTTACAGAGTTGAGCGTGTAAGTGCCATTGCCAAAGTCAATCAAATAAGTGACTGAAATGAGCCGGTTTCCCATCGAAAGTTACACGATCAGTTTGGGCGATATTCGCCTGACCCGAACTCAAACGCACACTGTTTGCCTTTGTTGTTATCCACTACTAGCAATTTTCCTTTTTGCAACGATTTGAGAAAATGAATAGGTTTTAAAATAACCTTAACTTTAAACAAATCAAATAGAAATGTATGTTTATTTGACACATTATGTATGATTGATTGACACCTTTTACTAGACCATAATTTCTATTTATCTAAATATGAGTTTGTTATAATTTTGGCATAGTCATAGTATGTAATATAAATAAATATGGGTTCTATGACTAAATATTTTTCTCTTTGGCTCTTGCGGTTTATTTCGCTTTTAGCAAATGAGCAAAAAACGGACTCTTGATGATTCAATCTTCATGCAATAAAGCATAACCTTCAATTAAAGCGGAGCGCGGGACACAATTAATAATAAAATTAAAAAATACGAAAATTACGTGTAATTGAAAAGAAATACTAAAGATTTATTTCCATCGAAATAACTGTGAAATTATTATAGCTTTGCAAAGGCCATTATACATCGTACCAGGAAAGGAATAGAAAGTCCTGATGCACTTTGCATAAGGCCAGTCAGTGAATCAGAGTAAAAAACAAGCTTGTTTAAACGAAATGAATTTTATATAATGCAAAGAGTGAAAATACTTATTCAGGCGCGATTAATAATATTGCTGGTATTGATCCTGGAATCGTTATTGCTTAAAGCGCAGGCTCCCATGCAGGGCCCTGACCAGGTATACGGGTTCGACCCTTTATTATATAACGGGTTGGTATACCGGTCCTTTGTGCTGCCTCAGACGAAAGGCACCCAGTATCTGTTGGATGCTTTTGACAGCCAGGGCACAGTCACTGTCAGGGGGATTACGTATTCAGATGTTTCTATTAATTACGATATCAGCAATCAAAAGCTTGTTCTGAAATATAAAAATGCGCAAGGTACTCCGGCTCTGATCGAAATTTCAGATGCCTGGCTCGAAAATTTTTATTTGGGTGGTCGTCACTTCGAAATTGAAACCGGAACCGATTCAACAAAACGGATCTACCAGGTGTTAGGCACTGGAACTGAAAAAATTCTGTATTATCGCCGAAAAGAATTGAAACTCGATACCCGGACTGAATCAAAAGATCATTTCTACTCGGACCCTATTATTGAGATGTACGTTAAGGCCGACAGCCACCTGATCCGGTTCAGGAAAAACAAGAGTTTTGTATCCGCTTTCAACCCGACAAAACAGGACCTGATTAAAAAGTATATTCGAAAACACAAAATCAGGGTAAAAAAAGCAAATGATGGTGTGATGACGGAATTAATTAACTATTGTAATACCCTTACCGGATCGTGAAAAATAAACTTCTGGCTATATTGTTTCTGCTATCCGTTGCTGTCTCTGCCCAGCAGACTGAGCGGGTTATGGTTTGTCATGTAAAAGATATTCCATTCAACGAGTTTTGCAGCCTTGTATCTGAAAATACACAGGTCAAAGTTTATTACGACGAAACATGGGTAACTGACCTGAAAATTACCATGGATACCGACAGTATCACTGCTTTTGCAGCAGTAAATCAGGCGATTAAAGGAACCGGGCTCGAAGTATCAGCATGGCATGGTAACCTTGTGATTATGCCTGGCGAAAAGCTTATCGCATCACTGCCATTGTATGTTTTTATCGAAAATAAGGACCTTGTTTCGGACACGGTTTCGAAAACCCTTACCGAAAGTGAAGAACGATATATAGTTGGTCGTAAAGCCGATGTTGCCCAGATTTTGCGCGTCGGCCGGAAAAACGGCCCTGTTTCGGGTACAAAAGCCAAATTATTAGGCCGGATTCTTGATGAAGAATCGGGGGAACCGATATTGTGTGCGACCATTTATGTTGCTGAGACCAGAACCGGTGCAGTATCAGACCTCAACGGCTTTATTTCTCTTACTCTTAAACCCGGCAACTATAATGCATTATTCGAATACCTGGGGTATGCAAAGAAAAAATACCAGCTCGAAGTACTTTCGGACGGCAATTTTTCGGTAAGCATGAAAAAATCTGTAATCCAGATGAAAGAAGTGGTAGTCTATGGCGACCGACAGATGAATATTCGTGCCAAAGATCCCGGGTTGGATAAAATGTCGATTAAAGCCATCAGGGAACTGCCGATGATGATGGGCGAACGAGATATCCTGAAAGTTTCCGGCACTCTGCCCGGTATTGTTAGTGTTGGTGAAGGATCAGCAGGACTGAATGTGCGTGGCGGAGGTTCCGATCAGAATGCCTTCTATATCAATAAAATACCGATTTACAATACTTCACACTTATTTGGTTTTTTCCCTGCTTTCAATTCCGATATCATTAAGGATTTTTCAATATATAAAGGACATATCCCGGCTCAGTACGGCGGTCATCTTTCTTCCGTTTTTAATATCATTACCCGGCAGGGGAACCGCAAATATTTTACCGCACGTGGCGGAATGAGCCCAATTACAGGAAACCTGGTGGTTGAAGGACCGCTTAAAAAAGATACCAGCTCTTTTATGCTGAGTGCCCGCTCCTCTTATTCGGATTGGATTCTCAAAAGGCTTGCCGATCCCGATATCAGGAAAAGCAGCGCCGCATTTAACGATCTTTCAGCGGGTATAAACTACGATATTCAGAAAACTCAGGTATCGTTGTTCGCGTATCACAGTTTCGACCGGTTCAGGCTATCGGAGCTTAACAGCTACGAATATTCCAACAATGGAGCATCTGCTTCGTTCAGCCATAATTTCAGTAATTCCATGCGTGGCGAATTTTCGCTGATCGGTTCTCAGTATACTTTTTCTACAACCGACAAGCAGGAAATTTCCAACGCATATCAACATTCTTATAAAATGGAACATTATGAAGCCCGGGCTGATTTTAAGCATATGATCAACGATAAAAACTCGCTTGATTATGGCATAGGAGCGATACTCTATAAACTCAACAGGGGCAATGTATTACCTTATGGTCCTAATTCGTTGCGAAACAAGGTTGAACTGGGCAACGAACAAGGTGTTGAAAGCGCAATATACATTTCGGACTCTTATGATATTGTACCATGGATAAATCTGACTGCCGGCATCAGGTATGCCTTGTTTACCCCTATGGGCCCTAAATCAGTATACACATACGCACCCGGTGGACCTGTCGATGCAAGGTATATTACAGATACCCTGAATTTTAGCTCGAATCAGCCTATACGATGGTATCACGAACCTGACTTCCGGATAGCCGTAAATATTGAAACCGACGAGGCCGGATCGGTTAAACTGGCATTTAACCAGATGCATCAGAATTTATTCATGCTGAACAATACAACAACCGTTGCACCTAATACCCAGTGGAAACTTGCTGATTATCACATGCTTCCGTCAGAAAGTAACCAGTATTCCGCAGGAGTATTCCGCACATTGGCCGAATATGGGCTCGAAACATCAGCTGAAATATTTTATAAGCAAACCCGAAATTTCCCGGAATTCAAAGACGGAGCCGACTTCCTCAGCAATCCGTTGGTAGAAACATCTGTATTGCAAGGCGACCAGAAAGCCTGGGGACTGGAGTTTTATCTCAAACGAAGTTTGCACAAACTCGATGGTTGGATATCCTATACCTATTCGAGGTCGATATTGAAGGTGGATGGGGGCGAAGTCTGGAATCAAACGAATGATGGCGAAGCTTATCCTGCTAATTTTGATATTCCGCATTCGTTAAATGTAGTTCTCAATTATCACATCACCCGAAGAATAACATTTGCATCAATCTTTACGTACCAGAAAGGTAAACCGGTTACGTATCCGGTATCGGTATATTATGTCGACGGCCTGCCGGTGCTGGATTATTCGAAGCGCAATGCCTACCGTATACCGGATTACCTGCGCACCGATTTATCACTTACAATTGAAGGAAACCTGAAAAAGCAAAAATTGCTGCACAGCTCCCTGATTTTCAGCCTCTATAATGCAATGGGACGTGAAAATCCATACTCGGTTTATTATAAAACAGTAAATGGCAGAATCCAAAGCTTTCAGTATTCTGTAATCGGGGTTCCGATTTTTACCATTACCTGGCTTTTCAAATTAGGGAATTATGCGTCAGAATAACATCTTTTTTAAAGTCGCCATGCTTGCAATGATGCTGACATCCTGTATTAAACCTTACGAACCTGTAATTGAAAGTAAGGATGCATTAAAGTATGTAGTTTCCGGACAGGTTATAACCGGTGGCTCTGTTCAGCAGGTAAATATTTCGATGACTTCGGCCATCGGTAAGCCTAAATACATTCCTGTAACCAATTGCAACGTTGCAATCTTCGACGATAAAGGCAATTCCTATCCTGCAACCGACACACAGGATGGGAATTATGTATTTTATGTTCCTGAAACAGCATTGGTTGCCGGTTCGCGTTTCAAAGTGAATATTGTAACACAGAATGGCGATAACATAGTTTCGGATTTCGACCAGATGCAGGAATGTCCGGATTTGGATTCAGTATATTATATTGTTAAAGATTTGCCGACTCCTAACCCTGAAAAATTTACTCATGGAATCCAGTTTTATGTTGACCTGGAAGCGGGAAAAGCAAGCTGCCGCAATTACAGATGGGATGCCACCGAAACCTGGGAATACCATTCAACCTGGCCCAGGGAATGGTATTACGATGGTGAAATTCATCATATCTGGCCTCCTGATTACTCACGAATGGTTTGCTGGAGAACAGCCATGGTAAAGAATATATTTACGTTGTCAACGCAAAACCTTGGAGAGAATAAATATAACATGTTTCCGCTGCATTTTGTTGATAATTATTATTCACCGCGCCTGGTTTACGGATACAGCCTGCTTATCAGGCAGTATGCGCTAAGTGAGGAAGCTTATACATATTGGGAAAAATTACGGATTAACGGTTCCGAACAAGGAGGATTATATGAAAAGCAGCCTCTGGCCATAAAAGGAAATATGCATGATATTACTAACCCGGATCAGTTGGTGCTTGGTTTTTTCGGGGCTTCAGCCGCAAAATCAAAACGCATTTTTGTGAGTAATGTGCCAAACCTTACTATTGAATATGATCCTGCTTGCGTGCCAAGCGCTCCACTAAGGAAAGGTTTTGCCGATATTGATCCACGAAATTATCCTGCTTATATGTTTGGTAATGCTGACGGATTTCAGATGAGAGTGCTTGATACCGAATGTGTGGATTGCATTATGGTAGGCGGAACCAATGTAAAACCGGCTTTTTGGCCGAATTAATATGAAAAAGCAAAGACTCTACAACTCACTGATTTTTAGTCACCATCATGCTAAGGGAGGGGAAAACCCATATTCAGTTAATTTTAAAACGACGAATGGAAGAAATCAAAGCTTTCAGATTTCTGTGATCCGTGTTCCGGTTTATACCCCAACCTGGCTTTTTATATAAGGTAAATATGCGTCAGAATAACATCTTTTTAAAAGTCGCAACGCTTGCAATAATGCTGACATCCTGCATTAAACCTTACGAACCTGTAATTGAAAGTAAGGATGCATTAAAATATGTAGTTTCAGGACAGGTTATAACAGGGGACTCAGTTCAGCGGGTAAATATTTCAATGACTTCTTCGATCAGTAATCCTAAATATATTCCTGTAACCAATTGCAGAGTTAAGATCATGGATGATAAAGGGAATATATATACAGCAGCCGACATGCATGACGGGAATTATGAATTCTTTGTTCCAGAACCGGCCCTTGTGGAAGGATCCCGCTTCAAAGTGGATATTTTAACTGATAAAGATGAGAATATAGTCTCTGATTTCGACCAGATGCAGGACTGCCCGGATGTGGATTCAGTGTATTATATTGTTAAAGATCTACCTACCCCGGATCCTGAAAAATTTATTCATGGAATTCAGTTTTATATTGATCTGGAAGCGGGAAACACAAGCTGCCGGAATTTCAGGTGGGTGGCAACCGAAACCTGGGAATACCATTCAAAATGGCCAATGGAATGGTGGTACGATGGAGAAATACATCACATTTTTCCGGCTGATTTTTCCCGGTTTGTTTGCTGGAGGACTGCTATGGTAAAGAATATATTCACCCTGTCAACCGAAAACCTTGGACAGAATAAATACAGCCGGTTGCCTCTTCATTATGTGGATAACCAATATTCAGCCCGCCTGCTATATGGATACAGCCTGTTAATCAAGCAATATGCAATAAGTGCGGCAGCTTATGCATACTGGGAAAAATTACGCATTAACAGTTCCGACCAGGGAGGATTATATGAGAAACAGCCTCTTGCCATCAGAGGAAACCTTCATAACGTTACCAATCCTGATCAGTTCGTACTTGGTTTCTTCGGAGCTTCGGCGGTGAAATCAAAACGCATTTTTGTGAGTAACGTTCCGAACCTGATTATTGAATATGATCCGGCATGCAAACCTAATATTTTGTTAAAAGGATTTGCCGATCTTGATCCAAGATTTTACCCGACTTATATGTATGGAAATGCTGAAGGATTTGTAATGGCTTCACTCGATACCGAATGTGTGGATTGCATTACCGTTGGCGGAACCAATATAAAACCTGTTTTTTGGCCGAATTAATATGAAAGGAACATAGTTGCGAATTAATACGTCACCACCTATGAAGATAGCAAAAATGGAACTTAGCGAACTTAGTGCAGTCTTGCCAGATGTAAGCTGGGGTCTCACTTCTTGTCGCGTGTTTGCCCCGATATATCGGGAAGCGAAGCGAATAACACAGCTATTTCATTAACACCTTTGAAATCAATTGCGACGTTAATAGTTGCATTCGGCCTTTAAAATCAAAATTATTTACTGATGAAAAAGAAAAATCTGCATTTGTTATTTGTCATTCTTCTGCTTGCTGCAAGACCGGGTCTTACTTTCAGCCGGAATACTATTCAGGCTGATAATAAGGAGAAAGTTGTGCTTATTACGGATCGGCCCCTTTATGTTACAGGTGAGAAGGTTCAGTTCTCTGCCATCGTATTTACTTCAGACCAGGCAGGAGCAGACATGGAAAGCCAGATATTGTATTGTGAAATTATTACGCCCGACGGGAATAAAATATCATCTGACAAATTCCTGATTGTTAATTCTTCGGCGGCTGGATGCCTGCCTGTTCCTGGTGAAGTGCTCACCGGAACATACTATCTGAAGGCTTATACCAAGCAAATGAGGAATAGCGGGCCTGAATCGTACGGATATAAACAGATCATGATTGTAAACCCTGGCCGGAATGAAGTGCTGTCAGGTAAAAATTCAGAGAATGCAAATAACGAAAACTGGATTGAAGCAACAGATGCTAAATTGGCTGATATGCTTTCGGTATCGGTTGATAAAAATGAGTATTTACCCGGGGATTCTGTAAGGCTTTCCTTGCAGACCACAAAAGCTTATTCTGCCGCAATAAAGAGTTTATCCCTTTCAGTTGCACCTGAGACAGCGGTATCATCACCTATGCTTGTATCCATATCGAAAAAGCAACAAAAGGTTGTAACTGATTTTTATCCTGAAACCCGGGGACTTTCACTCACCGGAAAACTGACTGCAGGACCATCACGAATCCCTGTAAAGGAGAAACGGGTCAATTTATCGATCATTGGCGAAGGACGTGATTTTATGGCTGTCAGAACCGATAGCCTTGGACGCTTTTTCTTTGCACTTCCCGATTACACCGGTTCAAGAGATTTATTCCTGTGTGCTGAGAAAATGCCCTTACCCGATCTTAAAATATGGGTGGATAATGATTTCTGTGCTCTCCCGGTAAATTTGCCTTCACCGGTATTCTCTTTATCCGCGAAGGAAAGGCAGATGGCTCTTAATATGGCTTTAAATGTGCAGATTAATTCGCATTTTAACCCTGACACCCTGGATGAGACTGAGACTACGAAAATAGAAAATCGTGCATTTTATGGTGATCCAACCACTGTGCTTTACCTGGATCAATATGTTCAGCTTCCCACCCTGGAGGAATATTTTAATGAACTGCCAGGTCTGGTTAAGGTTCGAAAACGTATGGGAGAAAAGTATTTTAAAGTAATCGGTAACTATGATTTATCATTTTACGATCCGCTTGTGATGGTTGATTGGGTTGCAGTTGATGAACCGGAACGAATACTGGCCGTTCCACCCCAGAATATCTCCCGCATCGAAATTGTTAACCAGACTTATGTAAAGGGCGGACAAACCTATGGAGGTATTATCAGTATTATTTCGAAAAAGGGCGATTTTGCAGGTATTGACCTTCCTACTACCGGTATTTTCATAAACTTTCGTTTCCTGGCCGAAAATCAATGCATCGAAAACCCGGATCACCATTCTCCTCACCATCCCGACGCAAGGAATACGGTTGTTTGGAAACCGGATATTCCAGTACCAAAAAGTGAAAGTGAGAAATTTGTCTTTTTAGCTCCTGGCACACCCGGACAATATACCATCTCATTCGAAGGAGTAACAACAGGAGGTGACAGGTTTTCGATAACCAGAGGATTTACTGTGAAAAACTGATCCGGATCTGTTTATCAGTCATTTATTAAGTTAGTAATCCGGCCTGAAAATTAATATATTTTGGCTGCTCATCTCTTTAAATGGTGCTTCTTTGAATTTTGACTTTTGCGTTTTAACCCAAATTACGCAATAGGAGACAACGTCGAACTATTTGCGTTATACCGATTGTACATTCGTAATAGTCCAAATGCTTTGGACTAAACGACTGTTACATCGGCATTTTTATCAGTTGGGTTAACCCCTCCCGATAAAATCGGGAAGCAAATCTTCGTATTTCAATGATTTTCAATTGAAATACATTAGATTTGTTTAATCGGTTACGCTACTGCGTAATTTGGGTTTAACCTTTTTTTTAACCGTTTCTTGCCTATAACACCAATCTGAATTTTATAATAGGCCAAAGGTCGTTTTAAATTTCTACAGTGGTAAATGCCGACCAGAAATTCGTTTAGTTCAATATTGAACTATTATGAATTTCATATCGGTATAACGTACAGGTATCCTGATGTTTGCCTTTTTTTGTGCACAAAAAAGCTGTTCCTGTTAATTTGTTTTCAGTGATATTCATGACACATATCGGGTTTTTCTATAAGTTTGTGCTATGACTTTTGAAGAGATAAAGAAGATATTGAAAACCAAAACTGTTGGAATTGCCGGATGTGGCGGATTAGGTTCCAATTGCGCGGTTGCATTGGCGAGGGTTGGTATTGGAAGGTTAGTACTTGCTGATTTCGACCTGGTACAAGCAGGAAACCTGAACCGGCAGTTTTATTTTTACGATCAGATTGGCATGCTGAAAGTGGCCGCGCTCAAGCAGAATATTCAACGTATTAACCCTGAGGTGAAAGTAAATACATTTGATATCCGGTTGTGCCAAAGCGATATTATTGAAGTTTTCGGAAAGTGTGATATTATTGTCGAAGCATTCGATAAACCGGAAATGAAACATATGATACTTGAAACGGTTGATAATTATCTTCCCGATAAATACCTGGTTATGGGTGTTGGTATGGCTGGCTGGGGAGATAACAATATGATTCGTTCGAGGCAATCGGATAAACTGATTATTTGCGGCGATGAAATAAATGCAATTGATGAAAAATGCCCGCCCCTTGCGCCACGAGTAGGAGTGGTGGCAAATATGCAGGCAAATGCAGTTCTCGAAATTCTGCTTGGGAATAACGAACACCAGATACATTCAGCAAACTAAGCAATGAAGATCATACTAAATAATAAAGAAGAAGAGTTTAACGCAGAACAGCTTACTATCAATGAATTATTGAAAGTGAAAAATTTCACGTTTAAAATGCTCGTAATAAAAGTTAACGGACATCTGATCAGGAAAACTGATTTTGATTCAACCCTGGTGAAAGAAGGAGACGATGTTATGGTTTTACACCTTATATCGGGAGGATGAGTTGCTATCGATATAAATCCATGTTTCTGCCTAAAGCATCATGCATAACCATGCATTAAAATCATACTACGGCGGACTTCCTAATATTTCTTTCCCGGAATATCATTTTCCACTTTTTCCATGCACTTCCTGTCCTGCAGCGTGACAAAAATGGTACGCCCCTCTTTACCACCAAAAACCAGGTTACTGCACTTTTTCCCTTTAAGAGGTATTTCACGAATGAATTTTCCCTGTGGTGATACTATGACAATGGTTCCTTTTCCCCAGCGGGCTATGTAAAGATTTCCTTTTTTATCGCATTTCATGCCGTCGAGGCCATAGTCATCAAATGTATAGAAGAGTTTCTTGCCTGAAATATTTCCATTTTCATCCACATCATACTTCCAGACTTTGAGTTGGATACTTTCATTCACATACAGCGTTTTTTCATCCGGGCTTAACTCAATACCATTGGTAGTACCCATATTTTGTTCCAGCAAAAGCGGTTTCCCGTCCCGATCAATGCGCCATAGCTGTCCTACATTGGTTTGCCAATTGGGATCGCTTGCAAAAATCTGCCCGTTTCGATTCATGCAGAGGTCATTCGGGGAATACATCCTGGGTTCATGACAGAATATACTTACTTTTTTGGTTTGCATATCTACATGAAGTACATTGTGACCTGTGAAATCAGGCAAAAACATATTGTCTTTTTTATCAAACAGAATGCAGTTAGCAATGCTTCCTTCCGGGAGTTCGATAAACATCGAGCAGGTTCCATCCGGAGCAACTTTGCCAATGGTGCCGTCGTGCTGGTAGTTAACAACATATAACTGACCGTTTTTGTCAAAAGCAGGTCCTTCGATATTGGTTGAAAAGAGGTTCTCGGCGGTAAAATCCTCTGCAATAAACAGTTTCTTCTTACTGCTACAATTACTCAGTGCAAAAACTGCAAATACTGAAAGCGTCAGATACAAAAAGCTTTTTAAATTTAATTTTTTCATACTTTTTTTATTGATAAAGATAATGAAAAAAAAAAAGTCTGAATTTACTTTATTGCCATCGTATAATTTTGCTTGCAGGTGTCGCATGAACTTTATGATTTGAAATCCTCATTCAGCTACACCACCTCTGCCACCACAAATGCACTCCCTCCAACCACTACCAGGTCACTGCTGCCGGCTACTTGTTGCGCTGATGTAAGTGCTTCGTTTACACTTGAATAAACCTGACCTCTAAGGGAGAATTCTCCGGCTCTGAGCGCAAGTTCTTTCGCATCCAACCCACGTGGAATATCCGCCTTGCAGAAATAATAAGTTGCATAACGCGGCAGCATCCTCAACATAGAGCGAATATCCTTGTCATTAACCACACCAATTACAAAATGCAGTTTCGCATGAGGGGTAAGTGCAATCTGTTCAAGTACCTCGCGGATTCCATCAGGGTTATGGCCTATATCTGCAATAGTGAGCGGGTTACGCGATATGGCTTGCCAGCGGCCCTTCAATCCGGTGTTTTTCACTACATTACGAATACCGGAAAGAATGTTTCCATGTTGAACCCGGATGCCTTGCTGCTGTATTTTTTCAAGAATGCAGAGAGTGGTAGCCAGGTTTTTTATCTGGTATTTTCCTGACAGGGGAGAGGTAAGATCGTACGTTTTTTTTGTTAAAACTGAACTAAATTCTGTTCTTAACAAAGCCGGGCGATGATTGGTATAACGCCAGCGCTGCAATTCTAATTGCTGATCAGCATAGGTGATTTCTGCTTGATTCTGCTCGCTGAATGTTTTGAAAACAGCTGATGTTTCAACCTGTGTTTCGCCAATAATAACAGGAATTCCTCGTTTAATGATTCCTGCTTTTTCTTGCGCTATTTCAGGAATGGAAGATCCCAGAAACTGGGTATGATCCATCCCGATATTTGTGATTACAGTGATAATTGGGCTTACAACATTGGTTGAGTCGAGCCGCCCACCCATTCCGGTTTCAATCACTGCAATATCAACTTTTTCATTAGCAAAATACCATGCAGCCAGGGCGAAGGTCCATTCGAAAAAAGAGGGTTGTAATCCATCGAAATCAGTCTGATGTTGCTGAACAAAGTATGTTACGGCGCTTTTGCTGATCATCCGGCCGTTTATTTTAATGCGTTCGCGGAAGTCTTTCAGATGGGGGGAGGTAAAAAGACCTGTTTTGTAACCCGCTTCCTGCAGTACCGAAGCTAAAAAATGGGAGGTTGAACCTTTGCCATTTGTACCTGCGATATGAACACTTCTGAAGGCTTTTTCAGGATTTCCGAGAATATGGCAAAGTGCAATGGTATTTTCAAGATCAGCCTTATATGCAGCAGCCCCGATACGTTGAAACATGGGTAACTGACTGAACAGGTAAGCAAGTGTTTTTTGGTAAGTCATTAAATCAGGTTGTAGGGATCGAAAGGATTGATGGGAATTTGGGATTAGTTCTTTGTATTGAAAGCGGACTGAACCTGGCCAATGTTACTGGTTTAAATATTATGTATATCTTTCAAAATTCCTTATTTTCTTTAAAGCATTTATTATACCCGGAAAACATCCAGTTCAGGTATTTCCATGAAAGCAAAAAGCATTGAACTTAATTCTTGTTTTGCACGAGACGAACCCCTTTAACATACAATTACTCTTTGTTCTTCAACTTCTTCTCAAAAACCTTTGCATTCACGCTGATATTCAATCCATAGCTGAAATCATTGCTTTTTCGCTGCAAGTCATAATAAGTCTCGACCCGGAATCCAAAATTAACACCTTGAACAACATCATGCCCAACAAGCAATTTTGAAGTGATCAGGTCTCTTTTTTCACCGACATACCAGTCATTAAATTGCGAAACGGATTGAAACAGGTAATCTCCCATAGGAGCAAAGAAATATTCGCCGTGAAACCAGCCCGCGCTGAGTTTTGTCCAATTATTTTCAATGACAAAGGTATTCTGAAGCCCGAAGCCTGATTCGAAAGGGATGGTATTGGTTTGCGAGAGTTCAAGAGCCTGTATATAGTAAGAAGAAAAAGTCAGTTTATGTAGTCTCTTCAACCGGGGCAGGAATGAATATTTAAACCCTGCCGCAACATTAGCTCTCGATTGCAGCGGATTGTCGGAGTTATCCACCTGCCCGCCGAAATGATGAATAATACTCTGAAGTTGAAAACTTAAACCTTTGTCATTTGAATTATCATTGATGGAATAAGAAGCCAGCATACCTCCGACAATCTCTTCCTGGTGTGTCTCTCCGGGTAAAAGGAAAGTCTCCCAATCCATAAAGATATCTGCATGCACCTTGGTCCGGTCCACCCGAAACTGTACGCCGTACTCCGGATTTTTACTAAAATAATTATCCGTGTTATATATAGGTTCTATGTATCCATGAGTAAGCTGTCCGTCGAGTTGTCCCACGATAAATTGCACACCGGGGTAAAAAGAATACCTGGCCCGGATAACAGGCAATGATTTCGCGAAACCATCTTGTCCGTAATAATGCCTGAAATACCAGCCTGCACTTAAGCTGAAGTTGCTGCTGAGCGACCAGGTAAGTTCGGGTTGTAATATCGAACCGATATAGGTTATTCCTTCGGTATAGGGCCCGAAATATTCATTGTTTTTTACAAAGTTATTATTGTACATGTGCAGGCTTAGCACATCAGCAACTAAAGTATCTGTGCTGAGCCGTGGCAGATAGCTTTCATAAAAACTCTGGCTTTGAGCACAATAAGCAGTAAGGCTGAAGATGATTGCGAAGATGTACCTGTTTATTTTTTTCATCTCCGCTTATTGTCTTATCATTAGAACTTTTCCACCTGGAATACTGAAAAACAAATTTCCGGACGTTCCTTTGGCAATGCTGAGAATTTCGTTTGTCGGCAAAGCAGCGTTTTCCACAGTAAACGAAGTCCAGACAGAGCCATCATATTTTATCAGCCCGGCCCCGGAAGTACAGCACCAAACACTGCCATCGTCAGCCACCACAAGCGAAGTAATGGATTTTGATGTGCCTGTGTTCAGAACAGTAAACTTATTTTCGGAATAATGAATAAGTTGTGAAGCAGTTGAACCTGCCCAGATACTACCGTCAGGCGAAGTGGTTATACTGGTAAAATTTTGTGAAAGAAGAGGGATTCCGATGCTCATCATTTCCCATTGATTATTTTTTAACCTGATAATGCCCTTATCTGTAGTTGCCATCCAAAGCAACTGATCATGATCTGTTGAAAGGGAAACGATATTTTGTGAAGGAATGGACGAATTGGAAAGCGAATAAAAAGTCCATGTATTATCCCTGAATATTGCCAGGCCGCCCTTTTCGCCTTTAATCCCGACCTCAATATTTCCGATTCCTTCTACTGCAATTGAAGTTACGCACAGTCCGTCAAATGGCATGATCTTATGCCAGGAGTTTCCATTAAATTCAGCAAGACCGGTCTTCCAGCCTACCCAAAGCGTACCATTCCCATCGCGGGAAATTGATGTAACCGAATCCATTTCAAAACCTGTATTAGCCTTGTTGTATGCATTCCAGGTGTATCCGTCCTTTAAGAGTAAACCTTCTTTACCTTGTGCCCCCAGCCAGACAGAATGATCATTTTCATAAAAAATGGCAGATACAGTTCTCGCGGCTATGGCTGATGTATGATAGAAATATTCGCTCCAGGGGTGAGGCGGGAAATCCTTATTTCTCTCCTTACATGACAGGAGAAAAATCGACCCTCCGGTTACCAAACAGAAAAATAATAATGTAGATCGGTTTATCCTCATTAATAATCGGTTTTGTCTGCGACGATGCAAAAATACCGTATTCGGGCGAGGAAATGAAATCAATTTTATTGAGGCCGGTTTTGGCGTAGGGATGTCGGAAAATTGGGTAGCTGATTTTATGTTTTGTTGTTTCCGGCGAGCTGGTTTCCATATATTTATCCGTATAGACCTTGTCTTATTCAATCGCGGATAAAATGCAATAAATAATTTATTACTAAAGACAAAAGCCCCGCTCCCGGCGAGGCTTTTGAGGTGAATAGATTAATCGGTTTTGTTTTGCTGAATTGATTTTGAAACTTAATTCAGAAGGTTCATCAGCACTTTCACCAGGATCATTGCTAAGGTTAATCCTCCGAAAATTAATACGAATGGAAGTGCTCCTGCATATTTGGTTGTTTTACCGGTTTGTTGACCGCTTTTATTATCTTGTTCTGTTGCTTTCATTTAATTCCTGTTTAAAGATTTATTAACAGGCATATAGCCCAATCCTTGCTTACCAGGCAACCAGGATGGTCAATAGCCTTAAATTGATTGAAAAAAATAGTACTGAAGGCAGATTATCTGCCTGAAGGAGAGAATGTTTATATTCGTAATGTTCGTATAAGTATAACTATTGGTGCTGACGAATCATGATGATAAGCAGTATTATAACAGGATGTAAAAAAAAGCTGCGGCAGGGTAGTACTGTTTTTACCAGGGAATTTATTCAGATAGTAGAAGGGAAAGTAATCATTCCTGCATAGTACGTTCTGGCTGATTCCGGAACTTTCAGGAATAAGAAACGGATCAAGAGAGGCGTTGGCATGTATAAAAGTTTTCTGGATAACATAAGGGTTGTTATCCGTTACATCTAGCCGTACCAGGTTGCCAAATATCAACGACTGGATGAATACAAGTAATACATAAAAGAAAACTATTGGCTTCATGTACCAATATTTTGGGCGTGCAAAGATACAACTTTCTGAGAATAAAATTTAAATTATCTCTGTTTTACGAACACATAAGTTATAGTACCTCTCTGTTCGTCCGGAGCATTGTCATCAGGAGCAAACACCGTTTTACGTGCGGCATTTTCGGCTTGCTGCCGAAGGTTTATTTCGGAGATAGTAGTTCCTTTGGCTCCTGCACTGGCATAAGTAACCTGGCCCAGTTTATTCACTTTTATCGAAACAACAATCTTCCCCTGTTCGGGTGAATTATAAGTAGGTTTTGGAAGACTTCGGGCACCACGTCCTCCCAGGTCATACGAAATACCATTCCCTTTACCTCCGTTTCCCTCGTAGTTGGGTGAGCCTGGTGTGCCGTCCGGTTTGCCCTGGTCGCCGGGTTTGCCTGTAATGCCTTGGTTTCCCCCTGGTGAGGTTTTAGTGCTTTTGCCCGGGTATAAAGCTTTCTGATTTACTGTCGGTTCTTTTGGTTTTTCAACCGCAGGCGTAGGTTTTGTTACCGGTTTTGTCTTTTCGGTTTTCTTTTTATTTTTTTCAATAGCAGGAGCTTCTTCCGTATTTTCGGTTACCAGCTCTTCGTCGGCCCTGGTTTGGCTTGGAGGAGGCGCAACATCGGGTGCCAGGGCAGGTACATCGGGCTGTATATCACCCATACCTTCATCGCTGTATCCAAGATTAACTTCCACGCCTTCTTCACCCGGAAGCGGGAGAGGAGTATGAAAAGCAAGTAAAAGCAGAACAACCAGCAACAATGCGTGGAACAAGATTGTTCCTGCAAGTGCAGCTAGGCGCGATTTACGTTCTTTTTCCTCGGTATTCGAAAGCATTGCTTTGGATTAGATTTAAGGGATGGGGGAAGGGACAATGGGAGACGGGAGAGTATTCAGCTAGGCTTTGGGTTTGGTGGCAAGTATGACTTTATGCTTGGTTTTTAATAAATCGTTCATCTGGTTAATTGCATCAATTACTGTTACCACATATTGCACGGGTACGCTGCGGTCGGCACGCAGTACAATTACACCCTCAGTTTGCCCTATGAGGGATTGAGTAAGTAATTGCTGCATGTTAGCATCCGTTGCAGGGACTTCGTTTACGAAAAACTGGTTCTGATCGTTGATATAAACAGTAGTGGTTTGTTTTGCAATAGTTTTACTTGAACTGGAAGGGAGCAACAGTTTGATAGCATTAGGGCTCACCAGCGTTGAGGTAAGCATAAAGAAAATCAGTAACAGGAATACCAGGTCCGACATAGATGCCGTACTAAATTCGGTACTCATTTTATTTTGGGACTTTATAGCCATGAATGGAGTGTTTTAATCAATGGTATTTGCGAAACGAAAATATTATTTTGCTGGTTCATGAAGCAGGTCCATAAATTCAGAGGCCCTGAACTGAAGCGTGAAAACAATTTTCTGCACTCTCGCGACAAGTATGTTGTAACAAAAGTAAGCAATAATACCTACTATCAGGCCAGCTACGGTAGTAACCATAGCCTGGTAAATACCACTTGACAGCAGTTGAATGTCGAGGTTATTCCCGGCCATCGACATATCGTAGAATGCCTTCACCATACCGGTTACAGTGCCAAGAAATCCCAACATTGGGGCAGCTCCCGAAACGGTTGCAAGCAGTGAAATATTCTTTTCAAGTTTTGCTACTTCCAGCGAACCCACGTTTTCGATGGCCGCATTGATGTCGCCTAACGGCCTGCCCAGGCGGTTCAATCCTTTCTCAATCATTCGGGCAATAGGCGTATTGTTATTTCGGCAGAGCGACAATGCTGAATCTAATCGTCCGTTATGCATAAAATCGCGGATATTATTCATAAAATTTGAATCTTCCTTTGAGGCCCGCCCGATAATAATATACCTTTCTATAAAAATATAGATTCCTAATATGGATAAAAGGGCGATCGGAATCATGATCGGCCCCCCTTTCAGCGTTAGATCCCAGATTGAAAGAGTGATTTCTGAGGCTTTTGCTGGTTGGGGGATGCCAGTAAGCGCTTGGTTTACAGTGTCGTATGCAGCACCTGTGGTCTGCACAATCTGAAGAATTACTCCGTTGATCATAAATGAAATTTTTTCAGTATAAAGGTATTACAGTTCGTAATATCTTGCGGTTGAAATTGTATGTACTTACAAACAGTACTTTGTTAATAGTAACTAAAAAAAAAGGATATTATTATTAACGGGAACTTAAACCCGCTTTAAAATATTCCTTTTACCGGTTTCAATCACGAAAGGAACTTTTTCCTCTATTACATTACTTGTATCGAGACCATAAGCTCTTACATCGGAGGTCGACATTTTAGTGAGCCAGCCATACACATCCATAATAAACTGCTCAAAAGCCGGAAAGTCGAAATCATAATTTTGTATCCGCCTTATGATAATATAATGAAAGTCAGCAGGAATATTATGCTTGCGTAATGAAGGGTATCCTGATTTGAGATCAATTTCCTTTTTGGCTACCAGTTCCTCAAGCACATGTTTGAAAAACAAATTAATACGGGGCTGAACTTTAAACCCAAGCCTGAATTCAACCCTCACAAGCACTCCCGGAATAATTTTATCAACAGAGTATTCCATGGTATGTGGTTCATCAGTAATATGGACATGCAGGAGCCAATACGTGTCAGCTCGCTTAGGCTTTTTATTGAATATGGAATAAATTATCTTGGTTTCAATATCGGTAGCGTAATCAGCGTGCGTGATATAAACCAGATTCGTGGCGTACTTTTGAATGGTTTTGTCAGTACTAATGTCTTTTATAGTTTGAATGTATTCTTCAATTTGTACGAATCTTGTAAACTGGTTCTTTATCCGCCTGCCTCTCTGCCAGGTATACATTATAAAGGCAATGAGTCCGGCAAGCAGTATGGTGAACCACCCTCCATGAATGAATTTTGCAAGGTTAGCTGCAAGAAATGTGCCTTCAATAGTGAGGTAAACTATGATAAACATCGATATCATCCATGTGGGCCGTTTTATTTTCACCAGGTAAAACACCATCAGAAAAGTCGTCATCAGCATGGTGATGGTAATAGCCAGACCATAGGCTGCTTCCATGTTTGAGGAACTCTGGAATATAAGGATTACCGCAACGCAAGCCACAAAGAGGAACCAGTTTATTGAGGAAATATACATTTGTCCTTTACGTGCTGTAGGATAAGTAACACGTACTTTAGGCCAGAAGTTGAGCTGAATGGCTTCACTGATAATGGTATAAGAACCACTAATAAGTGCCTGGCTGGCGATAATGGCAGCTGCTGTTGCAATTAATACGCCCAATGGCAGGAACCATAACGGCATAATACCAAAAAATGGATTGGGTAATGTAATCCCTTCTCTATGCTGCATCAGTATCCATGCTCCCTGACCAAGATAATTTATGACCAGACTGGTTTTAACAAAAATCCAGCTTACCCGGATATTACCTATTCCGCAATGACCGAGATCAGAATATAATGCTTCAGCCCCGGTTGTGCATAAAAATATGGCTCCCAGTAATAAAAACCCATGTGGATAATGGTATAGCAAATAGACTGCATAATATGGATTAAATGCTTTCAACATTACAGGGAACTGAATAAGCTGAATGAAACCCAAAATTGCCAGCATACTGAACCATACCAACATCATGGGTCCAAAGGATTTCCCTATTGCTGAAGTGCCAAACTGCTGAACCAGGAACAATGCAGTTATAAGCATGAGTGCGATTGGCAGTACCTGTATTCCGGGAAATTGTAAATGCAGTCCTTCGACGGCAGAAACTATGGTAATGGACGGAGTTATAATGCCATCCGCCAATAATGTGCTTCCTCCAATAATGGCCAGGGCAAACAACCATTTTTTTCTCTTACGTACGAGCGCATACAAGGCCATAATTCCACCTTCACCTTTGTTGTCGGCCCGTAATGTAATTATAACATATTTCACTGTGGTTTGTAAAGTCAGGGTCCAGATAATACACGAAACAGCTCCGAGGATAAAATCCGGTTCGATAGTACCCCTTGATCCGGATAATATGGCTTTCATTACATATAATGGAGAAGTACCGATATCCCCAAAAACGATACCCATTGTGATAACTACACCTGCAAATGAAAGTGCATTATGCCGGAATGATTTACTTTTTTTCATTACGAAATATCAAAGTAAAACAATCGAAAAAACTACAAACCGGTAAGTTTCTGCTAGTAGGGGGAATCGCTTTAATGAGTCACTGCGGGACCAATCGTTTCCTCAATCTTTACTTCATTTTTATTTTTTCGGTGAGGTGCATGCGGATGCCAGCCAACAACGCCAAGCATGATGAAAAAACCGATGATGTATGCAACTATCACAAACCACCCGGATTTGACATAGTCAACAACCGAACGCATTTCGGGAAATATGTTTGAAAGTGCAACGCCGGCTGACGAACCGAACCATATCATTGAACCTCCAAATCCTACCGCATAGGCAAGTACTCCCCAGTCGTAACCACCCTGGTCGAGGCAAAGTTTGGTTAAAGGGATATTATCGAATACAGCTGATACAAAACCCAGCGAGAAGGCAGATTGCCACGAGGCCGGAGGAAGTTCTTCAACAGGCATGAGTGATGCGCACGTTACCAATGATATCAGGAAAATTGTTCCTTGTGTTGATTTTGGAATTTCATTCCATGGTGCTTTTCGTATAAAGGAGCCTATTATTATAGCAATCCATACACCTAAAGCAGGGAAATCGAGGAAATAATTGGTAAGTATTGCCCCTGCAAGTATTAAGGCAACTATCACAATCTTAACAGAATCAATTTTTACCTTCTTGCTGGCATCTTTCTGAATGCGGTGATAACGATCCTGAATAATTGAAGCAGGGATACCGAATATAATTAATGCTGCTAATGAGGCAATATAAGCATGGGTTACATCAAGAGGGTTTACCCCGTCAATCCACATAAGGGTGGTGGTAGTATCGCCGACTACCGATCCTGCTCCACCGGCATTACTTGCAGCAACAATGCCTGCCAGATAACCTAGGTGCACTTTGCCTTTAAATACGACGACTGCTACAGTGCCACCTATCATGGCTGCAGCGATATTATCGAGGAAACTTGAAAGAAAGAAAACAAGGATTAAAAGTACAAAGCCGCCTTTCCAGTCATCAGGCAGTATGTCCGGGAGTTTATCAGGTACGCCTGACTCTTCGAAAATCTTGGCCAGTATTCCAAAACCAAATAACAAGCCGGCCAGGTTTAAAAGTATTCGCCATTCACCATCCTTGTCGGCAGTACCGGTCAAATGTTCAATAAATGAAAAATCGGGAAGGAAAAGGTATTTTAGAATGAGCAGGGTTACTAAGCCCGTTAAGGCAACATACATTGTTCTGTGATGAAACACTGCTACACCAGCAAGCGTTAGCGCAAAAATAATGAATTCAACCCTGATTCCGAATATCAGTGGTATTGCCGAAGGAACAGCAGCAAAAGTAAAAACAGGCATTAACATTAAAATAACTGTGATCACTGCAATCAATGCGTATTTGTTGAATTTCATAAGGAGCTTTTTATCAAACGTTAATGAGGCTGAATTGGACAGGGATAATTTTAATTAACTCATATTTTTTTTTGCAGGCGCAAAAGTAGATAAAATCAATTACATAATCTAACACAGATATTCATAAAATCGAATGTGCTACATACACTTTAAAATCAGGGTAAGTATACCGCTCCTCCGGAAACATCATGTGTTGCTCCGGTAACCGATGAAAGGCAATTAGGCTTTTGCTGCATCCGTAGCAACCCCAGAAACGCAAATACCAGCGCTTCCTTATAATTTATGGTTTTTTGATCCGGGATGATTAATTTAACTGATGTATAGGCTTCTATTCGCTTAAGCAGGAAGGTGTTGAAAGCTCCGCCCCCGGTTACAAGCATCTTTTTTTGTGAGTCATTTAAAACACAGGCTGCAATCTGTATAGCTACATGCTCGCAAAATGTACTGGCAGCATCTTCAGCACTGATATCAATTTTAGTCAACAAGGGTAGTATTTTATTTTCAATCCATTCTCTTCCCAACGATTTTGGAGGTGGAAGCTGATAATAATCCAGTTTGTTTAATTCTGCCAGAAATTCATTCCTGATTTGTCCGGCAGCTGCCATCTCTCCATTTTTATCATAAGGTTTCCCGATTTTGTTTGCAATGTAATTCAAAATAAAATTGGCCGGTGCAATATCAAAAGCAATCCGACTTTCATTTTTTTGCATTGAAATATTTGCAAATCCACCCAGGTTCAGACAATAATCATAGCGTGAGAATAGAACCTGGTCGCCAATAGGTACCAGTGGAGCACCCTGGCCGCCGGCAGCCACATCACCCGTGCGGAAATCGCATACAACCGGCAATCCGCATCCCGAAGCAAGGGCCGCGCCTTCACCAATTTGGGCTGTGTGTTTTTTTGCAGGATTATGGAAAATAGTATGCCCGTGACTTGCAACGAAATCGGCCTCCAGTTGATTATGTCTCAAAAAATCCCTGACAAGTTCACCAAGGTATTTCCCATAAGCAGTGTGGGTTTCAGCATACACAAGTGATGATGATTCCGGTAATGTTTTTAACCGCTTCAGCCATGATTCCGAATAGGGAATAGTTTCACAGGCGCCTAGTTCAAAGCTATAACCCTCGCTGGTTTCTTCAAACGTACAATGAGCAAGGTCCACTCCGTCAAGCGAAGTGCCTGACATAATCCCGATAATCATGAATTTTTCCATTTACAACAAGAAAGTTTTTTAGAATGTAACAACCCTGTCAGCCCAGGTGACCATGTCAACACAGTCAACCATACTTGATAGAGGACATGAATCAGTGCCGTTTAAATGCCTCGACTTCAGGCAGGTGCCGCAGGCCAATATTACACCGCCGTTCGAAACAAACAGTTGTAACTGTGAGTCGATATTGTATTTTTCATGAGTCATTCCTTCGCATTCCACACCTTCTCCCATCAGGAATATTTTTACATCATGAGCTTGCTTTCTGGCAGATACAGCAAAACGAAAAGCATTCCAGGCTTTTTCGTAATCCTTTGTCTCGATGATTATCCCAATTCTCATACGAAAATTATTTTTGAATTAAACAGACGAATTTATAACCAGTTTATTTATAAAGCATCCAGTACTTTTTCCATCTTTATCCCCCGCGAGCCTTTTACAAGTATGGTAAAATCCTGAATCTGATGATCCATTAACCAGTCACGTGCGTCTTCGGATGTTGAAAAAGAAAGGTATTTCCCTATGGCAACTTGCATAAAATCAGGACCAACCAATAGAACCATCCCGAATCCGGACTCGTTAACGAGATTTACGATTGCCTGATGTTCAGCAAGGCTTTCGTCACCAAGTTCAAGCATATCGCCCAGTATCACCATTTTATTCTGTGCTTTCATCAGCGTGAAATTCTCTATTGCTGCCTGCATACTGGTAGGATTGGCATTGTAAGCATCAAGAATTATTGAATTCCGGTCTGTTTTTAATGCCTGCGAACGACTGTTCGATGGGTAGTAGGTGCTGATAGCCAAACGGATAGAAGATGGTGTAACTTTAAAGAACGTACCGACACAAATGGCAGACAGCACATTTTCGAAATTGTAATTTCCTGCCAGGTTGGTTTCAACCGGAATGATGCCAGCGCCTGAATGCCACTCTATTTCAAGTGTAGCAGTATTTTCCCTTAAAGTTCCCCAGGTATGCAAGCCATCGGAATTGCCGTATAATATCCTGTTCATCCCGTTTGAAAGATTCATCAGCAATGGATTGCCGGAATTTACAAAAATAAATCCCCCTGACATCCGGAGCCAGGTGTAGAGCTCACTTTTTGCTTTTATTACCCCTTCATAACCACCAAAACCACCCAGGTGTGCCTTGCCAATATTTGTAATCATGCCATAAGTCGGCTCTGCAATGTGGCATAGCTGTGCGATTTCACCCTGGTGATTGGCACCCATTTCGATTATAGCCATTTGGGTATCATCAGTAATACTTAGCAAAGTTAGCGGTACGCCTATATGATTGTTGAGGTTTCCTTTGGTAGCTGTAATTTTAAATTGTTGGCAAAGTACCGCGTTTATCAGTTCTTTGGTTGTTGTTTTTCCATTGCTGCCTGTAATGGCAATAACCGGAATATTAAATTTCCGGCGATGCATACGTGCAAGCTGCTGGAGCGCGTCGAGCACATCAACTACCAACAGGGTCCGATTGTCATCAAAGGATGGATCATCAATTACGGCATAGGCTGCTCCGGCTTCCAAAGCAACTTTGGCGTATTGGTTACCATCGAAAGTATCGCCTTTAAGTGCAAAAAAGAGACAGCCGGGCACGATCTGCCGCGAGTCAGTTGATATTGTACTGTGATTCAGGTAGATAGAATATAATTCTGTAACCGGTGTGTACATGCTCCTTTGCTAGTATTAATTATGCAAATTACTTAAAATAAAAAACCCATCCGTACAAGGGATGGGTTTTTTTATAAACAATATGTGTATTATTTTTTCTGGGGGGATGAACTGCCTACACGGCCCATTGCACAACGGAAACCAATGTAATTGGTCGACATTCCTTCATCAAGCGAACGACGTGCAGCCGGGCTGAGGTAAAATGCCGGGTCGCGCCATGAGCCGCCTTTAAATACTCTTGCCCTGTCGCTGATTAAGGAAGTAATTCCATAATCATACATTTTATTGGTTGTATTTCCATCCTCGGTTGGTGTCAGCCAGTCAACTCCTGCCAACGACTGATAATCTCCATCGAGGTAGTTGATGTTATCCGCTTTACGGTAGTTGAAACGGCCCATAGCTTCCTCTTCGGTTACCTCGCGGTATTTTATACGGCCAAGGCTGTCTTTTGGAACAAGATATCCTTCGGCATCCGTTACGCGGGTTTCGAAAGTATTTCCACGGAAAGGAGCAAAGTCATTTACATCTTCGAAACTCAGGGGACGATAAACATCCATAACCCACTCCGCAACATTTCCGGCCATGTTATAAAGGCCGTAATCATTTGGCCAGTAGGATCCTACTTCGGCAGGAATTTCGGCACCATCATTTAAGTTGCCGGCTACTCCCATATAGTCGCCGCGGCCACGTTTGAAATTGGCAACATAGCTGCCATAGAATTTTTTATCATCGGTACGAAGAATGGTTCCGTTCCACGGATATATCCTGCGCTCAACCACACGTTCGAAATGTGTGTTCCCGATGAGCCCATAGGCAGCAAACTCCCATTCAGCCTCGGTTGGCAGCCTGTATTTTGGCAGGAGGATACCATCTTCGAGACGCACTCTCCGTTCGCCTGTACCATTTGGATTAAGGTCACGCATTGGCTTATTAACCAGGCCGGTGTATTGACCGGCAAGGTAAGCTTCGGTGTTAAAGTTATTTTCGTCTTTTTGAGCCGGATCAAGGTCAAGAACACCCCATTGAACAAGCAGCATTTCGTTTACCCGGTCGGTACGCCAAAGACAATAATCTGTGGCCTGGTTCCAACTTACACCTACAACCGGGTAGTTTCTGTATGCAGGATGTCGGAGGTACGTTTCAACCAGCGGTTCGTTATATCCGAGTTTTTCACGCCAGACAAGTGTATCCGGCAGAGCTTTACGGTAGACTTCGGGATAGCTTGTTCCGAACACACGGTTAAGCCAGTACAGGTATTCAGTATAATCCAGGTTGGCAACTTCAGTTTCATCCATATAAAAACTTGGAATCGTAACCCTGCGGGGAATATTATTCCATTCATACATAGGGTCATCACTAATCCTACCCATGGTAAAGGTACCACCTTCAATAAATACGAGGCCGGGGCCTGTAATTGGTTCCTGATAATCTGCTACTTCGAAACCACCGTTCTTTGGATCATTGTATTTCCAACCTGTGGTGCGCGATGTTTCCTTACTCTTGCAAGAAACCAGAAGTGCAATTGTTGCTGCAAACAAAATTTTTGCTGCTAATTTGCCGTAGTTAGCCATCTCTTTTAATGGTTTGTTTGGGTATTAACTAAAAACTGGGGCATTTTATTGCCTTGTACTTAAATTCTTTTTTGGGACAGGGTAATAACCACACGAAAGAAACTTCATGAGCACCTCCTGAAGCCATTCCAATTTTGGATAATGTAAAGTCAAAACTATATCCTATTTTAAACTCAGGTTGCTGAAATCCCAACGATAATATCACAGCATCAGGATTCTCAAAGTTGTGTCGCAGCCATAAACCGGAAACAAACGGATAGAAATTCACATACATCCCGCCATTTAACTGATGAAATTGCCCTTGCTGCATATAAACTATGTTCGGCGAGAAGGAGAGTTTTTCGTTCTCACTGCCGCTGATACCCTCCTGAAGATCAAACAAAGCACCGGCATGCACGGTAATCCTCATATCCAGGCGGCTGGTATTACCTGTGTAAAATGAAAGATCGGGCATTGTAATATGATGAAATGCAGCTCCCATATAAAGTCTTTCATTATATCCAACTACAAAACCGGTTGAAAAATCAACATCCCCGACATGCAGTCTTTCGGGCTGCACTTCGTTGCCTGATATTATTTCACCTGTACCGGGAACGATCATATCCTCAAAAATAAATTTTTCCCAATTCATCCGGTATTGAAAATATCCTGCCTGAAAAGCAGCATTCATTATAATTTTGTTACTCACCTTCAATCGGTAAGAATATACGGCACTCCCCGAAAATGATGCCAGGGGACCGGTCATATCTGTAGTAGCAAGCACTGCAACTCCTCCTGAAATCGCATTTACAAACATATCACCTCCAGCACTGTAGGAAACATAATGCCTTCCCAAAGCAGGATACTGATTACGATAATTTAGTGTTATCCTGGGGCATATCTTGTTCCCTGCCAGGGCCGGATTAAGATAAACCGGATTGGCATAAAACTGCGAAAATGCCAGATCCTGTCCCGATACACTTGTAAAGGAAAGTATTAAACCTGACAGAATGAATATAATTGCCGCTTTCGTATGCATAGATTTATGATGACAATATTACAAAATAAATTGCTGATTTGTCTTGTTTTCGTAAAATATCTTATCCGTTGCAATAATGAAATGATTTTACCGTTTAAATCTACACTAGTCTTTAATGAATACATTTTATTTATATTATAATTTTTAAGACAACCTTTTCAAAACGAAACAGCCCTTTATTTGTTGTATACCTGTGCTTAATGGTTTAAAGAATACTGATTTGGTGAACAGAATAAATATATATATCAGCCTGCTTTTTATTGCTTTACTGTTTCCTGTGCTTTCGATGGCACAGTATCAGTTCGAAAGCCGTTCCATCCTTTGGGGTAAGCCTGCTGTTTTCAATATTAATGATAGTATTGTTAAAAATATTTCATTCGAAGGTGCAAATTACTCCACTATGAATTCTCTGCCTGTATGGAGCGAAACATTCTTTTCCGATACGTATTCTGAGCAAGTAAGCATTGATAATTGCATTTATAAGCCGTTGAATAATGAGGAACTGATTTTAATAGGGGCAACAGGGGAAACTCCCGGGTCCGAATTAGTATTGACTGCAAAATCGGTTATGAGCCGTAAACAAAGAGGAGTAAATGTTGAAATTCTACCCTTCATTAAGGATACCACTACCAACCAGATTCTGAAACTGGTATCATTCAGGCTTCAGTTTGCTGAAAAGGATGCTCCTTCGGAAAGTTCATCCAGAACGTATGCTGTAAATTCGGTTCTTTCGCAGGGTAACTGGTATAAACTAGCTGTTACACAAACCGGTATTTATAAACTTGAGTATAACGACCTTGTTTCGATGGGAATTAACCCGGCCACACTTAATCCATCAAAAATAGGCATCTTCGGAAGAGGTGGCACCATGCTTCCCGAAGCTAACTCACAGTCGCGCGCCGACGATCTTCCCGAAATCGCAACTGAAGTCACTGGCCAGGGCGATGGCTCCTTTGATCAGGGAGACCAGATACTGTTTTATGCACAGGGACCCGTTACATGGCAATACAACAGTTCGCATCTGATGTGGGAACATACCACGCATCTATATGCGGATACAATCTGTTATTTCCTGAGTACCGACAGGGGTGCAGGTAAGCGGGTTCCCGTGAAAAAAAGTTCTTCTGTTTCAGAAACGGATATTGTTGATTCCTATGATTATTATACAACGTATGATGAAAACAACCTGAATCTTATCAAATCAGGAAGGCAGTGGTTTGCACAGATTTTCGATGTGATTCCAAACAGGTCATATACTTTTGAACTTCCTGCACTGGCACCAGGGGGTGAAGTTAAAGTTCGTTCAGTAACAGCTGCAAAATCTGTAAATGCCAGTTCATTCGAATTTACAATCGGTGGACAGTCGTGGACAGCAGTTCATTCGCCGATATCTACTTATTCCAACAGTCCTGTAGCTTCAGGCGCTACCGCGTATAAAACAGTTCAATCCGTATCGTTACCCCTGAAAATTGATGTAAAGTACAATAAAACTTCTCCCACTGCAGCAGGTTATCTTGATTTATTAGATTTAAATGCCCGCTGCGATTTAAGATTCGTGAACGGGCAACTTGATTTTCGCGACGGGCTTTCATGGGGTGCCGGAAAATTTTCGTTATACAGGGTTCGCGATGCTGCCGGAAAAGCCAAGGTTTGGGAAGTGACCGATCCTCTGCAATCATACCTTATGGAAACCAGAACTGAGGCTAATGACCTGGTCTTCAAGGTTTCGTCCGATACCCTCAGGCAATTCATCGCCTTTGACGAAAGCAAGTTATTAAAACCACGCTTTGTTCAAAAAATACAGAATCAAAACCTGCATGCCTCTGCAGGAGCCGATCTCATAATTATTGCACCTCAGGTGTTTATGAAACAGGCTATCCGGCTTGCTGAATTTCATGCTTCAAAATCAGATCTTGATGTCCTGGTTCTTGATCCGGTAACTATTTACAACGAATTTTCAACAGGTACAACTGATATTACGGCCATTCGTGATTTTATGAAAATGCTTTATGACAAAGCTTCTGAAGTGAATATGCCGAAATATCTTCTCCTTTTTGGTGACGCTTCATACGATTATAAAGATAAGATAGCTTCGAATACCAACTTCGTTCCATCCTGGCAGTCGCCCGAATCATATAGTCCTATAAGTTCGCTTGTTTCCGATGATTATTATGGTACGCTCGACGATAACGAAGGCCTTTCGTATGCTGATGTAATTGATATCGGCATAGGACGCTTGCCTGTTAAAACAGCAGTTGAAGCTGAACAGGCTGTTGATAAAATAATTCATTATTCAGTTCCAGCGGATGCGACCCTTGGCGACTGGCGCAACATTATCACATTTGTAGCTGATGATGAAGATCTGAATGATCATATTGACCAGTCTGAGCAAATGGCTGTAAATATTGAAAATAATTTCCCGGATATTAACCTTGATAAGATATATCTTGACTCTTATGTTCAGATTGCTGCTCCCGGAGGCAACCGTTATCCTGATGTAAACAAGGCAATAACCCAGCGTGTCGAAAAAGGAAGCCTAATTTTAAATTATACAGGCCATGGTGGCGAAACAGGCTGGGCCCATGAAGAAGTGCTTACTGTTGCAGAGATTAACAATTGGTCAAATTTCGATAATATGCCGGTTTTTGTCACCGCCACATGTGAATTCAGCCGCTTTGATGATCCCGGGCGACAAGCAGCAGGCGAAATGGTGCTTACCAATCCTAAAGGAGGAGGCATTGCATTGTTTACCACTACCAGGCCTACCTATGGCACTCCTAACTTCGAGTTGAATAAAAAATTCTACCAGTATGCGCTGAGTAAGCCTGAGGGGAAAAGACTCAGGATGGGAGATATTATTATGAACTCCAAGCGCGACAAAGGCTCAAACGAAAACGGACGTAAATATGTTCTTCTCGGAGACCCGGCATTACAGATTGCTTTTCCATCATTAAATGTAGTTACTACTTCTGTAAACGGTCGTGTCCCGGGCAGCAGTCCTGATACGTTGAAGGCTTATATGGAAGTTGTTATCGAAGGTATGATAACGGACGAAAAGGGAGATTTGGTTTCCGATTTTAACGGTACTGTTTATCCATCGGTATTCGATAAGTCGGTTATACTCAAAACTCTTGCCAACGATGGTGGTTCGGTATATTCGTTCAGGCTTCGTAAGAATCTGCTTTATAAAGGTAAGGTACTGGTCGAAGGCGGGAAGTTCACTTTCACATTTATAGTGCCCAAAGATATTTCCTATCGTTTCGATACCGGAAAAATAAGTTATTATGCCTCCGACGGAACACGCGATGCAAGCGGTTCCTATACTAATTGTATTGTAGGAGGCTCATCCGAGCCGGAGGTAAGCGATAACCAGGGTCCCAAAATAAGCTTGTATATGAACAACCTGCGTTTCCGCGATGGTGGCATCACCGACCAAAACGCCAGGCTGCTTGCAATCGTAAGCGATGAAAACGGAATTAATACGATTGGAAATGGTATTGGTCATGATATCACTGCCGTATTAGATGACAATTATGCTGATCCCTATATTCTTAATGATTTTTACGAATCGGATATCAATACATTTAAAAGCGGGTATATCTGGTTCCCTTTCTCGATGCTTGCTCCCGGTGATCATACCATAATCGTTAAGGTTTGGGATGTCTTTAACAATTCATCTGAATCCGAAATCCATTTTACAGTGCATTCTTCAGGTGACTTTGTTATCTCCAACACCTATAATTATCCGAATCCTTTTAATGATTACACTGATATCGTGTTTGAACATAATCAGCAAAATGTAGAGTTTGCCATACATGCTGAGATTTATTCCATGTCAGGTAAACTGGTGAGGGTGATTGAACAAACCAGCATGCAGAGTGGTTCAGTAAGTACACCGGTGCGCTGGGATGGATATGGACAGCAGGGAAGTAAAGTTCCCGCGGGTATATATGTTTACAATCTCATCGTCCGTACTTCAAACGGACTTTTCTCAAGGACATCAGGTAAATTGATCTACAACAAGTAATTCATTCATATTGAAAATAGTATGAAAATAAATAGGAAATTATTCGCAACAGCTTTCATCATATTGCTGACTCAGACTTTGCTTTTAGGCCAGGGAATTCAAAAAAAAGTGATAATTGACTGGAAAGGAGCTCAGAATATTCAAGGTATCGATTACGAAAATGTAAAGGCACTCTATGCTGACGGATTGTCAAATAACCCCGCAAAAAATTATACACCCGAATACTTCGAAAAGTTTACCCTGCCTGCCAATATCGGAAGCTGTGACATTTTAGTATCTCATACCGAATGGGAGCCTGTTGCTGCTGAACAGATCAATTCTCTCACTTATACCCTGCAACCTGACGAAACATTAACGCCTTTGATCGAAACCGGCACCGAAAGAGGGGTGAACATGGCCATGCTTACGCTTGTACCTTTGGTTATTAACCCTGATGGCGGAATCATGCGTCTCAAATCGTTTACCCTCGACCTTATTTATATTCCTGCCAAATCAACTGAATCCCTGAAGTCAAAAACATATGCACCGCATTCGGTGCTCGCGCAAGGTAACTGGTATAAAATCCAACTTGATAAAACAGGTGTTTATAAGCTTACCTATTCAGAAATTCAGGCCATGGGTGTTGATATGGCAACAGTGAACCCGGCTCACATCAGATTGTTTGGAAATGGAGGAGGCATGCTGCCCGAGGCGAACAGCATCCCTCGTTACGATGATCTCGACGAGAATCAGATCCAGGTTGTGAGTGCAAATCCGAATGTATTTGCACCGGGAGATTATATGCTTTTTTATGGTACGGCACCCAATACGATATTTTACAATAAAACCTCACACAAATTTGAGCATTCACTAAACCTTTATTCCGATTTCACGTATTATTTCCTGAATTTTGACGGAAGCGCCGGATTAAGAATAGGAGATCAGCAACAGTCGTCACTCACACCGAATTATACCTGCTCCAGTTTCACCGAAGGCATCTTTTACGAAAAGGACAAGCTTAATTTTATCAACTCAGGTAAAGAATGGGTAGGGGAAAGGATGGACCCGTCAACCCAGGTTTTTGAACTTCCTGAATTTACCTTTCCAAATTTAATACAGGGTAAACAATCATGGATTCGTTACAGGGTTACTTCGAGGGCTTCGACAGTTGCCAGCTTTACTGTGAAGGTAAACGGGACCAAGGTTTCTGAACCTGCCTGCAGCGCCTTCGGAAACTACAATTATGCGACCGACCGCACAGAAACAAAAAGTTTTTTCCCTGATAATGATAAAATCAAAGTGTCATTCCAATATAATGGTACCGGAAATGCCATCGGCTGGCTCGACTGGGTCGAATTGAATATACCACGTGACCTGAATTTTACTGGCGGTCAGATGGCTTTTGCCGATCCATACTCTGTAATGCCAGGTTTCGTTTCTGAATTCCTTCTCCAGGGTTCATCAGCAAATGTCACTATATGGGAAGTAACGGACCCGGCTAAAGTTAACCGGATTACAGCTGACCATATCCAGGGTGGTGTTAGCAGGTTCGTATTAAATACGGACTCCCTCCGGCAATTTGTTGCCTGGGATAATACATCGTTTCTCACGCCGACATTCACCGAAAAAGTGATCGACCAGGATTTACACGGAATTGCATCAGCCGATCTGCTTATCATTACGCATAAAGATTACCTGGATGAGGCTAACCGGCTTGCCGCTCATCATCGTATTGTTGATGGAATGAAAGTGACCGTAGCAACCAACGAACAGGTGTATAACGAATTTTCGTCGGGATCGCCTGATATTGTTGCGATACGCGATTTTGCCGGCATGTTGTATAACAGGTCCGACGCGGGTAACAAACTTCAGTATCTCCTGCTTTTCGGTGATGGTTCCTTTGATTATAAAGACCGGGTTCCGTCAAATACCAACAGGGTGCTTACTTTTCAGACCAAGGAATCACTCAATTCAGTTTACTCCTATGCTAGTGATGATTTCTTTGGGATACTCGATCCGAATGAAGGAAATGATGCTGTAGGACTGATTGATATCGGCATCGGCCGCTTCCCTGTCAGTACACCTGATCAGGCAAAGGTAGCAGTTGATAAAAGTATTTTCTACGCCGGCAACAGCGAGGCTTCTTTGACAGATTGGCGTAATAAGTTATGTTTTGTTTCTGACGACGGGAACGGAAATACCCACTTCAGACAGGTTGAGAAACAAATCTTTCCGTTGGTTGATGCAATTGCTCCGATTTATAATGTGAATAAAATTTACCTTGATGCATTCAAACAGATTTCGACTCCAAGTGGACAGCGATGCCCTGATGTAAATGCAGCTATAAAATCAAATGTTGAAAATGGTGTCCTGGTCCTGAGCTATACCGGTCATGGCGGGGAGACTGGCTGGGCTGACGAAAGCATTCTTTCGGTTCGCGAAATCGATGCCTGGACCAATTACAACAATATGCCTGTATTTATGACGGCTACATGCGAATTCAGCCGGTATGATGACCCTGCTCGAGTGTCGGCCGGAGAACATGTGTTTTTGAATCCACTTGGCGGTGGCATTGCCTTGTTCACAACTACGCGCTTAGCAAATGCCGGTACCAATATCGGCCTGACATTGTATTTTTACGACACTCTCTTCTCGAAAATTAGCGGGCAATATCCCCGTTTTGGCGATGTTATTGCCTATTCGAAAAATAAAATCGGCGGCAATGATGCTTCACTCATCCGTAACTTCGTTTTACTCGGCGATCCGGCTTTACGGCTTGCTTATCCGAAATACAATGTGATCACTACCCAGATTAACGGTCAGGATTTAGGCCAGCTCCCTGATACAATCGCCGCTATGACCCCAGTTGAGATCAAAGGCATTGTTGCCGATGAATCCGGCAATAAACTTTCCGGATTTAATGGAATCATGGACGTAAAAGTATTTGATAAACCCCGTACACTCACCACATTAGGCTCCGAACCGGGGGACTGGCCTGACAAATTTACCGTTCAGGATAATTATATCTACCAGGGAAGGGCAACTGTAACTAACGGAGATTTTACTGTTAATTTCATAGTTCCCCGTGATATTGATTACAGTTATGGTTTCGGTAAAATTTCCTATTATGCTCATGACGGGACGACCGATGCAAATGGCTATTGCAAACAACTTGTCATCGGAGGTTCGGGAAATGAAAGCAGTGATAATGCGGGTCCGCAGATATCCTTATTTATTGATAATACCAATTTTAAAAGCGGGGGAAGAACCGGAGACTCACCCTTGCTGATAGCCCAGTTGAGTGATGAAAGTGGTATTAACACCATCAGTAATGCAATTGGCCATGACATTGTTGCTACTATCGACGGTGACAATTCAGCCTCAGTAATGCTGAACAGCTTTTACAGTGCCGATCTCGATAGCTATCGTTCGGGGGTTGTAAACTATAAATTTTCACAACTTGCGGAGGGATCTCATACGCTCACTCTTAAAGCCTGGGATGTATTCAATAATTCATCAGAAGCTACAATCACATTTACTGTATCCAAAAATCAGCAGATCACTGTTACTGATATGAATGTGTATCCGAATCCTTTCAGCAATGAGGTAAAAGTAGATTTTAATGTCAACCTTTTCGATACTCCTATTCAAGCCTATCTTGAAGTATTTAACATTAACGGATCGTTGGTTAGCACAACCGATTCCAAACTTTTATTGTCGCAAGGTTATAAAGGCGGAACATTAAACTGGGATGGACGTAACGTATCTGGTTCCACCGTTCCTCCCGGTGTTTACCTGCTAAGTATCAGGGTGAAAAATGGCAGTTCCGAAACGGTTAAAGCTGCCAGACTGATAAAGTTGCGCTAATTTCGAAGGATATTAATATTAAAAATAGTGCTGTTGCAGTTTTAAAATCTGTATCCACAATTCATAATAAATTTCACCCTCCTATCACACAATTAAGAAGCGAAAATCTCATAAAAAAAGACATCTTCAGAACCTACAAACAATCCAATCCTGTTAAAATCCGGTTTATTTTGCATTGTGTAGAAAAATCAAACTCTGATGCAATAACATCGCATAAACATCGTTAATACCTCGGATAATAATACAATCAAATTTGTGACTTTATTTTAAAAAGCTTATGACAATTAGAAAACATTCTTACTTTACCCTGTTTCTGTTTATAGTGGCAATCAGTGCGGTACAAGCTCAGCCGTATTCAGTAAAATCGGGATACAGCGCAACACAATCTCAGGCAACACCTTATAATTATATCGGCCAGTTTAATCCTATTACAACTGCTGTTCCATTTTTAAGTATATCGCCTGATGCCCGTGGCGGTTCCATGGGCGATGCCGGTGTGGCTTCTGAACCGGACGCTTATTCGATGCATTATAACCCGGCAAAATATGCCTTTATTAAGAAAGATATGGGTGTTGGAATTTCTTATAGCCCATGGCTTAAAGGTCTTACCAATGATATTAACCTGGCATACCTGAGCGCTTTTAAACGGATTGATAACAATTCTGTTGTTGCTATGTCACTGCGTTATTTCAACCTGGGTGATATTAATTTTACCGACAATAACGGATGGTCAGTAGGGAATTACCGCCCGAATGAATTTGCAATTGATGCTACCTACTCCCGTTTCCTTACCCCCAATCTTACTATGGGCGTAGCCGGAAGATATATTCACTCAAATCTGACCCAGGGTCAGGATGTGGGCGGACAGGCAACCAAACCAGGTAACTCTGTAGCTGCCGATGTTTCTATTTTTCAGCGTTTTCCTGTAGAGTTTGATAAGGTAAGCGGCAATTTTTCCTGGGGTGTTAACATTTCAAATATTGGCACCAAGATATCCTATAGCGACGATAATACCCGTAAAGATTTTATTCCTACCAACCTGAAAATCGGCCCTTCATTAACTCTTGATCTGGACGACTATAACCAGATGTCGTTTATGATTGATTTTAATAAATTGCTGGTGCCTACCAATGCTGTCAGAAGTGGTGATACCATCATTAGCGGAATGGACCCTAATGTTTCAGTTCCTGTCGGAATGATACATTCCTTTTATGATGCACCAGGTGGATTCAGTGAGGAATTGAGCGAGATAAATATCTCAGCCGGTATGGAATACTGGTATGCTCAGCAGTTTGCTTTAAGAGCCGGTTTCTTCTATGAAGATAAGAACAAAGGCAACCGCAAATACTTTACCCTTGGAGCCGGGTTCCGCTACAATATCCTGGGCATTGACTTTTCCTACCTGATACCGCTCGAAACAAAAAATCCTCTGGAACATACCCTGCGGTTTTCATTGCTGATCAATTTCGATGCTCCTTCCGTGAAATAAATAGTTCAAAAAATGTGATTTATGAAAAAGGTTGCCTGTTGAGGGCAACTTTTTTGCTTTCAATCAATCCTTTCTTTGGGCTAACGATCTAATGAAACCTTTGAAGGTTAATACCGATATGAAATTCATAATAGTCCATCCCGATAAATATCAGCGATTTTATTTACTCTATTGATTTTAGTCTTTATACGAGTTCAATCAAGTGTTGTCAAAATTAGCAATTTTGTTTGTTTGTCAGTCAATTAATTTTTCTGTGGTTGATTTTTATATTTGATTAATTATTGCTTTT
>JBBRCH010000030.1:0-49000 GCA_038204995.1 Bacteroidales bacterium | reverse complement strand
CAGGAGGTCTTAACAAGCAGAGCGAAAGACGAGACTCGAACTCGCGACCCCGACCTTGGCAAGGTCGTGCTCTACCAACTGAGCTACTTTCGCAGTATTAACCGTAATGGGAGTGCAAATATACACACATTTTCTTATTCCAAAAATTTCTCTAATATTTTTTGAGTAAATTTTTAATCTCATTCAGTTTCATCAGGGCTTCAACGGGTGTTAAAGTATTAATATCCAAACCCATGATGTCATCGCGTATGCGTTCCAGTAAAGGATCATCCAGCTGAAAAATACTTAATTGTATATCTTCACCTTTTTTGTCATTATTAGCTGTTCCGGTGTCACCTTCCTGATCATCAGTTACATGCTTTTTTTCGAGTTGAGTAAGAATGTTAGTTGCTCTTTGCAATACACTCCCGGGCATGCCTGCCATACGGGCAACATGTATCCCGAAACTATGCTCACTGCCTCCCGGTGTAAGCTTCCGCAGAAATATTACTTTCTTCCCTATTTCCTTAACAGCCACATGAAAATTACGGATGCGCGACTTGCTTGTTGTCATTTCATTCAGCTCGTGATAGTGCGTTGCAAACAACACCTTTGCACGATACAGCGGATGATCGTGCAGATATTCCGCTATAGCCCTGGCAATTGAAATACCATCGTACGTGCTGGTACCGCGGCCTATTTCATCAAGCAAAATCAGACTACGGTTCGAGATATTATTCAGAATACTGGCAGTTTCATTCATTTCAACCATAAAGGTCGATTCTCCTGAAGTAATATTATCCGAAGCTCCTACACGTGTAAATATTTTGTCCACCATCCCGATAATGGCTTCATCCGCCGGCACAAAGCTGCCAATCTGGGCCATCAGCACAATCAGGGCAGTTTGCCTGAGTAAGGCAGATTTCCCTGACATATTCGGACCTGTCAGAATAATAATCTGCTGGTTGTCATTATCCAGTAATACATCATTTGCAATATATTCCTCACCGCTTGGCAAATGTCTCTCAATTACAGGATGTCGTCCGTTTTTTATTTCAATAGTATAGGAATCGTTCAGTTTCGGCCTAACATACCTGTTTGTTCTGGCAATACGGGCAAATGAAAGCAGGCAGTCGAGGCGGGCAATAAGTTGCGAATTTAGCTGAACCGGTTGAACATATTCAGCCAGGTGAAGCACTAACTCGTTATATAATCTGTTTTCAATGTCAAATATTTTCTCTTCGGCTCCAAGAATTTTCTCTTCATATTCCTTCAACTCTTCGGTGATATATCGCTCGGCATTCACAAGGGTTTGTTTTCGCATCCACTCGGGCGGAACTTTATCCTTGTGCGAATTGGTAACCTCCAGGTAATATCCGAAAACATTATTAAAGCTGACCTTAAGTGAAGTGATGCCTGTCCGCTCTATTTCTCGTTGTTGCAGTTTTACAAGATAATCTTTGCCCGAGTAGGCCAGGTTTCTCAGGTTATCCAACTCTTCCGAAACACCTGCTGCAATAACCTGTCCTTTCGAGATCATGGTTGGGGGATCATCCTGAAGGGTTTGCCCTATTTTATCAGCAATCAGCTCACAGGGGTTTATTTGTTCCCCAAGATGATTTAGCGTTTCGTGCGAAGCACTGAGGCAGGCTTTTTTTATTGGTGTTAATGCCTGTAAGGCTCGCCGTATCTGTAATATTTCGCGAGGATTTACCCTGCTGACTGCCACTTTTGATATCAGTCGCTCAAGATCCCCTATGGTTTTTATATGCTGTTCAATCAGTTCGGTAAAAGTTTCGTTCTTCAGATAATAGTCGACAATTTCATGGCGTTCGCTCACCGGAAGACGGTCTTTTAAAGGAAGTAAAATCCAGCGCCTGAGCAATCGGGAGCCCATCGGGGAAATCGTATTGTCGATAGTTGACAGAAGAGTGTTGGCATTATCGTTGGGCGATTGAAGCAACTCAAGGTTCCGGACCGTGAACTTGTCAAGCCAGACGAAATGATCTTCTTCGATACGGGAAATTTTGCAGATATGCTGAACCTTATCATGTTGGGTTTCGGAAAGGTAATGCAATGCAATTCCTGCGGCAATTACACCGTTTTCGAGTTCGCTGATACCAAATCCTTTCAGTGATGCGGTTCCAAATTGTTTGAGCAGAAGATCCTTTGTAAATTCAAGAGTAAAAACCCATTCATCGAAATATGAAAAATAATATTTATCACCGAAAGATTCAATGAATTGCTGACGTTTGTTTTTCTGTACAATAACTTCTGAAGGGCGAAAGGTCTGCAAGAGTTTCTCAATGTAATCATTTGAACCCTGGGCAAGTAAAAATTCTCCGGTTGAGATATCCAGGAATGCAATCCCCGAAGCTTTTGGTAAGAGGTGAATACAGGCAAGGAAATTATTTTCCTTATTTTCAAGAATTTTATCGTTATACGAAACTCCCGGCGTAACCAACTCGGTAACTCCTCGCTTCACGATTGTTTTTGTTAGTTTTGGATCTTCCAGTTGATCGCAGATAGCCACCCTGTAACCTGCTCTTACCAGTTTTGGAAGGTAGGTGTCGAGCGAGTGATGCGGGAAGCCTGCAAGTTCAATATAAGATGCTGAACCATTGGCCCTTCGCGTAAGTATGATGCCTAAGATATCTGAAGCCTTTATAGCATCCGATCCGAAAGTCTCATAAAAATCACCAACCCTGAACAATAACAATGCATCAGGATATTTCGCCTTGATGGTATTGTATTGCTTCATAAGTGGCGTTACCGCAACATCTGCCTTTTCTTTGCCTTTTTTCACTCCCCCTTTATAAAAATTTGTTATGGCAAATATAGGATTATCTTGCTGGATTTTTCTCTGATCTGGCACAGTGTTAATAATTTTTAAATTTTACTGCTTCGATTATTGACTTAATTTTGCGTTATATTATAAGTATATGCGCAAACTAAGTATGGAAGAACTGAACAGGATTAGCATCGAAAAATTTATTCATCTCGATAAACTTCCTGTAATATGTATTCTGGATAATGTCAGGAGCCAACATAACATCGGATCTATATTTCGCACTTCCGATGCCTTCCGGATTAAGGAATTGTATTTATGTGGCATCACGGCAACACCACCAAACCGGGAAATCAATAAGTCGGCTCTTGGTGCAACTGAATCAGTTAAATGGCATTATTTTGCTGATGCATGCGATGCAATAAATCAGTTAAAGGATGCCGGATATAAAATAATTGCTGTCGAACAGGCCACTGAAAGCATTGCTCTCGAGGATTATATTCCCGATCTTTCTGAAAATATTGCTTTAGTATTCGGCAACGAAGTCACTGGTGTAAGCGATAAGGTTATTCATATGGTGGATGCCTGTATCGAAATACCTCAGTTTGGAACGAAACATTCCTTTAATGTTTCCGTAACCGCAGCTATTGTTTTATACCAGTTCTATATCGCTTTGAAAGAGAATTTAATTTAAATGCAGGCGTATTTTATTTTTCGCGCAAACGATTTTATAATCCTTACATAGGTTTAATTGTGTTATTTTTTGATTAATCTGAGACAATAATATCGGCCCGATAAGTTATTAGTATAAAATATTTAATAAAAAAGTTATTGGGATGTAATTTTATTTAACTTTTTAACTAATTTTGTACATAGAGAAATTTAATATTATTCTTAAATTTAAAGATTATGAGCAATTTTTTTACTCGTTTGATGGTAGTAATATTAGTTATTGCTTTAAATAGCATTTCTTCCGGAACCTTTGCTCAAAACGAAGGTCAAGTTGCCCCTTTTAAGAGTTATATGTATTTACAGCCCAATGTGGGTGTAAGTCAGTATTATGGCGACCTGAACAAGAAAGATTACTGGAATATAAACCCTAAATTTGCTTTCGGTGCTATTCTGGGGTACCAGATTTGTCCTGTATTCGGTATTCGGGGACAAATCGTGAAAAGCACTCTGATGAGTGTAAGATCTGGTCAGAATCTGAGATTAAGTTCCGATCTGTTTGATGGCGCGCTGAATCTCACCTTCAATATCAATGAGCTTTTCTCCAAGTACAATGATAAGCGGTTCGTAAATTTTTATCTCTTTACAGGAGCCGGTATTACTTCCTTCAAATCAAAACTTTTCAATAATACTACTGATGTATTGATAAATGAGCATAAGGACAGGCAAAATGAATTTTTTCTTCCGATAGGAGGCGGTGCTGCATTCCGTTTGAATAATACCTTCTCAGTTAACCTTGAATATGCCGATCGTACCATATTTGGTGGTACAAAACTGGATTTTCTCGATAATGGTAAAGAAAACAACGACCATTACAGTTACGCTTCGGCTGGATTGCAGATCAACTTTGGAGCAAAAGATACGGATGGCGACGGTGTTAAAGACAAGTATGATCTTTGTCCCGAAACTGCCGGGAAAATTGAATTGGCAGGCTGCCCGGATAAAGACAATGACGGAGTTGCTGATAAAGATGATGCCTGTCCGGATGTTGCAGGCAAAGTTGAATTTAAAGGTTGCCCTGATACGGATGGTGATGGAATAATCGACAGCGAAGATGCATGCCCGACCGAAGCCGGATCAAAGGAATTAAACGGATGCCCTGACAAGGATAATGACGGAATTGCTGATAAAGATGATAAATGCCCGGATGTAGCTGGTAAAAAGGAACTTGCCGGTTGTCCCGATCGCGACAACGATGGAGTTGCTGACAATGACGATGATTGTCCGGATGTTAAAGGCCTGGCTGCTTTAAAAGGATGTCCTGATATGGATGGTGACGGTGTTGCAGATAAGGATGACAAATGTCCGGATGTATTCGGAGTTGCTTCAAATTTTGGATGTCCTGAAGTTAAATACCTCGAGTACTTCAAAGTGGTTTATTTTAACTTTGATAAATCAGTTCTGGTTACTAAATTCATAAAAGATCTCGATGAAGTTGTCACCATTATGAATGAACATACGTATGTTAATGTCTCCGTTTCAGGATATGCTGATTCGCAGGGACCTAGTGCATATAACTTGATATTGTCAGAAAAACGTGCTGACTTTGTTATCAATTACCTCGTCAAGAAAGGAATTGACAAAACCCGCCTGGTAAAATATTTCTATGGTGAAAATAATCCTGTTGGCAATAACAGAACCTATGACGGACGGGCACAAAACAGAAGAGTTGAAATTAAATCCATAAAATAATCAAGGAATTACTTGATTTAGAAAAAAGACCGGTGTAGTACCGGTCTTTTTTTATGGGTTAACTTTTCGTTTTTCGTTTTTAATACCGTTTAGAATATTTTTACACCTTTTAAAAAATTATTCTTATCATTCAATAGTGATTCTATCTGATATTGAATAAAATGGGAATTCATATTAATATTTTCAACATTCCTATAATTAGATAGATATTTAAAAAACGCTTTCAGATTTATGCTCATTTTTGTTGCAAATCGGATAAATATTTATAGTTCTTAGTATGATATGTCAGGTATGTATTTTTTGTGTTTTAAGAACAACACAATGTTGTATTTTTTTTATTTTTGCTATTAATATTTACTCTGTTTTTCGCAAATTTTGAACCATGAAAAATAACCAGTTCAGATTCGCATTAATTTTTTTAGGAATTATTGCACTCAACTTTGTTCCGAATGTTTCCAGGGCCCAGGATACAATCCAGAAGGTACACATGAAGAGTTATTTTTATTTACAGCCAAACCTGGGGATAACCCAGTATTTTGGAGATATCAACAAGCCGGATTTTACAAATAAAAATTTCAAATTTGGTTACGGTGGAGTTCTGGGTTATCAGATCTGCCCTGTTTTTGGATTACGCGGGCAGTTTGTTAAGACAAAACTTTTTGGTGAAAGGACAGACCAAAACCGAAGGTTTACTTCCGATCTTTGGGATGCCGGGCTCAATCTCACAGTAAATATTAATGAAATATTTGCAAAATACAATGAAAATAGGGTGCTAAATTTCTATCTTTTTAGTGGAGCCGGAATCACTTCCTATAAGTCAACACTCGAAAATATTTCTACGGGAGCTGTAATTAATGCCCATTCTGAAAGGCAAAAAGAGCTTTTCGTTCCTGTAGGAGCGGGTGCCTCCATCAGGCTGACCAATAACCTGGCGCTAAATCTTGAATATGGCGATCACATTACCTTTAAAGGCAATAGTCTGGATTTTACCGATGGGGTTAAAAATAATGATCATTACAGCTATGCGTCAGCAGGGATTCAGATCAGGCTCGGAGCTAAAGATACGGATGGAGATGGAGTAAAAGACAAAAATGATCTTTGCGTTGATTTACCAGGTAAAGTAGAACTTGCCGGTTGCCCCGACAAGGATAATGACGGTATCGCAGATAAAGATGACGAATGTCCTGAAATAGCTGGAAAAGGCGAGTTTAAAGGCTGTCCTGATATAGATGGGGATAATATACCCGATAAAGATGATGCATGTCCTGACGTAGCCGGAAAGAAAGAACTCCAGGGATGCCCTGACAGGGATAACGATGGCATAGCTGATAAGGATGACATATGCCCGGATGCAGCCGGTAAGCCTGAATTCAAGGGTTGTCCCGATCGCGATGGCGACGGTGTACCTGATAATGAAGATGCCTGTCCGGATATAAAAGGCATGGTAGTATTCGCAGGTTGCCCGGATACGGATGGTGATGGTATCCCCGATAACAAAGATAATTGCCCTGAAGTTGCAGGTGTTGTGGCCAATCATGGATGCCCTGAAGTTTTAAAAGGTGCCATACTTCAGAAAATAGTGTATTTTAATAGGGATGGAAGTGTGGTAATTGACAGGAATATCATTGATCTGAATGAGATAGCTGCATTTATGAATGAACATCCTGATGCTCAGATTTCCATTGCCGGACATGCTGATAATCGCGAGTCCGTCCAATATAACCTGCGGCTTTCAGAGAAACGAGCTGATTTTGTAATTAATTATCTGAAGAAAAAAGGAATGACCTCCCTGAAAATTGATAAGTCTTTCTTCGGGAAAAGTAAACCTGTTGCCGATAATAATACAGTCGCAGGCCGCGCTCTCAATCGAAGAGTAGAAATTAAAATCACAAAATAAAGTATAGTAACTGTTAATTAAGATTGAAGGCTGATAGAGATATCAGCCTTTTTGATGTACAAGTGATTGGTTATTCCAATACTTTTGATTCCAGGTATTTATTGATCCGTTTTTTTTACAGGAGGTGTAATACAAATGTGAATTTTATAACAGGACAATAGCCGTTTTAAAATTCTATAGTGGTATAAGCTCATCAATATGTAGTTTTCGGTATTATAACCAGGTAATAAATTCAACAGCCCCATTCTATTTGAATGCCATCTTACTCATATAAAACACATTGCGCTTGTTACTCTCAAGATAATTGTTGCGTATGGTTTGATACCCGGTCGCAATAAAATAGTCGCCGTACCAGTGCTCTATTGTACCCAGGTATTCATCCATGGGCTGGTCAGTACCACGTTTTGGTGTAAGTGTTGTATAGGAAGTGTTCTCAACTATAGTGTTTCCTTTAATAGTTTTAAAAGCAACTTTATTATTAGCATTATAATAAAGCACGGTCTCATCATTTTCGAACAGGCAGTTTAATTTCCGGTTCTGGTATTTTGTAAGAATGTCTCGCATTTCCATTCCATTATTCCAGAGCATGTTCCCGGTGCTGTCGAAACCCGCCACAAAAGCATGTGAGTAACGGAATCCGTCAAATACCTGGTATGAGGTTGGGAATGCTCTTCCATAATAATCATAGGACATCTGAGTATTGGTATGATATTCAGGAGAATATGCTTCTGATACTAATATAAATTGTCCGTTATTGGTTAATATATCATGCGTTATAAGGCGGAGATTCAGGCTTTTTTCTTTATCATCGCTGTTATCCGATGGCTCCGCATTATCAGATTTGAAATTCTTTTTTTCAGGTCGGCCTTTTAAACGAAGGGTAGTGGGGTTAGTAATATATTTAAATGCATTGGTAAATCCGCTGAAATTGTAATATTTAATGTCACCGGCATCATTATTATTTACCATGGCTGTAAAATAACCATCCGATACCGGGGTTTTGTCATCATTGGCGTCATAGTTCGACTGCCTGAGGTAGTAAGGCGAATAATAGTTGTAATAATAGTTGTTGTAATAATAATCATAATAGTCGTATTGCCTGCGGGCACTTGTTGTGTTATAGCCATACGTCCCTGAAATTATTCCTTTTCCTTCACCCATAGGTATATATTGTGCTGAGTTAAAGTTTCGTCTCTCGACCTGCCCCGTGAAATCGAAAGTCTTTTCAAGCGCACCCGGCGAATTATACTGGTTCACATAAAGATGATTTTTCGATGAAGAAAACTGAATTTTGTACGTAGCAAAAATCTCTTTTCGGGCAGTGTCGATGGAAATATCAAGCAACAATGCGTCTTTTTCGGCGGTAATATCATAATTCCTTTTTTCACCGGTGATAAGAGAAAACCCTATAATACCTGGCTGGTCCTTTCTGTTGTTGAATCCGACAAATGCATAACTATTAAATATCTCAAAATCAATAACCTCAGCTTTGTCAGGGATCATTCCCCTGTGCTCGGTTATTATACTTAAGCGGGGTATAATCATAAATACAAAAATGTTGGCTTCTTTATTGCGCTTGGTATCATGGAAAAGAAGGTAAATGGCTTCTTTTGTTGACAAACTCTTCAGATAAGTTACATCTTTGTGCAATGGCACCTGTTTATGCCATAGTTCCTTGAGATTTTCATCAACCATTATAAATGACCAGCTCACACTGTCCTTTCCGCTTTCATTAATTGTTGGGTAAAAAATGCAGACTCCGTTGTTTCCTGCTGTAACATAATTAAAAGGGTCACTCCCGGCCGGGGCAGGGATTTCCAGTCGTAAGGGACTACCACTCTGAGCCCATAAGGCAAATGTGGCTGAAATAATGAATGCTATTGAAAATAATTTTTTCATACGTTTGTTTTCACACTTCAAAAATAACACTTCTGAAGGCACTATTATTTTATTTCAACATAAAAAATTAAAGGCTGCCTGATATCGGGCAGCCTTTAATTCAAATTAATGCTTAATCAGTTACCTTACAAACAGTTTGTGAACTTCTTTAAGTCCGGTTGTACGATTTAAAATTGTTACAAAATAGATTCCGGCATGTATACCGCTTGTTTCAATTTTCACTGATTTACCAGTGAAAGCTATATCTTTTAAAGTCGCACCTTGTGTATTGTTTATTGTAATGTTATAATTGCCATTCTCAGACATTTCTGCATTAAACCAACCATCGGAAGGATTAGGATAAATATGCGTACTCTTTTCTGCAGATTCTCTTTCCTGCATGCCTACAGATCTTGTTCCGGCAACCACAACTTCATCTATTTCCCAAGTACGCGCTGCAGTAAGATCACTGGTGTATTTGAAAGCGATATGCACATTGGCAGTGTTTGATAAACCCAGGTTAATGTATCCGGAAGGTGTCCAGGCCCATGTACCTGGTGAAAAAACTGCAGAAGAGGAAATGTCATTCCATGAACCAGAGCTATTCGGATCTCCGCTGGAATAATCGCTTGATATAAGCACTGTAAGCGGATTCCCAGGGTAATTATAAGCTGAATAGAACTGAAATTTGACATCATTCAAATTCGTCAGATCAATAGCAGGTGAAATCAGCCAGTCTTCATTCTCAAAATTTTGTACTAAATACCCGCTCATTTTTGCACAACCGGATGAATTAACTCCATGGGTAAGATCTATATCCCACACCTGGTCACCGGTTACACTGAACTGTGTCCAGGGAGCAAGATCAGTATCGAATTTAGTTGAGAGGATCATGCTCTGAGTAGTAGCTGTAGCTGAAGGTATAGTACCATCAGTTTTGTAATCAACCAATGTTCCCCCATTGGTGTATGGAAAAATCTTTAGATTGTAAACAGTGCCTTCTTCCAACCCGCTGAAGCTATAATTCTCCTGCCCGTAGAGTACATTTTTAGCGCCGCTTCCATCAGAAAAATCCAGATCGTCAGGCTCAAAGGTTCCGTCAACAGGGGAAGTAATACTGGTATTCTTTGATATTTTTACCAGATATCCTGCTGGTATTTGCGCTCCCGTTGCATCAGTCCAACTTGCATTGATATTGGCTGCAGCAGAAGTGGCAGCAAAATCAGTTGGATAATTTGTTGGCTCCGGATCCGTGGTTACGGTTCCCGTAGTTACTGTCATTGCCATATTGTCAATGGTGTAAATGCCATCACTGCCTCCGTCATTTACATCCGACCATCGGATCCATAAAGTTGAATTAGGAGTCCAGTTAATTCCGCTGATAGCAGCATTTAGTGCAGTCTGGTTTTCGGGCAGGTTACCATCTATTGCAGCTGCGGTAGTCGATGTAATTATTTTCTCAACCAGATCATAAGCGGTAACAGCTATCCATGTACCTGATGAAAGGTCGGTGGCATCCAGGCTGTATTCAAATGTATTTACTTCGTTAACAGTATTGCTTGATCCTGTACGCCACTGTTCCATAACACCTGCAAGGCCTATTGCTGTGATACTCGAGCCCGTATTATTAAGAAACGAAGCGCCAAAACGGGGAACAGTACTTCCAGAACCTAAAGAACCGAATGAACGGTCGTCGGCACCTGTTGTTCCTACGTTATAAATATTACCAGAATTTGAGCCACCATCAGTAACAGCCATTGTCAACACATCGCCAATCACTCCTGTACCGGCATACCGGATAGCAGTCCAGCCATTAAGGTAAGTAGTGCCGGTTGGACCCATTCCATCAAAGTTCTCGTTATAGCTTAGTTGTCCGGCAGTAAATGTATAAGCCTGGGCATTAACGTTTGTGGTACATCCAAGGAGGATTATTATTGTTAAAAGTGTAAATAATTTTTTCATGCTTTCTTTTTTTGATTGTACTAAAAGAAGGAAAAACCGGCAGATTTGGATCATTCTCCTGAACTCCTATTGAGATCTGCCAGTTTTCCCCGTTAATTGCTGAAGGTTTAGTTTACTAAAACCTTTATTGCCTTTGTTGTTTGGTTTGTCTTATTCATTATCATTACAAGATACAATCCCTTGGGTTGTCCTGTAATATCAATTGAAATGATCTCTTCATCTGAACCTTTGGAATACACCTGTTTCCCCACTGCTGAGAATATCGTTATCTCCTGTTCGGACTTAGATGGGTTGGTAATAAATATTTTACCAGTAGTAGGATTAGGATATACTGCTACTGCTGATGGCAGAGTCGAAATACCATCAACTCCAACGCTGATATAATCAGTTTTGGTAAGTGTGCTGTTCCCATATGCGTTGGTCGCCTTAAGAGTTACAGAATAAACTCCAAAAGTATTGTACTTGATCAATGGATTCTGTTCAAAAGATGAACCAGGTGTACCACCATTGAAAGTCCATTCCCATGCAGTAGGATTATTAGTTGACAGGTCAGTAAACTGAATGTTACCGCCCTCATAAACAAAGGTTGGATTGGCAATAAAATCAGCAACGGTAGGCGGGTTAACACAACCTCCCAAAGGAGTGGCAAAGATGCTGTCTCCGGCAGCATTTACAGTCACAAATTCAGTTGAAGCAGTCCATGATTCTCCTAGCGCGTTATTGCTGTTAGGGTCGCATAAAGTAAGGGAAGGGCCATGTCCGTTTGCTGCAGTTGGCCAGGGTGCCAGAGTGCTGTAGGTTACCTGATCAATAATGTTGTTATAAACATCCTTAAGGGTAATGGTTTCGCCTGAATTGCTTAGCGCTCCTGAGGTCCATTGTAAAGAGGGTTTCCCAAAAGTACTCATAATAGCAGTTGATTTAACTGCTAGAAGCACATAGTCTCCTGCAGCTAGGGAGTATGACGGAAATGTGTAAACAAAAGCATCTGAGATATAAAATCCTTCAAGATTAATGGAGTTGCCTTTATTATATATTTCAACAAACTCGAGAGAGTCGTTACCGCTTTCCGGAGAGTTATACATAATTTCGGTCATAACCAGGTTTGCTCCTGATCCGCAAGCAGCTGCTGGTGATGCATAGATAGAATCACCCACCCCGTTTACAGCTGCAAAAGTGAGTGCAGCCGACCAGTTTTCAGGTAATGAATTATCACTTGCAGGATCGCAAAGTACGAGGGAAGGGCCCCCGTTATTTGGTTCAGTAGGCCAGGGAGCAGTTGGAAGATAATATACATAATCCTTTACCTGACCTGATGCATCACTCAATTCAATCTCCTCACCTGCATTATTTAGGAATCCACTGGTCCATTCAGCAGCAGTCATATGAAATGTAAAATTGAAAGCCATGGCATTCCGGGCAATTAAATAATAAGCACCCGGCTGAATATTAACATCAGGAAAAACATAGCTTGGTCCTTTTGAAAGAAACCAATCTTTCATATTAACGGCAACAGCTCCTTTATTAAAGAATTCGATAAACTCAATACTATCGTTTCCTGCATCAGGAGGATTATACATTATTTCGGTAATTACAATATCATCACTCGTGTTATACGTGAAATCAGCCAGGCTCCTGCAGGTGATATGATTACCATCGATTCGGGAATTTGGAATTACTACCAGATCCTGGGTAAATGTCGGTACAGGAGTGTTAATATAATCCACATCATAAAAAGTAGTGCGGAAGTCAGCCCCCGTAGCATTATTATCGGTCACAGGGTATATCACCCCGTTGGCAAAATTTCCGCTTGGGTTTGTAAACGTAATGTTTGGAACCTTTATTAACTCGGCTTCATAGTTTTCCCAGTTCCCATATAACTGAGCCAGCGTTACTACCTCAGGGTTTATAGAATTGCCGGTTGATGCAGGTGCTCCGGGATCTGACTCAGGAGTAAACTGAAGCATACCATTATATTCAGCAACAGTTCCTGTAATATTGGTAATTGCATCACCCAGGTTATATGTTGTCGTAATTTTTCCTGCATTATCATCAATAAGGATTGCTGCTGTTGCATCCTGTATATATTTCTGATTGCGGAAAGTTTGTTTAAATGTGAGAATGCCTTGTCCTGTATATGTATAGGTTGTTCCGGCTGTGCCGGCCCTAAGGGCAGCAAGTGTAGTGATTTGTGCAGGAGGTGTTATAATACTGAAAGTGCCGCTTAACCCTATAGCGGTTTGAGGGATATCCGTAATACGGATTTTGCAATCAGAGCTAAGTGTCTGACCAGCAGGGATATTCCAGGTCCAGGTTCCGGCATTGGCAGCAATGCTGGCATTTAACGTTGACCAGGTAGGTACTCCTGCTGATGCATTATCAGTATACTCAATCATTACATTTGGATTTGTAGCATTAGCAGCCCAGGTGATATTGTGAGCTGTTCCTTGGCGCCATTGATCGCCGGTTACAGGAGAGGCAACTGTAATAGAGGTAGTAGCTGATCCGCCGGCTACATCATTCCATGTTAAACCTATACGAATCCCGTCTAATTTTAATAGTGGCCCACTGCTTGAGCCTCCCTGCCGTAATGCAACTGAACCAATATCGGTCGGGTCTGACTGAGATGGATCCGCTGCAACCGCTGTTGCAATAGGCTCGGCTGCGTTAAGAACCGGGTTCACAAATATAGATACAATATCGTTAGCAGTACCAGCTACAAAAGTGTACTTAACCACAACTAAATAAGTCGCATTTAATGCATAAATATTAGATGTATATACAGGAGGATTAGAGGCTCCACCTGTATGAGTTATACCGAAAGCCAGATTGCCGGCTCCGTCATTTTTTATAAATACTCTTGCTTTATAGGCGGTTCCGATGGTTTCCTGGCCCAAATGGAAAAAATAATCCCCGGTTGTGCTGGCACTGGAAAAATTTACCAGAAATGAAGAATATACATTGCCGGTTGTCTGTGGTGCATAAGATTTATTAACATCCTCACCGTTTGCAACCATAGATATCTCGTTCCCTATGCCCGAGGACAAATATCCTGCATAGGATATGGAAGAAGCAGTGGTGGCAATTGAATTTGTTCCGGCTCCGGAATGGGCTATCCAGCCATGCATAGTCAACAGATCTCCCACAGGATATGCGAAATTCTCTTCAAAGAGCAACTGCGCTTTGCCATTGAGTGCAGATCCCAAGATAAAAATTAATGGTAACAGGCAATAGATTAGTAATTGATTTTTCATATAACAATTTATTTAAGATGAATTTTCAAAGTGATACAACAATTAAGACTACAAATATCACATTTTTTTGCTTTAAAACCACATTATTAATTAATAAAAACCGGAGGGTAAAGGAATTAAACCTTTTTTCAAAAAAAAGAGGCCGTATCGGGAATGGATACAGCCTCTTGCATATATAATGAGACGTGTTTATTTTACTTCTTCAAAGTCAACATCAGTTACCTCCTGATCGGGTGCATTGCCCTGTTCAGGTTCCTGCTGGTTTTGTTGCTGGTTATCTGGTTGACCTGCATCCTGGGTTGCTTTATACATCTCTTCGCTTGCGGCCTGCCATACCGTATTCAATTCAGCCATTGAACTGTCAATTCCTGAAATGTCACGATTTTTATGTGCTTCGCGAAGTTTATTCAATGCCTGTTCAATAGGCTCTTTTTTATCAACCGGCAGTTTATCCCCAAATTCTTTCAACTGGCGCTCAGTCTGGAAAATCAACGAATCAGCCTGATTGATCTTATCAACTTCTTCTTTTGCTTTTCGGTCAGTATCAGCATTCGCTTCAGCTTCTTCTTTCATACGTTTGATTTCAGCCTCCGAAAGTCCCGAAGATGCTTCAATCCGGATTTGCTGCGATTTTCCGGTTCCTTTATCTTTAGCCGATACATGAAGAATTCCATTGGCATCGATATCAAAAGTAACTTCAATCTGCGGAATTCCTCGCATTGCCGGTGGAATTCCATCCAGATGGAACCGTCCAAGGCTCTTATTGCCTGTTGCCATTGGTCGCTCTCCCTGAAGAATATGAATTTCAACTGACGGCTGATTGTCGGATGCAGTGCTGAATGTTTCCGATTTACGGGTAGGTATGGTTGTATTTGATTCTATAAGTTTGGTCATCACTCCTCCCAATGTTTCTATGCCTAATGAGAGTGGAGTTACATCCAGCAGGAGAACGTCTTTTACCTCACCGGTAAGCACACCTCCCTGTATAGCAGCACCAATTGCAACAACTTCGTCAGGATTAACTCCTTTTGAAGGTGCTTTGCCAAAGAAATCTTCAACTGCTTTCTGGATTACAGGAACCCGCGTTGAACCACCTACCAGGATCACTTCATTAATATCGGCATTTGTAAGGCCTGCATCCCGCATTGCATTGCGGCATGGTTCGATAGTAGCTCTTACCAGGTCATCAATAAGTTGCTCAAATTTTGCCCTGGTCAAAGTGCGTACAAGGTGTTTTGGCATACCATCAACCGGCATGATGTAAGGAAGGTTAATTTCGGTAGATGATGAACTGGAAAGTTCAATTTTTGCTTTCTCGGCAGCCTCTTTCAGGCGTTGCATTGCCATAGGATCTTTACGAAGATCAATCCCTTCGTCTTTTTTAAATTCATCGGCCAGCCAATCAATGATACGATGATCAAAATCATCGCCACCGAGATGAGTATTGCCATTGGTGGATTTAACTTCAAATACGCCTTCGCCTAATTCGAGTATTGAGATATCAAAGGTTCCGCCTCCAAGATCATATACGGCAACTTTAATGTCTTTATGTTTTTTATCCAATCCATAAGCCAGGGCGGCGGCAGTAGGCTCATTAATAATCCGCTTTACAACAAGGCCGGCAATTTCACCAGCTTCTTTGGTAGCCTGGCGCTGTGAATCGCTGAAATAAGCAGGTACTGTGATAACAGCTTCTGTTACAGGCTGCCCGAGATAATCTTCGGCTGTCTTTTTCATTTTCTGCAAAATGATGGCTGATATTTCCTGAGGAGTATATGTGCGGTCTTCAATTTTTACGCGAGGAGTGTTGTTGTCGCCTTTTACAACAGTATAAGGCATACGCTTTATTTCCTGAGTAACTCTGTCAAAAGTTTCTCCCATAAACCGTTTGATTGACGAAACAGTTTTAGTAGGATTGGTAATAGATTGTCTTTTAGCCGGATCACCAACTTTTCGTTCGCCGTTTTCAGTAAATGCAACTATCGAAGGGGTAGTGCGTTTCCCTTCACTGTTAGGGATTACAACAGGCTCATTTCCTTCCATTACAGAAACGCATGAGTTTGTAGTTCCAAGATCAATACCAATTATTTTTCCCATTATATTTTATTTTTTCTGTTATTCAATTATTTTATGTTGACGGTTCATGTGATTCAATCATTATGCCATAAATAGTTTCGGTCTGATTAATATTTGATAAACACGATTGCAGGATAGTAAATCCGTTCCGGATTATTAATATAATAATTTATATATCAGCATTATAACATTAATATTCAAAAATTATGAGCTTTTTGATGGTTACAGAGCTGCTTTGTCAGTTTGGATTAGTTGCTGACAAAAAGGCAGAAAATAAGTTGATTATTGATTTTTGATGAGAGCCGTTAAAAACTTATTCAATATGAAGTAATATGAAATTGGTAGCCTCAATATTGTATTGTCAAAAATGAATGTCTTCCTTTTTTGGAAATGAAAATTGAAATACGAAGATGCTGAAGTAGACAGTTTCAATATGCAGGGAATGCTCAAAGGGGAAAAAATGCTTCCGGGTGATAAAATCATGAGTTTATGAAAATAAAAAAATATTCTGTAGTTGAAATTTCCAATTTATCTGCTAAGCGCAGGCATTTTATTTCTATCTGAGGATAGATAAAATTTTTCTAAATTGAATGAAACTCTGAATTTTGCAATATACTTAATTTGGTTTTGCAAATTTGAGATTTGTGGTTTGGTTGAGATCAAATATTGTTTCAGGACTCAAGGGGATATTAGGAACCCTCGTTATTTGGTAACGGCTGGAGAATAAGCCTAACCCGTTTATAATATTACTATAACTGGGTTTTTCCATTAAAAGTCCTGTTGAGGGTCCGTTGGCATCAAGGTAAGTGTTGAACTCGTCACCTATTACCGTTACCTCAAGATCACAGTCAGAGGCAAAACGTTGTATAACAGCTTCTTCTGCAACAGCATCGGAATAGGGAATTTTACTTTCACACAATTTAAAGAACTCTTCATTAACATAAGCAACATCGCTCTCGCCATTTCCATCGGTGCTTTCAGTTATTTGTTCAGGAAATATCCACTCTATTTTTCTGTGGGTTGTGTCTCCTGCGAGATTAATTTCCTTATAATTAAAGTATAACCTGAACTGGTATCTTTTACCATTTACAGCGTTTTGCCAGGAAAATTTAAACTGTTGGGTATAAGCTCTTTTAAAATTTAGTGTTTTAGCCCCTGATGCCGGCTTAGTAAAATTGAAGTTATGAATCAGGTTGGTTTGTGAGCTTACTTCATATGCGGTTTTTTTGCTGGATATATTGAGATCATAAGTATTATTTTCATTCAGTACTGCATCTGAAGCGTAATACAACTGACCGGGTGAATAAAAAGCACCTTGCTCTTTGACAAATAAGGTAATGGTGTCGAAAATAATCTCATTTTTTACTCCTCCGGGGGTGGTTTCAATAAGCGTTACTGTAATATCATCACCAAAACTCGACGAGTCAGCGACCTGTGCATACGTGAGAGCATTCCCGTTGCCCAGGAAAGCCTTATTAATACGAAGATAATGTATGGAATCTTGTTGGTTTAACAGACCATAAACAATTGCAACTTCCTTGTAATCAGCAATTACATTAAAATCAGTTTCGCAGGAAATCAATAATCCGGGAAGGATAAACAGAATCAGTAAACGCAAAAGCTTTTTCATTTTCAATTTTAAGTCTGCAAAGATTTAGTTGACAAAAGTAACTATTATTTGGATTCACGAAAAGATGCCTGATTTTTCTTATCCCTAATAACGGTATTTCTTTGTAGTTTTGCAGTTTGATAATTCAGGCTCTGATTTTTCAAACGGACTTTTTTCCGATTTTAATTTCAGGGAAAAGTTTACAAGTAATACTTCAAAATCCATGATAGCCAAAATAGGAGCAGTTTCAAAGGTGACCACCCATGTCCTTCAGGAAATGAAACTTAAAGGTGTGAAAATATCAATGCTTACCGGTTACGATTTTTCAATGGCAAGGTTGCTCGATAAAGCAGGAATTGACATAGTTCTTGTTGGTGATTCAGCTTCCAATGTTATGGCGGGGTTTAGCAGTACTTTGCCAATAACCCTTGATCATATGATTTACCATGCAGCTTCTGTTGTCAGGGGGGTTCAACGTGCTTTTGTAGTAGTTGACATGCCATTCGGGACTTACCAGGGAAACTGGAAAGAAGCATTATCTTCGGCCATTCGGATTATGAAAGAATCAGGTGCAGATGCTGTAAAACTGGAAGGAGGTGTCGAAATTATTGAATCCGTGGAACGCATTCTTTCTGCCGGAATTCCTGTCATGGGCCATTTGGGGCTAACCCCTCAATCCATTCATAAATTTGGCACTTATGTTGTTCGCGCTACGGAAGAAAAGGAAGCCCGAAAACTTGTTGAAGACTCCCGGTTACTTGAAAGGGCTGGTTGTTTCGCCATTGTACTCGAGAAAATTCCGGCCAGGCTTGGAGAAGAAGTTGCACGCAATTCAAAAATTCCAATTATTGGAATTGGTGCCGGAAAGGGTGTTGACGGACAGGTTTTGGTTTTGCATGATATGCTCGGTATTACCATGGAATTTTCACCACGGTTTCTGCGTAGATATATGAACCTGAGTGAAGATATTGTAACTGCTGTTCAGAGCTATATTCATGATGTAAAAACACTTGATTTCCCAAATGAAAGGGAACAATATTAATTCGCAGAGCTCCCGGAAATTATTGGAGGAGAATATCCTGTATGAGGATAATCATGTGATAATTATTAACAAATTACCATCCCAAATAATACAAGGTGATAAAACAGGCGATATAACATTGGCTGACCTTGTAAAAGAGTACCTCAGAATTAAATATAAAAAACCAGGCGAAGTATTTCTGGGTGTGGTTCACAGGCTCGACCGGCCGGTTAGTGGTGCAGTTATTTTTGCCCGTACCAGTAAATCACTCACTCGTCTTAATGCTTTGATTAAGAATAGAGAAATGAAGAAAACCTATTGGGCGGTAGTCAAAAACAAACCACCCATGGAAAGCGATACTCTTGTTAATTACCTGAGGCGCGATGAAAGCCGGAATAAATCGTTCATTACGACTGAAAAATCCAGGAATGCTCAGCTTGCGTCCCTTACTTATAAACTGGTCGCCGGAAGCGACAATTATTATTTGCTTCAAATTGATCTGCATACCGGGCGTCATCATCAGATCAGGGCTCAACTTGCCGGAATAGGTTGTCCCATAAAGGGAGATTTAAAATATGGATATTCCCGTTCCAACGGTGATGGTTCAATACATTTACATGCCCGAAAATTAAATTTCATTCACCCTGTCACTTTGATTCCGGTTTCGGTTCTTGCTGATACGCCATCTGATCCTGTTTGGAATTTTTTTAAACAAATTGACAGCAAAGATTGATGCATTTTAACCAGAATGTTATAATATAACGGTTTAATAATATATATTAGTTTTGAATTTTCAAAAACGTTCAGCAAAAGGCCTGTTTTTTTCAATATGGGACAGTTATTCAGGTCTCTACAGTGCAATTTTATTATATATGTCTGATTATCAGTAAAAAGAAAATTAAGGCATATAGTTTGTTGAATTTTTTGCGTAGGTGACCTGACTTTTCCAATCAATTTCATTAGCCAGTTATTTGCAAATTAATATTATTTTATTCCCTTTAGATTTTACACAGCGATTATGCCTGAAAGAATCCCTAAAATCGGTTTTATAACAAAGTTAATATTCACAGTATTAGCTGTGATATTTTTCTTTGTACCTGATTCTTTTGGAAGAGATGGGATGAAATTATATTCCATAGGCAATAACCAGGTCTGGAATTCAGCAACAACCTGGTCACTATCTGAAAGTGGCGCAGCTGCCGGATTTTTACCTCAAGGTAATGATACTCTTTTTGTTATTTCTGCAGTTATTCAAAATATCAATTTTAGTTTCTCCGAGAATGGTGAGTTAAGGGTCACAAACTCAGGATTACTCCGAGGTGAAAATTCTGACCTCAGTTTTTCAGGTAATTCCACTTTAACTTGCAGCGGAGAAATAAAAATCAACAATCTGAGTTTCACCGGAAACTCATCTTTTATACTTGGGGAAGATGGTAAAGTAGTTATTGAAAATTCATTTATTAATAATTCTTTGGGTAATCATAACATATTCGGCAAATTAACAGTTTCAGGCAGTTTTTACATTGGTCCTTCAATCAGCATGTCAGGTAAAGGGGTTATTGCAGCATCCAGTTTTAATGGAAGCGGTTCGGTATTAGGAATTTCGCCAGCTTCTATGATTCCTGACGGATCTTCAATCTCGGAAAATAACTGGATCGGAACAGTCAGTAATGACTGGAATGAGCCATTAAACTGGGCCGGAAGCATAGTACCGTCAGACAATTCAAACATAACTATATTAGTATCAAATTTTAATCCTGGTATTACAAAAAAAGTATTGTGCAACAATTTATATATTAATTCAGGATCCCAGCTCACTGTCTATCCGGCAGCAGGCATAGATATTTCAGGTAAACTCTCTGTTTTGGGTTCTGGTAAATTTCTTCTTAAAAATACTGTTCAGCAAAAGTCGTCATTGATCCTTCATGGAGATATGTCCGGAAAAATTCAGTCTGAATATCCGGTTGTTGCAGGTCAAAAAAGTCTTGTTTCATCTCCTGTAAGCACCGCACTAACAGGAACTTTTTTAAGTATGTACCTGCGGCCTTACAATGAAGCAATGTCACAGTGGGGTGATTATATAGTGCCAACTGATGATCCCTTGCAAGTAATGCGTGGGTATGAGTTATACTCTTTATACAATGAAACCCGGATCTTTGAAGGAGTGCCTAATAACCAGTCTGCATCTTTTACCATATCCAATTCCGGGAACGGACTTAATCTCACTGGAAATCCTTTCCCTTGTTATATTGACTGGGAAAATTGTTATAATGATGTCTCACAAAGTAATTCCGTAGCATCTGCAATATATTCTCCTGACCCTTCCGGTTCTGGAAATTACTCAGTATTTCTGCCTGGTGGTGATGATGCTGTCTCACTTAATAACGGAAACCGCTACATAGCTCCGATGCAGGGTTTCTTTGTGAAAGCCGGAAATCATGGTTCACTTACCGTGAATGAAAATTCGCGTATCAGCAATTTTACTGATTCAAAACTTGTTCTGAAGAATAATTCAATCAAACTAAAACTGAATGATTTTGAAGGTTTGTCTGACGAAGTATTGTTCCGGGTAATTTCTAATTCCACATTCGGGTTTGATGATTTATTGGATGCAATCAAACTTAAAGGCAATGCAGAATCTCCTTCATTGTACCTGGAATCTGATGATAATGTGAAATATGCTGTTAATTCAATTCCTTCAGTGAGCTCATCCTCGGAGATACCTGTAAGTATGAATTGCTCCAAGGGTGGAATGTTCAGTATTTCTGTTTCAGGATCTTTTAATTTTGAATACCGTTACCCGGTAATACTTGAAGACAAAGAACTTAATACATTCATTGATCTGAGAATTGATTCGGTATATTCTTTCCACCATTCTCCTGAAATGAATTCCGACAGATTTAAAATACATTTTAATTCTACTGAAGGCCTAAGCGAAAAAGGAAATATTATTTCTGAAGTAAGTGTTTCCCCCGGCCAGATCAGAATATCAGGTGCTGATAATGAGGTGTATACAGCACGATTATTTACTACTGAAGGAAAACTGATTGGAACTGCAAAAGGAGTTCTGTCTGAAGGAATTATTTTGACATCTGTTAACAATCAATCGAGAATATGCCTTCTGGAATTGTTTAATGGGAAGCATACCTCCACACAAAAAATATTTACCAAGTAAACTTGTCGGCTGCTAAATTTTCAAATTGGAAAAATAATGGGAACTTATAATAATCAAGACCTAATGAGAAAACTTAATATCTTGCTAGCTGAAGATGATGAAATGATTGAAAAGATCACTACATTTTACCTGCGAAGGAATGGTCATGAAGTTGACGTAGCAAAAAACGGGAATGAAGCTGTAAACAGATTCAAATTGAAGGAATATGATCTTATTTTGATGGATATTCAGATGCCTGAAATGGATGGATTGCAGGCGGTTAAAGAAATACGGAAACTCGAATTGGAGTACCTTAAGAAAGGGCATACTACTATTATTGCAATAACAACAAATCCGGACAAAGCTGAATGTTTGCGAGCCGGTGTGGATGGATATGCACAAAAACCCTTTAGTTTTGATGAATTAAGCACTTTATTCAGGGATTATAATTTAGTTTAGTTTGCATCTTCTGTTTTTCATCTTAATGTTTTATAGCGGGGGTAATCAATTACTCCCGCTTCTTTTTTTTACATTTGTAACACAATTTGGATCCATATGCAATTAAGTGATTTTTGGCGTTTTCTTTATTTCATGATCATTTGCATGCTTCCGCATTTATCTTTTGGACAGTACTTTACCCTGGGACAGGATCCTGCCTCAATCAAATGGCGTCAGATATCTACACCTGATTTTCGTATTATTTATCCTGAGGGGTTCGAAATTAAAGCGCACAAAATGATCCATACATTGGAATTTGTTTATGAACATGACTCCAAAACGCTGGCTTTTAAACCCAAACGAATACCGTTTATACTCCATAATTATACTATTGAATCTAATGCAGTCACTGCCTGGGCTCCTAAACGGGTTGAGCTTTTTACATGTCCGCCGCAGGATTCTTATGCACAGGATTGGTTGGATCAGCTTATCATTCACGAATACAGGCATGTAGTCCAGTTTGATAGGGCAAACCAGGGTTTTACAAAAATATTATCCTGGTTTACCGGCGAGCAGGCTGCAACTTTGGTTAATGGTTTATACGTTCCATCCTGGTTTTTGGAAGGAGATGCAGTTTGTGCCGAAACAGCCTTAAGTCACTCCGGAAGAGGCAGGATACCGGTTTTTGAGATGCCACTGCGTGCCCAGGTTACACAAAAAGGAGCTTATACATATGATAAAGCTGCAATGGGATCCTATAAAAACTTCGTGCCTGATCAATATGCACTCGGATATCCGATGGTGGCAAATACCAGACGAAGGTTTGGTTTTCAAGCCTGGATTAAAGCGCTCGATGATGTTGCCCGAAAACCTTTTATAATCACTCCTTTTAATCATGGGTTGAAGAAAGCAACCGGATTCGGGAAAGAAAAACTCTACAGGATCACTATGCTGGATATGGATAGTATGTGGAAATACCAGAATAAACTAACGCAAAAAACAGCTTTTAAGCAGTTGACGCAAATCAACCGCAATAAATATGAGAATTATAAATACCCGGTTTATCTTAATAATACCCTGGTTGTAGCTTTGTTTACATGTCTTGATGATATTACGCGGTTTGTAATCGTTGGACCGGACGGATTTAAGAAAATAGTAGCTACTCCTGGATTCTTATCCTCTGAGATTTACAGTGCCAGAAGCTTATCTTCTAAGGTTAAACCGGATTCCAAATCAAATACAACTAATTCTGAAACCGATTACCTCGTTGCCTGGACTGAAACAATAAATGATCCCCGCTGGGAGCAGCGAAGTTATTCTGATATTATAATATTCGACAGTAGAAACTACAAAACGAAGAAACTGACCAGGCATAGCCGCTATTTTGCACCCGCAATTTCTCCGGATGGTAAATCACTCATAGCTGTTAAAATGAGCCTGGAAAACCACTGTTCACTTGTATTGATTGATGTTTCAGATGGCAGTGAAACCGCAACCTTACTTTCTTCAGATATCGATTTTTATATGACACCCGGATGGTCAGAAGATGGGCACAGTGTAGTTTTCACAAAACTGGATGGCGAGGGAAAAAGCATTCAATTGATTGATTTGGAAAAACATAAGATAATTTCTGTAGTTCCTCCCACGTATACTGAGATATCAAATCCTGTTTTTGCTCAAGGATATATACTTTTTAATGGTTCCTATTCTGGTATTGAGAATATTTATGCAGCAGATTTAATGGGGAAACAGGTTTTCCAGGTAACTTCGGCTGAATTTGGGGCTTGTAATGCCAGCCTAAGCCCGGATGGCGTGAAAATAGTTTATTCGGATTACTCATCCTCCGGATACAGCCTTGTTGGAGCAAGGTTTGATCCTTCTTCCTGGAAAAAATTAAACGAAATCAGGGATTCTTCTCCCTCACTCTATAAATATCTTGTAAAAGAAGAGTCTGGTGTGTTGGATTCTGCAAATGAGGATAGTATTGATTATCAATCTGAACCTTATCGGAAAATCGCCCATATCTTTAAATTTCATAGCTGGGCACCGGCTTATATCAATTACATGGCAGGGGAAAACGGAACCGGAATATCATTTATGTCGCAAAATGACCTGAGTACGGCAACAACTATAATAGGATATAAATATGATATGGCTGAAAATACCGGCAAAGTTACCGCTGATTTCAGCTGGAAAGCATGGTATCCGGTGATTGACCTGAACACTTCATATGGAGCCCGAACTGCATATACAGGAGGAGATACTTCCATCCGCTATAATTTCAATGAAAGTATTATCAGCGGAGGCCTGACCTTACCCTTGTTATTCACCGGGGGAAAATACTACAAAGGACTTAACCTTGACTGTCATGCGTCGCGGTATTTTATTTCTGACAATACTTCCCCGGAAGAAAATAAATTATCCGGCACTATATATTCTCTCGATTACAGAATATATGCCTATAGATATATCAAGCAATCGGGTAAAGACTTAAACCCACGTTGGGGACAGTTTATATACTCGAATTTTCGCTATTCACCATTTGGTGATCATAGCCTGGGGAACATATTTTCAGGCGGAGTACGACTCTACTTGCCTGGCCTGATGCTGCATCACAGCATTCGAATTGATTTGAACCGCCAGTTAAAAAATCCTGGTCAGTACGCGTATAGTAACCAGATTGTTTTACCCAGGGGTTATTTATCATTAAATGATTACGCTTTAACTTGCTATTCCTTGAATTATAAATTCCCTTTTGCATACCCTGATCTGGCGTTTGGTCCGGTATTGTATTTGAAACGCCTGAAAGCGAATTTGTTTTATGACGGTGGCAAAGGTATAACTCATGGTATTAGCCGAAATCTTCAGTCTGCGGGAGCTGAAATAACCGCAGATCTTCATTTCCTGCGTTTTATTTTTCCTTTTGATTTAGGTTTTCGATTTGGTTACCGTCCTCTCGAAAATCGATATTTTACCGATCTCCTTTTTTCAGTAAATTTGTCAAATTAATAAAGAAATACCACATGAGATTCCTGCTTAAATTACTTGTTTCGTCTCTGGCTGTTTTTTTCAGTGCATATATCCTCCATGGGGTTTACCTAGACGGATTCCCGACAGCTATCCTGGTTGCCTTACTGATAGGCTTCCTGAATGCATTCTTAAGGCCTGTCCTTATCATTCTTACCATACCGATAACATTTTTTACTTTCGGACTTTTCCTGCTGGTTATTAATGCAGCAATTATATTGCTTGCTGATTATGCACTATCCGGATTTGCTGTTGATAGCTTTATTACAGCAATGTTATTTTCGATCATAGTGTCAGTTATTACATGGATACTGGAAGCCATTGCCAATCCAGGATCGAAGAGAAAAAGTGCTGAGTAAAAAATCCTGGGAAACCCGATTATAGAACCTATCCTCAAATCCTAACTACTGATAATATGCACCACCGCTTTATTACCGATCAGAAAGAAATTGATGAGATTATCAATAAATGCCAGGTTTGTTATGTGAGCATGGTTGACCAAAACAATATGCCTTATGTGCTTCCGTTTAATTTTGGCTATAAGGAGGGAGTTATTTATCTTCATTCTTCGCAAAAGGGACAGAAAATTGATATTCTTTTAAAGAATCCTTCTGTTTGTATCGCTTTCAGTACGGATCATCAATTGCGTTATCAGAGCGAAAAGATGGCATGCAGTTACAGTATGAAATACCGCAGTGTGCTTGCTTTCGGGAAGGTTGAGTTTGTTGAGGATATGGATCAGAAGGTCCAATTTCTGAATACAGTAATGTCACATTATACTGATCGTGATTTTGCATACAGTGAGCCTTCATTGCGTGAAGTATGCACCTACAGGGTGAAGGTTGAAAAATTTACCGCCAAGCTATACGGATTTTAATAATTGGTTTGGGTTTTAAGTTTTATGCAAAGCAGAATTTAAGTATCTGCTTCGCAGTTTTGTATGGGCAATGGAAAATCCTGACCCCAAAAAAAATCCCATCATTGCACCTGCCAGAATATCGCCAGGATAATGAACGCCCAGGTAGATCCTGCTATACGCCGTCAGAATAGCATATGCCAGTGAAACCGGGATGAGAAAATTCTTTTCTCCCTTAAAAGCTGTTATCATGAAAAGTGCTACAGCAAAAGCATTTGAGGCGTGTCCTGAATAGAATCCATACATTCCTCCACGGTAACCATTAACAATGTGCACCAATGCCTGAATATCAGGGTCCTGGGAGGGCCTGAGCCGCATTATGCTCTCTTTTGCAAGGTTACAAAGCTGGTCAGAAACAACAATCATCAATGCTATGGCAAGAATAACACTCCAGTAATGCCTAGGATACCGCTTGAACAATAACCAGAGAAACCAAATATACAATGGCCCCCAAAACAATTTCTCGCTGAAAAGCCACATCAGACCGTCGAAGAATGAGTTGTGTTGAGCATTGAGAAAAAGAAACACGCTTTCATCAAATGCATTAATGGTTTCCAGCATCGTTTATTGTTTCTATAGAAAACTTAATCAGGTACACTGGAAGTTTGAGGGTGATATAATTTCTTTTAACTGGCCGATAGTTACCACAGATCCCGTAACTATATCTTCATTAAATATAGTGCTGAGAATAACTTGAGCGATGTCACCGGGATCTGAAAGCTTTCCTTCTTCGTAAAGCCGGATAAATTTGTCACGTTCAGGGAAAAGGCTTTCGTCAGTTGTCCTGATCAGTTCCTGCATACCGGTTTCTATAATGCCGGGAGTCAGCGCGAAAACCTTAACCGGATTCTCTTCAGCGCTTTGCTCAAGGCCGGCAACCTGTGTAAGCATATCAAGCCCCGCTTTGGAACTGCAGTATACACTCCATCCGCTATAGGCATTAAAAGAGGCTCCGGAAGAAATATTAAGAATAACTTTTGGAATAGCTAATCCAACTGTCCTGACCAGGAAAACCGAACTAAGAATCATCGGGGTAAGCAAATTCAGGTGCAGATGTTTTTCAGCTGTTTCAAAGTCAATGGATTTGACCGGGGCAACAGGCTCAAGCATTCCGGCGTTATTAATAAGTACAATTTTATCATTGTCAGTTAATTGTAACTTATCGAAAACAGAATTAATAAATAGTTCAGCTTCTTTGCGCACACTCAGATCAGCTTCGTGATAAAACAGAGGAACATTTAATGATGAAGCAAGCTCAACCAGGTCTTCATTCAGAGTTCTGGATACGGTAAAAATGGTATTTCCTGGTTCAATTAATCTGCGGGTTAATGCCTCTCCGATACCCCGTGATGCTCCGGTTATAATAAAGTAATTCATAATGGATTCTTTTAAGTTATAATTAGCGTGTTAAAATTACTGAAAACTCCCATATAAATATACAAACAACTGAACAATATATATGTTTTAACGTTCTTTGTGAACGCTATGAAAATATTGCAGAACGAAAAACATCTGCCAATATTATTACAACAAATTTTAAATGTATACCAATATGAATAATGCAGTTTTTATTTTTGATTATCCATCAAATGAACCTGTAAGATCCTACGCGCCAGGTTCGCGCGACCGTAAAGAACTTCAGGCTGAACTCGACCGTCTGAGTGCGACACAAATTGAAATCCCTCTTATTATTGGTGGGAAAGAAGTTTATACGAAGGATACCGATACAATAAAAATGCCTCACGACCATGGCCATGTGCTTGCACGTTACCATAAAGCCGGTGAAAGAGAAGTGAAAATGGCCGTTGATGCTGCTCTGAAAGCTCATCGAGAATGGGAGTCCTTTTCCTGGTTCGAAAGGGCCTCCGTGACCCTGAAAGTAGCCGAACTCCTGTCGAAAAAATACAGGATGCTTCTCAATGCTGCCACCATGCTCGGACAAAGTAAGAGCGCCTACCAGGCTGAGATTGATGCAGCCTGTGAAACCATTGACTTTCTGCGTTTTAATGCACATTACATCTCCGATATATACAATGAGCAGCCACACAGTGATCCCGGCATTATTAACCGACTTGAATATCGGCCGCTTGAAGGTTTTGTGTTTGCAGTTACACCTTTTAATTTTACTGCAATTGCTTCGAATCTGAATATGGCTCCTGTACTCATGGGAAATACCACTTTATGGAAGCCGGCTACTACATCAATTCTTTCGAATTATATATTAATGCAGGTTTTTAAAGAGGCTGGCCTACCTGATGGAGTAGTTAATTTTATACCAGGGCCTGGATCTGCCGTAGGAAATCAGGTAATAGCTGATAAGTATTTTGCCGGTTTACATTTTACAGGAAGCAATGGTACATTTAATAAACTCTGGCAAAGTGCTTCAGCAAACCTGGCCAATTATCGTTCGTACCCACGGATAGTTGGCGAAACCGGTGGAAAAGATTTTGTACTGGTACATCCGAGTGCAAAAGTGGATGAAGTATCCACAGCATTGGTTCGGGGTGCCTTCGAATACCAGGGACAAAAATGCTCAGCTGCTTCCCGTGCTTATTTGCCTGAGAGCTTATGGCCTGCTGTTAAGAAAAGGGTAGGAGAGATGCTCGCCGAAATAAAAGTAGGCGACGTCCGCGATTTCGTCAATTTTATGAATGCGGTAATCGATGAAAAATCCTTTGATAATATCTCAAATTATATAAGTAAAGCGAAAAATACCAATGATGCCGATGTTATCTTTGGAGGCACAGGTGATAAATCAAAAGGATATTTTGTTAAGCCCACTATTATACAGGCACATGATCCTCATTTTGTAACTATGACTGAGGAGATTTTTGGACCTGTGCTTACAGTTTATGTATACAAGGATAAAGATTTCGAGGAAACGGTACGTCTGGTTGACGAAACATCACCGTATGGATTAACTGGCTGCATTTTCGCACAGGATAGAGGTGTCCTTGTTAAAGTGGCTGATGAATTGAAATATGCTGCGGGTAACTTTTATTTCAACGATAAACCTACCGGTGCGGTTGTTGGCCAACAGCCTTTTGGCGGATCACGGCAAAGTGGCACCAACGATAAAGCCGGAAGTCACCTGAACCTTTTACGTTGGATCAGTCCTCGTACGATTAAAGAAACCCTTATACCACCTACTGACTATCGCTATCCTTATATGAAAGAGGATAAATGTCACTGATAATAAAGTATCTTTGCCGGGTTTTTCCCGGCATTTTTTATTTATTAATATCATTCCAACAACTTTAAGTATTAATGGAACAACATCGAAACGGTAAAATCCTTGCCTTACTTTTCACTGGCGTTTTAATGGGAGCGCTTGATATTTCTATAGTAGGACCTGCCATTCCGGCTATAGAACAAACCATTAAAGTGGATCACCGCACGCTCAGCTGGATATTCAGTATTTATGTGCTTTTCAACCTGGTGGGAGTTACTTTCCTAGCAAAGCTCTCGGACTTGTTCGGGCGCCGGAATATTTACATTTTATCTGTTGCTGTTTTTGCCTTCGGATCTGCAATTGTTTCACTATCAGATGATATCACTGTACTGCTGATCGGAAGGGCCGTGCAGGGTTTCGGCGCCAGTGGCATTTTCCCTGTAGCGTCAGCTGTTATCGGCGATATTTATCCTCCCGAAAAGCGCGGACGTACACTTGGCATGATCGGGGCGGTGTTTGGAATTGCATTTATTATAGGACCTGTCATAGCTGGCTTTCTGCTATTGTGGTTTAAATGGAACGCTCTTTTCCTGATCAACCTGCCGATTGCTGCAATTGTGATATTTTTTTCGTGGCGTTTGCTCCCAACCAGCAAGAGTACGCAAAAACCATATTTCGACTGGGGCGGCATGATCCTAATCGCTTTATTGCTTTCATCCTTTGCCTATGGGATTAACAATATCGAAGCCTCTGAAGGTATAAAAGGAATATTGTCCTATGAAGTTTTCCCGTTTTTACTCATTACTCTCATCACTCTTCCCGTTTTTATATTCCTGGAAAAGCGTTCACCATCACCGGTAGTGAAAATAGAACTGTTTGATGTAAAGCAAATCCGTATTGTGGGCCTGGTTGCTTTCGGTACCGGGATCATCCAGGCAGTTACCATCTTTGTTCCCGAAATGGCTGTTGCTGTTTTCGGAGTATCTACATCACAGGCCAGTTTTATGTTGATTCCGTTTGTAATCGCTATCGCAATTGGTTCACCGGTTGCTGGCCGTTTGATCGATAAAATTGGTTCCCGGGCTATTGTCATGGCCGGACTTTCAATGGCTGCAGCGGGTTTGTTGTTTTTTTACCTGAATGCGGCATCTAAGTTTAATTTTTATACCTCCGGTATTTTTATGGGGTTGGGATCGGCTATGTTGCAGGGTTCGGCCTTACGATATATAATGCTGAATGAGGTCCGTTCATCAGACCGGGCTCTTGGCCAGGGGATTATTACCCTGTTTACCAGCACGGGCCAGATGACAGGGGCTACTCTGATCGGTATTATTGTTGCTTCCATGCCGTCAAAACTTGATGGCTATTCAAGAAGTTTCCTGATAATTGCTATAATTGCACTTTCGGTAACCATAGTAAGCTTCAGGCTTAAGAACCGCAACCAGGAACTGGCAGGTGCTTCGGCAACAACTGAATAATATGTATTGGGGTAAAATAAAAAAGCTGCCTCGTAAGAGGCAGCTTTTTTTGAATCAAATATTAGAACGTGTATCGGATACCAAGTTGAGCTCCCCATGTACTTGCAGTAGACAATACAGGTGTATATGTGCTGGTTGGTAAAGCGCTACCGGTATAATTCATCTGATAGTGAGGAATTCCGTCTGATCCGGTTTTACTGTATTTCAGCAAAGTGATATCATAATTACCAAGTGATTGTTTTCTGTAAATTCCCCAATTGGAATTGAGCAGATTTCCAATATTCAGAAGGTCTAAACTGATTTGTAGCGAATGTCTGGTATCACCGATTTTAGTGAACACGTCCTGTAGGATTTTAACATCAAACCGATTAACCCATGGCATTACAACACCATAACGTTCAGCATATTCGCCTTTGTGATTCGAAAGATAGTCATCTTGCTCAGCATATTTCCAGTAAGCTGTATTCTGGTCGTCAGCTGTAAAACCTGCAAAATATCCGGCAGTTCCTGGCGTTCCTTTTGCTGGAATAGCATCAAAGATGATCTCTGAAGCATCCTTAGGAATATACATCAGGTCAGATGCATTTCCGTCCCCATTCATGTCGTTTGAATAAAGGTAGTCGAGACGGCCCTGGCTGCTTCCCTGGTAGAATAATGAAACTGAGGTAGCAAGATGATTCAGGTATTCTTTACGATAGGTTAATGAAGCAACTACCCTGCTTGGAACAGCAAATGCGGAATAACTTACACCAGGATCGTTCTGACTGATTACTGCCGGATTGCTGGACCATGCTGATGATGCTGATGAACCAGGATTGGAAGTTCGGTCTTGTGCTCCTGAATATGTATATGCAATCATACCTGAAAAACCTTTTGCAAGTGGTTTTGCTAATTGTACAGTTAAGGAATAAGCATATCCTTCTTTCGCATTTGCGAGAACCATTGCATTACTGATTTTAGAGTTTATCTTTCGTGATGGTGCGTTTCCGGTGGCATTTGCAAAGAACCTCACACGTTTATCCGGTCCCTGGAAAGTTGAATCAGGCAAAGTCTGATTTGCATTGTACTGAATAACAGCATTGATATCCTTTGAATATATTCCTTCAATAGTCATTATTAAATTCCACCAGGGCAGTTTAATATCAGCAGCCAGATTTGATCTCCAAACCTGAGGCATTTTAAAATCCTGACTTACAACTGCAATAGATCCCGGAGGAGCTGATGATGGTGTAGGAGGGAAAAGTGTAGTATTGCTTAAATGGTAGAAAGGATCTTTGTTAAATGTTAATCCGGCAAGGCTGGCAGAGTCAGTGATTTCAACAGTATTCTGTAATGTTCCGCTATTGGTTGGCTGGTTGGTAAACCAAACAAACGGGAGCCTGCCGGTAAATATACCGGTTCCTCCACGTACCTGAATGGATTTATCACCTTTGGCATCCCAGTTAAATCCAAAACGAGGTGAAACTGTAACCTTCGATTTGGGCCATGCTCCAGCGTCTAACTTAATAGTATTGCCATCCAGATCATTAAATGTGAGTGCATTTATTGGCGGTGTCGGAGATAAGTCGTTAATATATATGGGTAATTCTAACCTAATACCTGCTGTCAATTTCAAATTGTCAGTGGCCTGGTATTCATCCTGTCCATAAAGACTTGCATATCCAAAGTTCAGTTCGGCATAACCTGTGCCACCCCCGTAAGGATAAGTCAGACCGAAAGTAGTAGGAGCAGCGCCATTCTTAAAGTCCTCCATTGAGGCAAATCTGTAATAGCTGGTTCCATAACGTTTGTAGCTATTTCCAAAATAAAGTTTATCAAACGATGCACCTGCGGTGAAAGTATGTTTGCCTAAGAAATAGTTAAAGTTATCAGTGAAAGTCAAAACATTGTTAATTACATCGTTGTCTTTCGTGAATAATTCATATCCAAAACTCATATAAGGGTCCTTATCCTTATAAATATCAACAAACGGGAAATCAGAGCTATTGCTGTTCCTTGTATCCTGAATTTTGGTGTAAGTGAAAAGCAATTTATTGGCGGTACTGCTCCAGGTACTGTTTAATTCAGCGGTTATGGAAGCGACAGTATTGAGTAAGCCATAATTTGCATTGCTGAACGACATGGATTTTTCGCCTATTCTGCCAAAAGTTGATCGTGTTCCCGGAGCACTTGTAGCGTTTATTTGTTGGTCGTTGGTTGACTTTACATAATTATATCTTGTTGTGAATTTGTTGTGTTTGTTGATATTCCAGTCAATCCTACCCAGTAATTTAACATTTTCGCTGGCAAAATTTCCAAAGTTCTGATAACTCCCGGCTTCGTAACCGTATGTTGAAAACAGGTAATCGTGCATTGATGCCAAATCCGAGACTGTTGTTCTCGAAATACTTTTTGCTGCATCCGGTTGAATTCCATTTTCAGGATCGCTGGGCTGCCAGGGGATTCCGGGGAACGAAGATTTCTCTTTTTCTGCGTTCATGAATATAAACAGTTTGTCTTTAATTATTGGACCGCCAACTCTGAAACCATAACTATTGAAAGTTTGATCGGATAAGGAAAAAGTTTGATCTTCAACTTTGCTCCCATAGAATGATTTGCCACGAATATATGTGTAAACAGAACCTTTCCATGTATTATCACCACTGCGGGTAATTGCATTTATGTTGGCTCCTGTAAAATTAGATTGCCTGATATCGTAAGGAGCGATGTTAACATTGATTTCTTCAATCGCATCCAGACTTATAGGCTGGGCATCTCCTCCAGGTAATGATTTACTGCTGAGACCGAAGTTGTTGTTAAAGTTGGCACCATCAATAGTAATATTATTATAGCGTCCATCCATACCGCCAAAACTGCTTCCGTTTGATTGAGGCGTCAGTTTTGTAAAGTCGGTAATACTGCGGTTTATTGATGGTAAATTCTGAATCTGCTGCACATTAATGTTGGTAGATGCACCGGTTCTGTTGCCATCCATTATCGCATTTTTAACTCCTGCCGAAATTACTACGCCGGATAAAGCTGCAGCTTCTTCAGTTAATGTCGGGTTCAAGCTATAGGTTTGACCTAAACTTAATATTATTTCATCTTTTTTGAAGGGCGAGTAACCGACATAAGTAATTGTCAGAGAATAAGGACCGCCAACTTTCATATTTGGAATCCGATAGAATCCTTCATTATCAGTCAGAGTTGCATATTGAGTGCCGGAAGGTACGTGCACAGCAACAACTGTTGCGCCGGGAAGAGTTGTTTTGTCAGCCCCGTAAATTTTACCGCTCATTCCCGAAGTGGTAACCTGTGCATTCAGCAAACTGCCGAATATCATTAAGGTGAGTAAAAAAATTAATCTTTTCATTTTAGATGGTTTTGGTTAATATTGGTTGATTGTTTACTCTAATCTATATATTCTCGGCGAATTTAGTAAAGAAGTAAGAACTTGTTTTAAGAAAATGTGAATACGTTATTAACAAATTGCGGTAAGTTTCAAACAATTTGATGCGATAATTATTTGAATTAGATTTTTTACGTATTTATTTGGTTTTTTTTTAGAATCAATTAACAAAATAATGCGCATTTTTTTAAAATAACAATAGTTTTGACCTCAAAATCGTTTCAAAATCCGGAGGCTGTGTGTATAGGATCCGGACTCACTACTGAAAATACCATTGTGATCGATTGTGTCAATTTTGACATGACCTGATGCATGGAGTATTTTCCCAGGACCGATTATAATGCCAACGTGAATTATTTCACCGGCGGGATTATCAAAAAATGCAAGATCTCCGGGACGAGCTTCATCTATAAAATCTATGACTTCACCTTTCTGCGCCTGCTGTGATGAATCGCGGGGTAATGATAATCCACACATATGGTAAACAATCTGGACCAGTCCTGAGCAGTCGACCCCCATAATGCTGCGACCTCCCCAAAGATAAGGCACATTCAGGTAGTCCATGGCTGTTGCTACAATCTTAGAAGCTGAATACTTTTTGGGAATTGCCTTGTTTTTACCTATTGTGGTATATGCTTTATTCCCAAGATGAAAAATATTAGCGGAAAATAATGGCAAGTGACAGCCTTTGCCTAAAATTAAAAAGGTACTATCTTCCTTGCAGTAACACTCTGCGGTTTTATCCGTAATAATATGAATTGAACTGTTATTTGCTTTTTCTATAAATTCTTCTGTAATATTCAACAATTGTTTGCTATCGATCCAGCCTTCATAATTATCAAAATGTATTCGGATAAGCGACCAATTTCCTCTTTCTTCGAGTATACTGAAGGTTTCTCCAAACAAAATCTGGGTCACCATTTCACTTCTATCCGAAGGTTCCGACCTTACAGGAATTTGAGATAAAGGACATATTGCGTTCATGATCAGTAAGATAAAAGATAAAATAAAGGTTTGCAGATGCTAAATATATTGAATGAGGTTAATCCAGAAGTCAAAGATAGTGAATGGAAGTTTGAAAAAAAAATTCATACATTCGTATTCTCTATTCTATAAAGATGAAGTTAATAATAGGCAAAAAGTTTTGGCGCAATTATTATCAGATTAATAAGATTCTTCTTTTTTTTATTACACTGATCATTTTGTCGGCTTTGTTTCCACGGGAAGGAAAATTCAAGTACGAATTTCAGCGTGGAAAACCCTGGCAGCATGAAGATTTGATAGCACCTTTTGATTTTGCTATTCTCAAACCGCAGGCCGAATTGAAGAAAGAAAGAACTACAGCTCTGGAGGATGCCTACCTGTTTTTTAATATTGATACAGTAAAGTCTGAAAAAGCTAAGAGTGATTTCTTAGCACAACTGGAGAAAGAAAGTAAACATCATCTTTCAGTTCATGAAAAAGAACTTATTGCAAAAACAGGATTAGCCCTGCTTGACAGCATTTACAATAGGGGAATATTAGAAATGATTCCTCAGATCGAGAAGAAAAACCCTGATTTCATGATAGCTGTTTTGAAAGAAAATGTAGCCAGGATAGTGCCTGTTAACAGCTTGTTTACGATAAGTAAGGCTTATGATTTTATTCTGGGAAATCTGGCTACAGTCCAGGGCGTTGATAGCAAATTCATTTTGTCCTTAATACAAGGCTCATTGATGCATAATGTGATTTTCGATGAAAAATTAACCCTGGCGGAAAGGGAACAGTCGCTTGCAAATATTTCAATTACCCGGGGAATGATTCAAAACGGAGAACGTATTATTTCTAAAGGAGAATTGGTTAATGAATCAAAATTTCAACAGCTGGAGTCACTCAGGCTTGAGTTTGAATCTAAATCAGGAGCAGGATATAATTATAAAATGATTCTTTTAGGCAGGTTTATTCTAATTTCAATGGCATTGCTGGTTTTCGCTCTTTTTATGTTCACGTTCAGGCATGATATTTACAGTCAAAACCGCAATATTGTTCTGCTTCTTCTGCTCATAACCATTATGGTTTCATTCACGACTTTTGTCATGAATATACGGATTTCATATATCATGGCTGTGCCAATATGCCTGGTACCTATTATTGTACGAACATTTTATGATACTCGCCTTGCCTTATTTGTACATATTATTACAATTATTATTCTTGGTTTTTTTGTTCCCAATAGTTTTGAATTTCTGTTTATGCAGCTCATCACCGGTATTTTTACTATAATCAGCGTTGTTCATTTGCATAACCGTTCCCAGTTTTTCTTTACATCACTCATGATTTTTGTTTCTTATTCAACTATTTATATCGGGATGATTCTTATGCAGGAAGGCTCGTTTGATCAACTGAATAAAATGAATTTTCTGATGTTTGGCATCAGTGCAATGCTTACGCTGTTTTCGTACCCGCTTATTTATTTGTTCGAGAAAATATTCGGGATGGTCACTGATGTTTCACTTATTGAATTATCAGATACCAATTCAAAGCTGCTGCGTGAACTTGCTATAAAGTCGCCAGGCACCTTCCAACATTCACTTATTGTTTCCAATATTGCTGAAGAGGCTGCCCGGGCCATCGGGGCTAATTCACTGCTGGCCCGCACCGGTGCATTATATCATGACATAGGTAAAATGGATATGCCAATGTATTATATTGAGAATCAGTCGACTGGTCTAAATCCGCATGATGATCTTTCCTACGAGGAAAGTGCACGTATCATTACTGGTCATGTGATAAGAGGGATAGAAAAGGCAAGACTATACAAACTGCCTGAAGCTATTATTGATTTTATCCGCACCCATCATGGAACGCGGTTTACCGGGTATTTTTACAATAAATTCAGGCAGGAAACCGGTGACATACCTTTTGACGAATCTCCTTTTCGATACCGGGGGCCGGTTCCTTTCTCAAAAGAAACTTCAATAGTAATGATGGCTGATTCAATCGAAGCTGCTTCACGTTCACTTAAATCTCCTACCGAACAAGCAGTCGGAGATCTGGTCGAGCAGTTAATTGATAATCAAATGGAGCATAAGCAATTTCGCAATTCGTCTTTGACACTCCGGGATATTTCAACGATAAAAAAAATCATTAAAAAGAAATTATTGAGCATTTACCATATCCGGATTGAGTACCCTTCGACACACTGATTTAGTATGGGAAGGAAATATCTGCTGTTTTAAGGTACGTTAAAGCGTCAGGTCCAAGATTAAAAAGCAGATCAATAATGCTAAGATCATTAAGAAACCCATGCCTCATTTCAAAAGCCTGTATATACCTGGGTAAGTTGATTGTAAAGCCTTCATGAGATTTGGAAGTGGGTTGAAAGCTATTCCTGAAATCATAACATTCGGGATTGAAATCATACTGACTTGTATAATAGATTTTAAAGGTATCGATTTGAAACGCCTGTATCAGAACTGCTAAAAGTTCCTGATTAAGATCGATAAGGCGTTCGTGTTTTTTGTAATACAGAGGTTCGAAATGATCGCGATAGAATAAGAAATAAGGGGTTTTATTGTAAGATGTAATAATTGACCGCCAATGTTGCAGTTGCCAGCTTTTTGAATTATCTATTGCAATATCACACGTTTGAGTGTGATTGCCATTGATCCGGATCACCGGCACAGTCAGACCGGATGTGCCTGATGAAGTGGCAATAACACAACGGTTGCGAAAGGTCTGTTTGGGATAAGTTTCATGTATTTCTATTCCTGTATTTTCGGATTGCAGCGCAACAGCCATCCATGAAACAGGTGGAAAGTAGGCGGTAGAAAGCAACACAGGTTTCATTCCTTGATTTTACAGGCAAATGTACTAAAAAGAAAAAGGCAGCCAATAAGGCTGCCTTTGCTTCATATTTCTCTATACTTAGTTTGATGCAAGAAGCACTTCGTTTATCGCATCAGTCATTGCCTGTTTGGGTAAAGCGCCCATTGCCATTTGTGGCTTTCCATCTTTTGGACAGAAAAGCATGGAGGGAATACTTTGAATACCAAAAGCTGCTGCCAGTTCCTGCTCAGCTTCTGTATCTACTTTGTAGATATTAATTTTCCCATCAAACTCTTTCGAGAGTTCTTCCAGGATTGGAGCAACCATTTTACAAGGGCCACACCAATCAGCATAAAAATCGATCAGGCAAGGCAGATTCCCTTCAAATTTCCATTCCTGGTTCTTTTCGTAGTTAAATACCTTTTCGAGAAAGGTCTCTTTTGTTAAATGTTCCATTATATGTTGATTTTATTTTCCGGTTAATAATAAATTATTTTTTTTTCAATAAAACTTCAGTGATTATTTTTTCATACTGATCTTTAGCTAAGGCACCCTGTGTCATTTGCGGATCACCCGTTGCAGGACAGAAAAACAAGGTGGGAATGCTGCGAATGCCGAAAAACTGTGCTAATTCACGTTCCTGGTCTGTATTCACTCTATAAATAGTGATCTCACCTTTGTATTTATCCGCAAGTTCAGCCATTATTGGTGCCACCATCTTACAGGGCCTGCACCAGTCGGCATAAAAATCTATCACACATGGTTTGTTTCCTTTAAAGGACCATTTCTTAGGGTTATTTTCATAATCATATACTTTTTCAAGAAATTCAGCTTTGGTAAGCTGTATCACCATGCCACTTTCACCCGAAGAAGCAGTAGTGCTATTCTCAGGTTGTATTCCGGTATTTGAGTTTTCCTGACCGGCCGCAGTTGTTGATGTTAAAGTTGCACCAGGTACATTTTCGGGTGTTGCTGAACTTCCACAACCGCTGAGCCAGAGAACTGCCAGAAATGTCATTCCTATTAATGTGTTTTTCATAGATTTTATTTTTACGGTTTTGACTAATTATATTTAACGGTGCAAAGATATATTTATTTTTATATATATCGCATAAAGATCACCAATTAATTGTAATTTTGTCAACAAATATCATGCCACTGAAATTTTGTCATGAAAGTGTAAAGCATACAATATCCAATTAGGGAAAAGCATGGAAAGCAAAAGAGTCGTAGATCTGAAACAATTAGTCGGGAAACTGGACCCTGAACGCTTCAGGGAAACATTCAGATCACAGGAAGATTGTCTTGAATTACTGGCAAATGCCAAATGGGCAGATGGGTTTATATGCCAGAATTGTGGAAATACAAGATATTGCCCGGGGCGAACTCCATTTTCGCGGAGATGTACCCGTTGTAAAAAAGATGAATCAGCAACAGCTCACACCATATTCCATCATTGCAGGATAGACCTCCCGCTGGCATTTGAAATTGCTTACATGGTCTGTGGAACCCCGTCAATAGCCGCATCAGAAATTTCCCAGGTATTGGAAACCCGTCATATGACTTGCCTGAATTTCAAAAAGCGAATTTTGCAATGTTTGCAAACGGATGGTAAATTGATAACAGTTGTAAGATAAAAGCTGTAACAGGGATGCTGTCTTTCTTTTACTTAATCCAATAAAGTTTACTCTCATTTCATTCTTGTACCTTTTTCTCTGAAAAAATAATAGAGGCTAACTGAGTTGTTAGCCTCTATTACATATTATGCTTTCAAAGAAAATTATTTGACTGATTTTATTTCAACTCTGCGGTTCAGCGCACGTCCGGCAGCAGTATTATTGTCGCCTACCGGTTTATCTTCGCCAAAGACTTTCTTCTCCAGGCGGTCTTTTGCAACACCTTTTTTGACAAGATAGTTGAATACATAATCAACACGTTTTTGTGACAGTCGCATGTTGTAAGCATCAGAACCTTGTGAGTCAGCATATCCTGCAACGGAAACACTTACATCTGAATGATCATTCATGATGGTAACAACTTCATCCAGATCCTTGGTGTATTTCGTTATCACAACCGATTTATCTAAAGCAAAATAAACCACTTTGTAGAATTCGAATTTTTTAACCTCAGGGCATCCGAAGTTTGAAGCAACTCCGAATACATCGGGACATTTATCGTCTTTATCTGCAATCCCGTCACCATCGGTATCAGGGCAACCTTTGAATTGAGCAAGACCTTTCACATCAGGACAATCATCGTCATTGTCGGCAATTCCGTCATTGTCGCGATCGGGACAACCGGCAAGTTCTTTTTTACCAGCTACATCCGGACATTTGTCATCCTTATCAGCTATGCCGTCACCATCCTTATCAGGACATCCGTTAAGTTCTTTCTTGCCAGCTACTGTCGGGCAAGCATCTTCACTGTCAATTATTCCATCACCATCCGTATCAGGGCAACCTTTGAATTCAGGTTTACCGGCTACATCAGGGCAGGCATCATCTTTATCAGCAATACCGTCATTATCCTTATCGGGGCAACCGGCAAGTTCAACTTTACCAGGTGTTTCGGGACAAAGATCATCTTTGTCTTTCACACCATCACCATCAGTATCTTTAGCTCCAAAACGTACTTTCACACCAAATGTATAATGCATATAGTCATCACGTTTTGCATCTGTTGTCGACAATTTTGGTGTAATTATATAGTCATAGGCTCCCTGAAAATTGAGTCCAACATTTTCAGTAAGCCAGAAATTTACACCTAAACCTGTTACTTGTTTCAGATAGGTAGTTCCATTGGTTGCTCCTATGTCTTTGATACTTGAAGCTCCAAGTCCTAAATAAATATACGGGTCGAAAAAGCTTGTTTCTTTGAGAATATAACCATTGGCAAATTTATAAGCGAGGTTCAAATCGCTGGTCCAGAATTTGTCGCTGCTTAATTCTTGCCCTATACTTTTCATTCTATCATATTCCAGTTTGCTGACACCAAATTGAGCGAAAGCATTGAATGATGGATTGATAAACCTATTGATTGAAATCGCAGAAGGAAATTTGTATCCTTGCCATTTTGTGTAATGAAACTGGTCGGAAATGCTAAGGTGGACAGTGTTGAAATCTTCAAATTGCCAATTTAGTCCAACTGCCCATTTGTAGTCAGAATTTTGAGCACGAAGGCTAAATGAAGTCGCAATTAAGGCTATAATTGCAAGGAGAGTAAATTTTTTCATACGTATTCGATTTAAATTAAAAATTGTGTTGCTATCTGGTTAGTTGTTATTTGCTTAAAAACAAAGAATTAACGACAATTATGTATGGTTATTGCATAATTATGAAGACTTATCATAGAAAGTGCAAAATTCGTGATAAATATACGAAAACACAACACATTTCAGTTGCTTTTTTATATAAAAAATAGTGAGATTGCTTCAAGTTTCAGTTAGTCAGTAAGTTATGCTAAATATTTAGTTATTTGATAACCATTTTTTTGATTTCCTTTTGTTCCCCATCACTAATTATTAAAAAATATGACGATTTGCTGAGCTGTTTTAAGTTGAGCCTGATTTTGTTTATACCTTCAGTAACAATGAATTTCTTATAAAATACAGTTTCTCCTTTCAAATCCGAAACCTGGATATTAATTTCACAATTCTGCGTAAAATATTTCTCAATTGTCAGCAGTCCGTCAGTGGGATTGGGGTAAACCAATGTTTCATAAAGGCATGCATTGTTTTCTGCAACTCCAACTTGTGAGGAATAATAATCTCCTGACCAACCTTGTGCGTTCCCGCTATTGTTGGTCATAAAAATGATCATCATTTTTCCACTGTTTGCCGTTACCGGCGGCGGCAGTGTGTTTCCGCTGAAAATGCCGAGAACTTGTTGTGACTGACTGTCAATCATTTTTACCACATCTGAGCTGTCGTAGGTTTCGAACGATGTAAAAATAAATGTGACCGGCATTCCATCAGGATTCAGGATTCGCCACCTGCACATTGAATTAGTATTGTACTTTTTTGAACCGCTGCCATCTTCAATGCTGCCGGTTGGCTCAGATAACGTAGTAACACCTGAACAATAAACAGGGAATACGCTTTCGTAATCAAGTTGCCAGCCTTCATCTACTATGGAAGTATTGGTATGGAATTCAATAAAAACCTTGTTCCCTGTTGAAGTAATTACCCCGGGTTGGATATTTCCACTGTAGGCTCCGATCAAAGGCGCGGAATTGTCAGCTCCATCGTATACATACAAAGTGTCAGCCCCGGCTTCTGTCTTTAATCGCAAAAACGTAATTTTGATGCTTGTAATTGAATCATAATCAATATCCTGGGGAGATATAAGCCAGGAGCATGAAGCATTATTCTGATAATTAAACCAACCGCTGCCGTCTTCAACTGAACCTTTTAATCCTGTGAGCGTAATATTACCCTGGCAATATGAAGGGTAGGTGTTTTGTAAAGTATCAGGGAATAATGGAATTACTTCCTGTGCAAAATTAAAATTGCTTCCTCCGGGAGTAAGATTATCCGTATAGAAATACCCGTCCTGTGAGCCACCCCATCCCCAATTAAAATGATAATAGTTTCCCGATTGATATCCATCGCATACAAACGCGTGTCCACTGGTTGACTGAACCCCGGCCCAGCCTGCATAATATAACGGCTTCCTCTGGTTGAGGTTTGTGATCAGTAAACTGTCCCAGTCGATTGATACACTATCGCGAAAATAATATTGGGTTTCAGGCCCGTAACGAAAATATGTCTTTAACGAATATGCTGCTTTATGATTCCACATACCACTGCCATCAGGTCCGTAGTCCATATCAACAGAAACGCCCTGATGAAAAAGAAGCTCCCCGATTGGATCATTGTCTTTATTTATTACCGATGGCATGCCTTCCCAATAGTATGTAGTAGCGCCAAAGTCAGCTGAGATAGTCCCGTATTGAGGATGCATGTATGAATAGCTTCCCTGCCCCTGCTGCGGGAAACGATAATAGTATAACAGTTGGCCCATGGCAGTTGCAACACATCCGGCATAACAGCGGCCTCCTGGTCCGGCGGGATCGGGTGGGCACCAGTTATTGTAAGGTGTGTCCTGGTTCCATTTTGAAACCAGCAAGGGTTCAACCTCCTGTAACTGAGCAAAGCTTTTATTAACCTGAAAATTAGCATTGAGTAAGCGTTCCCATTCCGTTATTATTTCGGAACTGGGTGCAATATTATTCTGAACTGCAAAGTCAATTTGCTGCTGATAATGGTTCATCCAGACTCTAAATCCTTCGGGTAGAGCTTCATCTTCAGCATAATTGCTTTCGAACGAATATGCCAGAACCGGCAAGACTTTGTCATCCGCACTGATAACCACAAACCCTTGCGGATTCATTTCACAGATATAATAAGCAATTACCGGCTTACCTTCTGATCTGATATCACTGACATGAATAGCATCAAAATCCACGCTGTTCATGATAATTGACCGTTCATAATAAAAATTTATTGCAACATGTTTCGCTTGTTCAACCGAAATATTTTCGGAACGCGCAAGCAGGGGTAAAGCTAATAAGATCAGTGGTGGTATAAAATTGCGCATAGCTATTTGTTTTTACAAAGATAGTAAAAGCAAATCCGGATGAAAAATATTGTAATTATTTCTTGGTAATCAAATATAGTTCTTGAATCAGAATGGCTTATTGGTTTATCATACTTCTCTGTTTCGTTTACCATAAAGTTTGAATATCTGATTTTATAATCTTTTGTTGTCCACTTTTGTTGTCCACTGTCGTATAGAGCGTATGAGAAAAAATTCAAAATCCTTAAAATAGTATATCCTGAATTTAATGAACGGCTACATACTTCAAAATGATTTAGCCCGTAAAAGATTATTTTACGGGCCATTAAATTCGTATCAAATAAATATATTTTACTATTCAGGAAGCCGAGAAATCCATCCGGAAACTTCGTTAGCAATTCTTATATTATATTCAAGGGCGATCTGCTTGTGGTTGATCAAATCGACAATAGTCCCAATAAAACAAAGACCTGCAGTGAAGAAATAAAGTATGCCCATTCCAATCTGGTCGGTTAAGAATCTTTGAATTCCAGCTATACCTAGAAAGCCGGCCAGTCCGGAAAGCAAGATCAATTGCGGGTCTCTTCGGCGGCTGCGATAAAAATTAGCAAAATTCAACAATTGCTGATCGGTATAGTTTTTTACCAATGACTCAACATAAGTCATTTCCTGCATGTCGAGTTCCGGCATTAATTGAAAAAGTTTTGTGCTCATAATGAACTGGGTTTTTGGTTATTGTTATTTGTTAATTACAGACTATTTATTTGTTTTTGGAATTGAAAGTATTTTCCGAAAATTACTAATGTTCGCGTTGTGATAACAAAAAGTGCGAAGACACCCAGTGGATGCATTGCAAAGGATTCTGCTATTTGTCCATGAAGCAGCAGTATCATTGAATGTCCTAAGCCACAACCCGGACAATACTTAAATCCGGCCAGACTTAAAGGGCAAATGGTAAAATGAGTTCCTGAATGAACCGGCGAAAACGCAAAAAACAGGATTACAGCAACCCATATAAAAGCCTCGAGGTTGTAGGTGAGAAAAAATCTTGCTTTGTGTGTAGTAAAGTTCATTCTAAGGCGCATTTCAGTCACTTGGTATTTTGACGCATATTTTGCTTTATGGTTACAGGGATAAACATTTAATTAAGCAATCGGAGAATAGTATCAGGAATATTTTATAAAAAATCGTATGAGATATCTGCCTTTTTAAGTAATATTAAGGGTAATCACATTCTGATGGTTTACTGAAATGCAAATCTGTCAGAAATTTTATTTATGTAATTTATTTATATACAGACAATTATAAATGTAATTTTAAAGGTTGATGAGAAATGAACGAATTAATTTCTTCAAATCATCTGCATTATTTAAATTTGTTCCATAAATTCAGACCTACCGGATTATTATTAGTAGTACGCAAACTTTATAGGACGGTTGATTCCGGTCAGAATAGGCAGAGAAAATTTGAAAAAATCATAATATGAAAACAAACAATGACTTTCGGGCAGTTATACTTCGCTGCTTTGCTCAAATAATGATAGTAGGTATTCTGTTATCAGGAAGTATAAGCGCTCAAACATTTAATCCCGGCTTTCAGGATGGCAAGCTATACTTCAAATACAAAGATAATGTGCCTGTTAATTTTACGGTTCGCGCTGATAATTCTGTTGATATTAATGCAATCCCGTTTCTGGTGGCAATTGAAAATGATTTCCGACTTCAGGATGTTGTCAGACCTTTTGATCTGAATAACGATAGCAAACTACTGCGAACCTTCATGCTCGAATTTGAGGATTTTGATAAAATTGACCAGATTCTCAGTCGTATAAGTGTAAATCCTGAATTAGAGTATGTTGAGCGTGTGCCATTAGACAAAATCACCTATACCCCAAATGACTCGCTTTACAATTTATATAATGGTCCTTCGAATTGGAACTGGCATCTTGATGTAATAAAAGCAGACTCGGCATGGAATATAACAAAAGGCTCTTCAGCTATTAAAGTTGCTATTGTTGACAATGCTATTTGGGTTGATCATCCGGATCTAAGCGGAAAAATTGTTGCACAACGCGATGTGGTTTATAATACAGGCAACGCCAATCCCCCTAATACCGGTGATCCTTTTTCCTGGTCTCATGGCACGCATTGTGCAGGTTTGGCTGCTGCAAGCAGCGACAATAGCATCGGTGTTGCTTCAATAGGGTATAATGTTAGTATAATTGCTGTAAAGGCTGCAAATAATTCAAATCCTGAAAATATCAGCGGTGGATATTCAGGAATTCAGTGGGCAGCAAATAATGGTGCTGATGTTATCAGTTTGTCCTGGGGTAATAACAGCTTTTCGCAAACCCAACAAAACCTTCTTAATACTGTTTCAGGCATGGGTATTGTGCTCCTGGCGGCTGCCGGAAATGATAACAATTCTGTTGCTCACTATCCTTCAGCTTACAACAATGTAATTTCCGTGGCATCCACGGATGGGAATGATTTAAAGAGTGATTTTTCAAACTTTAGTTCAACTGTTGATATATGTTCACCTGGAGGATATAATGCGGGAGGTCCCAGCGGTTTGCTAAGTACAACCTTTAGCAGCAGTAACATGGGAAATTATGATTTAATGGCCGGCACTTCTATGGCTACTCCGGTGGCATCAGGTCTGGCAGGACTCATACTCTCGTTGAATCCTGACCTTTCTCCGGTGCAAGTTGAAAATATTATGAAAGCTACTGCTGATGATATTTACTCTCTTAACCCTGACTATGTAGGATTATTAGGCGCAGGCCGTATAAATGCATACCAGGCTGTTCTGAATACACCTTTTCAGCCTACTGCTAACTTTTCAACTCCGGTTACAACGGTTCTTCCAAGTGCAGGGGTAAATTTTACTGATCTGTCAATTGGTGTGCCATCTCAATGGCAGTGGTCTTTCGAAGGAGGGAATCCATCATCCTCGACAAATAAAAATCCTTTGGGAATCACCTATTCAAACGAAGGAACATATAATGTATCCCTTACTGTCACTAATGATTATGGTACGAATACATTAATTTTGCCTGATTATATTACGGTTACAGCAACGCCTTTGCCATATATATATATAAGTGTCAGCGACACAATTCCATGCATTGGCAATTCAGTAGTATTAAACGATAATTCGCTTTACAATCCCACCTCATGGGAATGGTGGTTTGAACCAACTACAGTTTCTTTTATTAACGGAACATCTGCAAATTCTCAGAATCCGGAGGTTAAATTCTCTGCTGCGGGAATATATACAGTTGGTCTGAGAGTCTGGAATTCCTATGGAATGTCGACTAAGACTTTTGAGAATCTTATTCATGCAGAGGGTGCTATCCCTGACTATAGTATTAATATGGAGAATGGTACATCAGGGTATTTTACTCTATGGGATACTATCAAATCGCAGGCAAAGGTTGATGCCAGGGCTGCGTATCAAAGCAATTTCGGAATTCATTTCCAGGGCGATCCTACCCCTGCGGGATGGAAAGGCGGACCAACAACTACTACAGCTTCACAGGCATGGTCCGATAATCTGCGTTTCCAGTGCGAAGCTCACATGTGCGGCGTTGATGCAATAGGTATCCCTTTCCTTGTTCTTTCATTCGATATGAAACAGACCTATAGTATCGGACGAAACTTTTCATGGTTCAGGGTTCTTGTCAACGGAGAGCAAATTCCGGATGACCATGGTATAATGGATTTTAACCCCCAAACTGAGGCTGATGATCCATGGACACGGCTCTATTTTGACCTGTCTGCTTATACCGGTTCCGTTTTTGATATTACATTACAATCTTCCTGTCGTGATTCAGACCATTCGCAAGGCGAAGGAGATAATGTGTTTATTGATAACGTGAGTATTATCAATACTACAGTTACTGAAATTGGAAAGCAAGGAAAACCGGTTTTTACCATATTCCCTAATCCGTCGGATGGAAAGATAACAGTTACAAGCAGTCCTTTTAATGATGATGCATTCATTACAGTTACATCCCTGGTTGGGAAAATTGTTTATACTGAAAAGGTATCTGCCAGGAGCGGGGACATACGCAAGACGCTTGATTTGTCATCTTTACCTCCAGGTATTTACATGATATCTATAAAGGATAATAATAAGCAAATCAATCAGCGATTTGTGATCCGGTAAGCAGTTAGCATTTTGTAATCAAACATACTGATAACACCTCTGAAAAGGGGGTGTTGATCAGTATGTTAACCTAAGGCTATTTTCGGAAAGGAGTTTGTAAAGCTTCAGATCCTTTCTGATTACTTAATACAATACTTATAAAAGAAGAAAAAATCCATGGGCAGTTATGCAGGAAAAAGAAGTTTATGGATTTGTTGCATTTTTTAGGGACTGGCCAGAAACTATGTCTTGCTTTTTTCGGGAAATTCTTCTATTTCGTAAAATAGATTCAATGCAGAAAGTATGTAGTTTCTTTCTAATTAAAGCAATCTAGGTAAATAACTTTCTATGAAAAAATCCGTCTTGCTTTAAAATTTCCTTTTTTTACCCAAATTACGCAATAGGAGACAAAGTCGAACTATTTGCGTTAGTTGGGTTAACCCCGATTTAGCAAATCATTGTATTTTAATGATCTTCCATTAAAATACATTAGATTTGTTTTATCGATTATGCTACTGCGTAATTTGGGTTTAACTTTGTCGTAATTCAATATCTGTATGAAAATTCTTATTATCAATATAAAAGAGTTGGTGGGCGTTGACGAAACGTATCGCCCGTTTGTAAGCGGAGCTGAAATGGGTAAGCTACAAACTATAAAAAATGCATTTCTGTTTATTGACAAAGGCCTGATACTGGAATTTGGGAGTATGGAGCATCTTTTTATCCCGGAGGATTGGAAGAAAAAAGGCATTAAAGTTATAGATGCAACAGGGAAACTGGTTTTCCCTTCCTTTTGCGACTCACACACCCACCTGGTATATGCAGGCAGCCGCGAAATTGAATATGTTGATAAAATTAGAGGATTATCGTACGAAGAAATTGCAAAACGGGGAGGTGGAATCCTGAATTCAGCAAAACGTTTGCATGATGCTTCCGAAACGGAGCTCATTGGCGAGGCACTCGAACGCCTGGAAGAAATCACCTGGCTGGGAACAGGTGCCGTTGAAATA
>JBBRCH010000029.1:0-50838 GCA_038204995.1 Bacteroidales bacterium | reverse complement strand
TTTCTTTGTAGGGATCCAAAATAACTCTCAAATTTAAGACAAAGGAACAGCATAAATAATGTAATTTTACAGTCATATCCGGAATTATATAAACAGCAGGCAGTTAATAGCGCTTTTTAGAGGGGGGGCGGAATAGTTACTAATCTTCAACTACAAATCCCCATACAATCCTATCATTTGTATTTTCTTTTTCTTCTTCGAATGCAAACCATAATGCAACCAAAGGATCAGAAGACCAATCTATCAGTCTTGTTGGTAAGCCATAGTGTTGAGCAAGTGATAAAATACCCCAATCATTTGAATCACCATTTTGACCGATAACTTTAACATAATGCATTTTAAATTCATTAAAAATTGCTTTTTCTATTTTATAAAACTCATTTATTCTGTTTTTTTTCTCAACTAATCTTAAAAGTTTTGATTCTAGAGGCCAGTCTTCTTTTTGACCGCGGTATAATCTAATTTTATTATCATTTTTATAAAAACTTGTATAGCCTACGAAATCTTCAAAGGTTTTGAATTCAAATCTTTTCATAATTACAAATAATAATTATCACAATTTAATAAATCCCAAAATATTCATTTAAAACAGTGATTAACCTATTATCATGCCCATAAAGCAGATAAACATAGTTATTAAGTTTCGTTTTGAATTAATTTTTTAACTCATAAATTCAATGTAAATATATAATATACTCTAACATTAAAATGAATACACTATTCATTTTATTCAAAAACCTGATTGACTGCCTTTGTATCCCTTCTTTTTCTTTTCCGCAAAAGCAGTACCTTTGCCGCCTATGATTTCAGTGAGTAACCTTTCCGTACATTTTACCGGCGATTACCTGTTCAGCAACGTAAGTTTCCTGATCGGCGACCGCGACCGTATTGGCCTGGTAGGGCGCAATGGAGCAGGTAAGACTACGCTGATGCGCATTATTGCCGGCATGCAGGAGCCTGAAAGCGGAACCGTGGCCAGTCCTTCTGACAGTTCGGTCGGTTACCTTCCGCAGGAAATGGCCACAGGCAGTAAGCTGAGTGTTTTGCAGGAAGCGATGACAGCTTTCGAGGAAGCCCGGCATCAGCATCACTTGATGGATAAATATTCAGCCGGACTGGCCGAACGCACCGACTACGAAAGTGAGGGTTATTCAAAGCTTATCCAGCGACTCAACGAAGCCACTGATCGCTTTCATTTGCTGGGCGGACAGAACATGCAGGAAGATGCCGAAAAAGTACTTAAAGGGCTTGGTTTTGAGCCGGTGGAATTTGAAAGACCACTCAGTACGTTCAGCGGGGGCTGGCAGATGCGTGTTGAACTGGCGAAAATACTGCTTAAAAAACCGGATGTAATCCTGCTCGATGAGCCTACCAATCACCTGGATATCGAATCCATTCAATGGCTCGAGGATTTCCTGATTACTTACAGTGGCTCGGTGGTTTTGGTTTCGCACGACAGGGCCTTCCTCGATAACGTGACCAACCGCACCATCGAAATTATGAATGCCCGCATATACGATTACAAAACCGGGTATTCGCGCTACGTTGAGCTGCGTGCAGAACAGATGGAATTGCAGAAAGCCGCCTTCGATAACCAGCAGTCGGAGATAGCTCAAATAGAGAGTTTCGTGGAGCGTTTCAGGTACAAAGCTTCCAAAGCCAGGCAGGTGCAATCGCGGATCAAGCTGCTTGATAAAATGGATAGGGTGGAGGTAGATGAAACAAGTTCATCGGCCATTCATTTTCTGTTTCCACCGGCGCCTTCATCAGGCAGGGTAGTGGTTGAATGCAAAGATCTTACCAAGCGCTATGGTGAAAAGCTGGTATTAAGTAAACTGGACCTGGCGATTGAGAAAGGCGATTTCGTATCATTCGTTGGTCGAAACGGGGAAGGCAAAACCACCCTGGCAAAAATAATAACCGGTGAACTGGATCATGAAGGCATCTGCAAACTGGGCCACAACGTAAAAATCGGTTATTATGCGCAGAACCAGGCCGAACTTCTGGATCCTGATAAAACGGTTTTCGAAACGATTGATGATGTGGCTGTTGGCGAAATCCGTTCAAAAATCAGAAATATCCTGGGAAGCTTTCTTTTTGGAGCTGAAGCCATCGATAAAAAAGTAAAAGTGCTGTCGGGAGGCGAAAAGGCCAGGCTGGCACTGGCAAAACTGCTACTTGTTCCCGTGAACCTGCTGGTGCTCGACGAGCCAACCAACCACCTGGATATGGTAAGCAAGGACATACTGAAGAATGCCTTGCTCCGATACGACGGTACGCTGATTGTAGTATCGCACGATCGCGATTTTCTGACAGGACTTACCGATAAAATTTTCGAATTCCGGAACCGGAATATAAAAACTTGGCTATGCGATATTAATGATTTTATAAAGGCACGCAAGCTTGCCAACCTGGCACAACTTGAAGCACGAAAGACAGAACTTCAGAAGTCGGGTGAAACCGTATCGGAAAACAAGCTTAATTACGAAAGACGCAAACAGCTCGACCGGGAAATCCGAAAACAGGCTGCGAAAGTGGAAAAGTCCGAACAGGAGATTGAATCCATCGAAAAAGAAATTGCCCGTTACGACCATATGCTTGCTGATCCTGATACACATAAAGACGCCGGGAAAAGCACCCGTTTGTACCAGGAATACCAGGGATTAAAAAAGGAACTGGAAATAAAAATGGAAGAATGGGAGCAAGGACATTCGGAACTGGAGACGATGCAGGAAGAAGGCTAAGAGATTTCTGATTTACGAATTACGATTGATCAGATTTTTATTATACACAGGATCTGAAAATAATACGATCCTATTATTCTCCAATTCAGGATAATCGTAAATCGTAAATCGTCATTCGTACCTCGTAAATTCTCTAATTCTCCCTTTCCATTAATCCTGCAGTATATTCAATAAGAAATTCCATGGCTTCTTCGGGCAAACTCAGGCTCGACAGATCATGAAGGGCTTTCTGATAATATGTGTCAATCAGATTGCGGGTATGCTGTTCAATATTCATCTGATTGAATATTTCCTTCACTTTATTTACTTTTTCCTTATTCTCAATTTCATGCGAAGCATACAATTGTTTAAAGTACGCAGTTTGTGATCCGGCAGATTTGAGAGCCTTCAAATAAAGATAGGTTTTTTTTCCTGCAATAATATCTCCTCCGCTCACCTTGCCGAACTTTTCCTGAACTCCATATACATCCAGCAGGTCATCTTTCAGCTGGAACGCCAGTCCGATATTAATGCCAAACTGATAAATATTAGTGCAGTCAGCTACTCCTGCATCAGCAATGATAGCCCCTGTTTTGAGGCTGGCAGCCAGAAGGACAGCTGTTTTGAGCCTTATCATTTCCAAATAGTCGGCTATAGAAACATCCTCGTGTTTTTCATAATCCATATCGTATTGTTGTCCTTCGCAAACTTCGATTGCCGTTTGATTGAAAAGTTCCACCACCTGCGAAATAGCCTGTGGCCTGGTACGAAGCATGTACTTATTTGCCAAAGCAAACATAGTGTCGCCGGCTAAAATGGCAACATTGGAATTCCATTTTTTATAAACAGTTTCATTACCGCGCCTCAATGGGGCTTCATCCATAATGTCGTCGTGCAGCAGGGTGAAGTTATGGAACAACTCGATACCGATGGCCGGATTTAGGGCATCAGCAATTTCGCCGCCGAACATCTGACACGAAGCAAGAACCAGCAAAGGGCGCAGCCGTTTACCTCCGAGTCCTAAAGTATAAGTGATCGGAATATAAAGATCGGCAGGAGCTTCAGGGAAATGTATCCTGCTGAAAGCTTCATCCAATCGTACCTGCAGGTCTTGTATAGGGTTCATTATCCAGTTATTTTTCCATTTCCGGAAGGTTCATCAGGTAGGTACCATAACCGCTCTTGATAAGCGGGGCGGCAATTGTCTCAAGCTGAGCGCGGTTAATAAATCCATTCCGGTAGGCGAGTTCCTCGATGCAACCGATTTTCAGACCCTGGCGTTCTTCTATTACCTGTACAAACTGTGAGGCCTGAATTAAGGAGGCAAAAGTGCCTGTATCAAGCCAGGCAGTGCCACGGCTGAGAATACCAACCTTGAGCTTGCCTTGTTCCAGATAATAACGATTAACATCAGTAATTTCGTATTCTCCCCGGGAACTTGGTTTAATATTCTTTGCAACTTCAACTACGCTGTTATCATAAAAATAGAGTCCCGGGACTGCATAATTTGATTTGGGATGTTTTGGTTTTTCTTCGATGGAAATCGCCTTATGGTTTTCATCAAATTCAACAACCCCATATCGTTCCGGGTCTGAAACATGGTAAGCATAAACCACTCCACCGTCGGGATCCTTGTTTTCCTGTATCAGCCCCTGAAGGCCGGTACCATAAAAAATATTATCGCCCAGCACCAGCGCTACTTTATCCTTGCCGATAAATTTTTCACCAATTACAAAAGCTTGTGCCAGGCCGTTAGGGATTACCTGTTCGGCATAGCTGAACGAGCAGCCCAATCCGGATCCGTCACCAAGGAGTTTTTCAAAGTTCGGAAGATCGTATGGTGTGCTGATAATCAGTATTTCGCGGATACCAGCCATCATAAGCACCGACAAAGGGTAATAGATCATTGGTTTGTCGTAGATAGGCATCAGCTGTTTGCTTACAGCCAGCGTGAGTGGATGCAAACGGGTACCGGAACCACCGGCGAGTATTATCCCTTTCATATTTATGGTGTATTAGATTACTTTTTTAATTGACAGGTAGTATATGCAAATGAAAATTACAAATGTCATTCTTTGTGTTGATTCTTCCCGTTTAATTCGTCATCTCCGTCAAATATCTCAATTAGAGGCTCACCTTCAAATGCTTTGGTTACTGCATATTTATCGAGAACCAGCAATAAGGAAGGCAAAACCATAATGTTAAAGAACATAGCAATAAATAAGGTGGTGGAAACAAGCATTCCAAGTGCCTGGGTTCCTCCGAAGCTCGAAACCATAAATACACTGAATCCCAGAACCAGGACAATGGAAGTATATATCATGCTGAACCCGGCTTCCCGGAGTGCGTTAATGGTGGAACGGCCGATGTCGTGTCCGGTTACTTTAAGCTCATGGCGGTATCGGGAAAGGTATTGTATAGCATTATCAACCGATATTCCAAGTGCAATACTGAATACAATTATGGTGGATGGTTTCACCGGAACGCCGGTAAAGCCCATAATAGCAGCGGTAATAATAAGTGGAACAATATTGGGTATCATTGATACCGCGATCATCCGCACACTCGAAAACATGACTGCCATAAGCAGAGAAATAAAACCAATGGCTATGAGGACACTCTGGAGCAGATGATCTATCAGGAATTCGGTGCCCCGGGCAAAAACAAGACTATTCCCGGTTAAGTGAACAGTATAATCTTTTGCCGGGAAAATTTCGGCAACTTTTGGTCTTATACTATCAAGCAACCTGTTCATGTGGTTGGTGCTTACATCTGCCATTTGAAAACTTACACGGGTATAGCGTTGTGTGCTGTCAATAAAGGAATTCAGCATTTGCTTCTGCCCATTGGCTTTTCGCGGGAAGTAGGAAAGCACAAAATTCTTTTCCTGCGAATTGGGCAGGCTATACATTTCAGGATTACCATTGAAATACGCTTGTTTGGCAAATTTCGCCAGTTCAGCTATCGAAAGAGGTTTCGAAAATTCTTTATTTTTCATTACTACTTCCTGAAGTTCGTTTATTTTCTGAATGGTAGGAAGCCTCATAACACCTTTTTTCTTCTTGGTGTCAACGGATATTTCGAAAGGCATTACTCCTCCGAACTCTTTCTCGAAATATTTCAGGTCTTTGTATAAAACACTTTTTTTGCTGATATCGTCAACTACCTTTCCGGAAGTACGCATATTCAGCATCCCGATTATACCTACAACCAACAATACGCCGGCAACTGAAAAAATCCATTTACGTTTATGCTGGATAAGAAAAATGATTTTATCAAGCAGGCTGCTGAAAATCTTATTATCGAGGTGCTTCAGATGTTTTTCGGTTGGCGGTTTCATGTAGCTGAACATAATAGGCAGTAACAGGATACATAGCACATATTCAATCATTACGCTTATAGCAGCTATAATTCCAAATTCGCGAAGCATTTGGTTTGATACCAGAATGAAGGCAGCAAAACCGGTTGCTGTGGCTGTGTTAACCATGAGTGAAGCAAAGCCGATGCGCTGCACCACACGTGAAAGTCCAAGGATTTTATTTCCATGCTGACGATATTCCCAATGGTATTTGTTAAGAATATAGATGCAGTTTTCTATTGCGATTACGACAATAAGCGAAGGAATAACACCTGTAAGAATACTTATTTTAAATCCAAACAACCCGATAAGCCCAACGGTAAATATTATACTTATAGCCACAACCACCAGCGAACTGGCTACCACTTTTATGGAACGGAAAAACAGGAAAAGAACAAACGCAGCAACAAGGATAGACAGAAAAATAAAAAGAAACAATTCTTTCTGGACTTTCCGGGCCATAACCGAACGAATGTAAGGGAGTCCTGAATAGTGCAGCTGGTGTCCCGTCAGCTGAGCATATGCATTTGCCCGTTCAACAATATTATCTGTTATAATAAGACGGCTTTTGTCGTTCAGTCTTTTTTTATTAAGGGTAACCGCCAGAAGGTAAGTGTGGGATTTTGGATTAAATAAGAGTCCCTCATAAAACTTCATTGAAAGGATTTTCTCTTTTAACGAATCCGTTTCAGCCTGTGTAATGGGTTTTTTCGGCACAAGAGGCGGGAAATCATACTGACGAAGACTTTCATTCTTTACTATATTCGCCGCTTTGGCTATGGAGGTTACACCTTCAACGCCATCAATCTCACTCATATCATGGGTAAGATCATACCAGGCATTGAATTCCTGCATTTTAAACATTGAAGGGTTTGTTACCCCGATCACGAAAACACTGCCATCCTCACCAAACCTTTTTTTAAAAGCATCATATTGAACCAGCGTTGGGTTGTCGGAAGGCAACATGCGTGAATTGTCGTAAGAAAGTTTTACTCCCGTTCCCAGCCATGCCATTATAATAGTTAGAATTCCGATAACTATCAGTATTCCGGGCCGGTTTCGCAGTATTAGTCTAACCAGTATTTTCCACATACGTAGATAAAAAGTCTTTTTTGAATGAAGTAGCGAAGATACAATAATTATTATTGAAAAATTAGGTGAAAGCGGATATGCATAAGTGATTGACAACCAAATAAAAGCAACATCTCCGATAGAATTTGACGGAATCTGTTTTTAAATGAGGCAATGTCTTTTTAATGATTGTCTTCCGGGTCAGATCACAGATCATACAGATTAATGAGTGGTGGATGTGTTTTAATACAGCAGTTTAATATCTATTAATTTTTTGATATCCATAAGAATTTCCCTGTTTCGCACATCAATCCTGAACCCCCGTCCTTCGGCATAAACTTTTGCTGACTGTATGATGTCTTTGATATCCTGGCTGATATCACTTTTAAGAGCATCAATGCTTGCTTTTTCGCCAAATACAAAGACAACCAGGAAATATTTATTCCGTGGAAGCAAATAAATAATAGCGCGCTTTTTATCCTTTATACGGAAACTCCAGCCGTATTTTGCCCCTGAGGAGTTCCATTCTTCCTTAGCCGTCGGATAAACTTCGAAAACATAGTGCCGTATTTCGATCCACGTATTGCTAAGATTGCCTAATGCTGACTTGAGTAAAGCGTCATCCGGAATCTGAGCCTTATCCATAAAAATGCTGGTTTCCATATAGTTATATTTTTATCATCGAAATTTATTTTTTCCTCCTGAAATTTACAACATCCCGATAAATTGGCTCAGGAAAACCATCAATCCATGTATGATTATGCTTCCGTCGAGTATACCATGGTAATACAGCGGATGATTTCTGAGTTTTTTGTGATTGATAAAGTAATATGTTAAAGCAATAGAAGCAGAGTAAAAAATTAATATATAAATCTGATGATGAAGCAGATAATGTAAAAAGGCAATTACCAGGGATGAGATTAAAGTGATATTACAAATCCATCTTGCTCTGTATTCGCCTAACACAATTGGGATAGTCCTGAATCCTGCATGCGAATCGGCATTCATATCACGGATATCAAACGGAAGGGCTATAGCAAATATGAAAGTAAACCGTTCGATAAAAACCAGGAAAATCTGGTTACGATCAATACCAGGTTCCGATTGCAAAACGGGTATTAAAACCGTAGCTGCACTCCATACGAAAGCGATCAGAAGTATCTTTAATCCCGGTATTTCCTGAAGCCGGAAACGAACCTCATTCTTTTTAAATACTGCTATCGAATAAAAAAATGTGAGTATGGCCAGGGGAACAAGCAGGTACAATATTTCTATTTTTACAAAAAATAATGAAGCCGACAGTCCCGCTAACGATATAATTATCAGCACTTTCAACAATCCAAAATGATTTGTTTCCCAATCGTACTTTTCAGTGCGATGAGTATCCGGATGGTTACGGAGCGTAATGAAACGATGAAAAGTATAATCGAAAAGAGCAGCAAAAAATATCACCGGCAGGTAAGCATGGAATTGAGGATAAATTCCCAATTCAGCCTGTGAAGCCATTGCCAGACATACAGCTGCAAATGCTATGAAAATATTCGTTTTGATTATAAAATTGAACGCTTTCAAATTAGCCTGGCTATTATTTAATAGATTATTATTTCTTATTTTGACCTATCGGGGTATTCATTTACTAACAGGTAAATATAAAAAAAATCCCTTTTGGGGATTTCAGTTTTGTTCTTCACGAAAATTTCCTGTTCCTCAGGGTTTTATTCCATAATGTGAGGAAAGAATTCCTGAAAATACCGAGGTTGGAAGTATTTTTTTTAGCACTACTGCAAATTTTTGCTCGAACGTGGCAATTACGTATTGGCTACATGGATTTTTCTGTTCAAGGATGTTTGCAAGTTTTTTTGCAAGAAACTCCGGAGGGAGTCCTTTTTTCTCATCACTTTCGATAATGGAAAGTGTTCTGCTGAATTGTGCTTCATAATCACTTCCTGAAACGGTGATTTTAACCGGTTTGCGATTTGCTGTAAAATTTGTAAAGAAATCGCCCGGCCTGATAACGATAACCTTGATTTTATAAGGTTTCAATTCCATCCGCAGGGCTTCGCTCAATCCTTCAACAGCATATTTGCTTGCAGAATAGAATCCCTGGTAAGGCAGACCCATTACACCTCCGATTGAGCTAATATTAACGATGGTTGCCCCATTTTGTTTGCGCATAATTGGGAGTACTGCCTGTATCAAGTTCACGTAACCGGTGAAGTTGGTATTCATTTGCAAGCCAATATCCTCAGGTGAAGAATCTTCAATAGATCCCGAAATGCCCATTCCGGCATTGTTGATCAATATATCAATTCGTCCTTCTTTACTGACAAGAGTTGAAACGGCTTTGTGCACCGATTTTACATCTGTTACGTCGGCCTGAAGGAATTTTATTTTCCCGTCAAGGTTCTCGTTTTGACTACGGCTGATGCCATAAACCGTGTATCCTTTAGCAGAAAGAATCTCAGAAGTTGCCTTGCCGAAGCCCGAGGAAACACCTGTAATTAATATAACTTTAGTCATCCTGAAAATTAAAGGTGGAATGTATGATTTTACTCCATTACTGTTGCCAGGCTAATAATTCCCAGCTTTTTAGCTACCGATGTTATCTTTTCAACTGCTGTATCAACCTGGCTGAAAGTATGCGTTGCCATTAACGAAAAACGGATCAGGCAATCTTCTTTAGGAACTGCCGGCGAAACGACGGGATTAACAAAAACGCCTTCTTCAAGAAGCATCTGGGTCATTTTCAAAGCTAAAATATCATCTTTGATAAAAAGAGGAATAATAGGTGATTGTGTTTTTCCTGTATCGAAACCGGCGGCAATAAATGCATCTTTTGCATAGGTTGTCAAATCCCACAGGTGTTCGATCCTTTCAGGTTCTGACACCATGATGTCAATTGCAGCTGAAACGCTGGCCACTGAAGCAGGTGTCATACTTGCACTGAAAATCAGCGAACGGGAATTATGTTTAATGAAATTGATCACTTCTTTGTCAGCAGCGATAAAACCTCCCAATGAAGCAAGTGATTTTGAGAAAGTTCCCATTATCAGGTCAACTTTATCGGTAAGCCCGAAATGGGATGCAGTACCCGAACCATTTTTACCTAACACTCCTAAGGCATGAGCATCATCAACCATAATGGACGCATTGTATTTCTCTGAGAGGCGGGCAATTTCAGGTAAATTAACAATATCGCCCTCCATTGAAAAAATTCCGTCCACAACTATAAGTTTGATTCGGTCAGGATCGCATAGTTTTAGTTTATTTTCGAGGTCTTGCATGTCGTTATGCGCATATTTTAAAACCTTCGCGAAAGTAAGTCGACTGCCTTCAATAATGGAAGCGTGATCCAGATCATCAAGGAGAACATAATCATTCCGACCGGCTACACAGGATATTACACCCTGGTTTACCTGAAAACCGGTACTATAGCATAAAGCTGCTTCTTTGTTTACGAGTTTGGCAAGTTTTTCTTCAAGGGCGATATGGATATCGAGCGTTCCGTTAAGGAATCGGGATCCGGCACAACCGGTTCCGTATTTATCAATTGCCTTTTTGGAAGCTTCCTTGACTTTGGGATGACAGGTAAGACCGAGGTAGCTGTTTGAGCCAAACATTAACACTTTCTTGCCGCCAATTAATACTTCGGTATCCTGGTCGGATTCAATTGCCCGGAAATAAGGGTAAATTCCGGCAGCCATAACTTTTTGCGGCAAATCGTACTGTTTCAGCTTATTTTGAAGAATTCCCATTGGTAATAAACAAGTTATAAATTATTAGTTAAAAGTACTAAAAAAAACTGAGGCCACAATCGTTTTGGATTGAAAATGAATTGATATATATGAAAATACCTGAATATTACAATACATAAGTATTTACAAATTGTTGAATTTATTCTGAGCTTCTATATTAATCATCTGAATTATTGATATATACAAAAATTTTATTTTATGCCAGATATTTATAAATATTTTTCATCTGTCACGGTAATTTCGCTGGTTGGAATCAACCTGAAAAACAATTTATTTTCCGGTTTAGGGTTAAAACCCAGCAATTTTATAGCAGATACTTTAGTTTCAATAAATTTAAAATATTTAAAGACCGAAGACGGGAGACCGAAGTCAGAAGTATGTTTAAAATGAATAAAATAATAGCTTCCTGTCTTCTGTCTTCCGACTTCCGTCTCCCGACTTCTGTCTTCAATCCAACAAGTTTTTTTTATCAGTTTTCTTTCGAAATATTTAAACCTATGTATTTTCATTGTATATTGGTTTAGTACTATTTAAAAACGTTCAAATATAATAAAACCGGCAGGGATCAAATATCATGTTGGCTCTTACCGAACAAAAACCGGAAGGCTAAAGTAAAATTTACAATTGGCGTGAATCCTGGTGCCGATAATGATCTTTCATTTATTAAGAGCAAAATATAAGCTTAAGTGATTTTCCCGGATTTATATCCCCATCATCTTTTCGAGGTGATGATATTCAATGCCAAAATAGGCCTTCGTTTCTTTAATTTTTTGCAGAATCTGATCATCCTTTTGCAGAGGTTTTGTGTTTTTGATGCCCACAACCATCACATTCTTAGGTGTATGTGCATCGGAAATAAATTCAAAAACTTTAGTTTTATATCCAAAATATTCAAGGATCAGGGCACGTATTCCATCCGTAACCATTTCGGCCTGGCGTTCCAGGAAAATGCCATATTTGGTGAGGAAATCCAATTCATTGCTGACTTTATGCGCTTCCAGTTGTCGTCTTATTTGTTTGTGGCAGCATGGGGCAACAACAATCAAATCAGCCTGGGAAGTAATTCCTTTGAAAATAGCATCATCGGTGGCCGTATCGCAGGCATGCAGCGCAATCAGAATGTCGGTTCCCGGATTATCATATTTTTCAATCGTTCCCTGTTCGAACCGCAGGTTTCCAAAACCGGAATGTACAGCAATTGTATTGCATAAATCCACCAGTTCATGCCTGAATTCAACCCCGGTTACTTCTGATTTTACTTTTAATACATGGGTCAGATAATCGTAAAGTGCAAAAGTAAGATAGCCTTTTCCTGATCCCATATCCACTACTCTTACAACTTCCCCTAAAGGAATTTCTTTGATCAGCGAACTCAGGATTTCGATATAATGGTTTATCTGCCTGTACTTATCCTGAGCGTTTACTAACACGTTACCATTTTCATCGGTAATTTTAAGTTCGGTGAGATAGTGTTTCCCATCCGGACTAATCAGGCGCTTTTTGGTCCTGTCGTGATCGGGTAGTGGAACCAGGATATTTGTCGGAGCATTCTTTCTTAAAATGAACTTTTTATTGTGGAGGTTCTCGAACAGGAGGTCAAAGGCTGTGGTAAATAATGTGCCCACATAAAATTCCAGGGTTAAAAAATCATTCACTTTGCGGATGCCCTCTTCAAAGGAGTAGTTTTTTACAATATCTCGGGTTTTATACCGGTAGGTAAAACTAAGTTTTTCCTCACCTTTGATGGCAATTCGTTTTAGATAAATGTTTTTAAGATTTTCTTCTTTGCCTTTATAGTTGCCTAATGATAATTTTACAAATGTATTGTCGTCCAGGCTTTCCCGGAGTGATAATATAAACTTGTCTGTTTTATCGCCGAGGCTCATGAAGGTAAAATTTAATAACAATTCCGTATTTATACCGAAGATTTTGAAGGAAGGGAAACAAGGTATATGATTTGAATCTGTTCAAATCTACAGGCTGCGAAGGTACGAAAAACCACACCCCGACGAAAAGACTATCCGGGTAAATTTTGTACTTCGAAATAAGGTATTATAAATGATCTATTTTTTTTTGAAGGCTAAAATTACCTGGCTGATAAGTAGACCTGATAATCCGCCGATAGCTAAAATCGAAATAAATTCTACCGTCCGGATATTGCCATTTGTTATTCTCATGTAATTACTGATACTTATGATAAGCAGGATAGACATCGCCCCGATACTTATTTTTCGTGTTTTCATCATCGTGATTTTCGTTTTTTTGAGGGTTTGGCTTTCATATTGAAATCAAGTGCAAGCCCTATCCAATAGTGAAGGTCTTTAACTTTATCAATTCCTTCGGGACTGATAAATACCCAGCCTTTCATAGGCTTGCCTGTAAAGTCCATTGGATGGCAGCCGTGTTTTTCGAGGGCTTCTTCATAAACATCCGGATCTATGCGTGCCATCATTTCATCCTTTATAACGCCAACGCACATTTTATTGTTAACCATAAATGCAACACCGCCCATCATTTGCTTTTCTTCAATATCGGGCTGATCGACCAGTATTTCCCGTATGCGGTCGGCTAATCTCTCGTCGTATGCCATGGTTAAAAAAATTGGTTAACAGTTAATTTAGTGGGTAGTTTTATTTTGTCGGAAGTCAGAAGACAGAAGACAGAAGTACTCCTAAAAATTCATTTATCCGTGATAATAGGGTTTTGATGACCAATTACCTTTCTTTAAGTATTTTCAAAAATAGGACCAAATCCCAGTTTGCACTTGCTTCGGTCTTCAGACTTCGGTCTTCCGACCTTTTAAAAGCCATTTCCATTCATTTCGTGGTAGAACCAAAAGTTTAAATAGCTTTCATCCTGTTGTTTCTCGGGTTGTGTTCCAGTTCAGCCAGTCCCAGCAATTCCATAAGTGGCGGAATATACATGCCAAATCGTCCGCGGAATCCTTTTTTCAGGCCGTACCAGCCACCAACAGGATTATCGGGCGAACGACCCCAGGCTTCCACGGTTCCTTCTTTTGCGGGTTTCTGTTCATCAGCGCTTCCAAGTTCCATCCAGTCGCCATGCTTTCGAAGCATGCCATGCAGATCTGCAATGCAGCGGTATTTGTAATGCAAAACGGTCGTTCCAACGGTACAAACAAGAATTTCTTTTCCGTCTTTCTCTGAAACATACATAGTGTATTCCGATGTGCCCGGAGGAGTTTTTAATTTCCAGGGGTTCTCTTTGGTTCCGGCTTTTGTTGACATGATATAATTTATTGATTCATAATCAGTTTAAACAAATGTCATTACAAAAGGTTTGTTCTAGTCAGCTAAAATGCGTTTGCATATTAAAACACCAGGCGTAAGGCCAGTCCCCCCGGATAGGCATTCACAAACAAATGTGGCCTTGGCTTATAATCAGTATATGCAATTCCTGATTTATATTTTTCACAGTAGTCTTTGTAATCTTTTATTGCCCGGGTAGGCTGAGTCCATATCTGAGCTTCGGTAATAACTGTATTAAAAGCAAAATTCCCGAGTCCTGCCCATACTGTGCGCTTGTATCCAAGCCAGGTAACAAGTCCGCTGCCAAGATTTACAGCACCCGAAGCAGCGTGCATTTTCCAGGACCGTCCTTCTCTCTCCCTCACCGCACTTTCTTCAAATAAATCCTCGGCCTTTTTTAGTTTTATCAAACGCTCTTCCGGAGATTCTCCCCGTATTAAGGCCAGCTTGCGGGGAGCATAGGCAGGAACCATGGGCATTAATAGCTGTCCTGCTGCACCAATTAGCGTAGTAGCTGCTCCCAGTGCCATATCCTGCCTGGTTTTAAGTTTGTCAGCTGTTAAAAATACTGCACCTTGCACAAGAGTTGCAGCGCTGTATCCGTAAAGCCAGGCGTTCCACCAAATACTGGCAGGAGGTTTTCCCTGGTCCAGCATTTTTTGGATATACTGAATGCGCTCTGCAACAAGTGAATCTGATATTTCATTTTGTGCCGTCACCTGAAAATATTGAAACACTGCTATAAGCGAAAAAATAAAATTTAAAAGTGCTGATTTTCGCATTTTAATTTTCCAACACAAATCTTCCTGTTTAGTTTTTGGCAAGTATAAAGTTGTTTTGATGATGTTTTACTGATGTTTTACTGATGAAATCAGGCTGCTTTATGAATATTCTCGCTGCTTATAAGGGATGACTCTTTGAGCTGAGTAGATACTAATGTACTAATAACCAAAAGCGCTATTAGTAAAATCAGGGGTATTGTCATAGAACCGGTTTGGGTATCCTTGAAGCTGTCCATTCCAAAAATAAAAGCAATCCCCGATATTTGGCCCATAAGTAAAAGCATTCCGTTTGATGTTCCTTCGGAGGTAGGATAGGTTATTTCAGCGCCGTACTGAAATCCAATGGGTCCCGAACTGAGCAGGAAAAACCCCAGGCCAGCTCCTGAAACCAGCAGCAGCCAGTATGATGTTGCGAAAGTAATACCCGTAAGGCAGAGGGTTGAACCAGCAAGCGCTAAAAGTATAAAAGGAGTTCTTTTTCGATAGCGATCCGAAAGGATAGGAATTATTAAGGCCCCGATAATACCGCCGGCAATCATAAGTCCTCCGGTAATCCCGGCTTGTGTATTGGAAAACCCCCTCGGATTGAGTATGTTTTCAATCCAGGTTGTAACAGCGTTAAAAACGCCCAGGCCAATAAAAAAAATAAAAAGCAGCCAGTTAAAATCTTTTATCCTGAAAATATTCTTAATGCCATCGTATACCAGCGACCGCTCTTCCTGGTCGGGTCGGCAAGGCGCTGTCGGCGGACTTTCCTTAGCAAAAACGATAAAAATTACCGCAGAACCCATGGCGATAATGCCATAAATATAGAGCATTCCGCTAATTCCTGAACCTATGACCAGGTATGGAGTCAGAATCATTCCGGCCAGAATGCCTACGTACATAGCCAGTGTTCCAAGGCCTGCGGCAGTAGCCCGTTCTTCAATCCGGAACCAGCGGGCAGCAAACTTTGTTATGGCATTGAGTATGAATGGTTGGCCGATAGCAATGCCGATCTGTGCAATCAGCAGCATATCGAAATCGGTAGTAACAAATCCGCGAAGCAGCCCGAAAACGCCGGTAAAAGCCGCACCGATTCCTACTCCTATGCGGATTCCATATTTATCAATGATCCATGATGCAGGAATTGAAACCACAACGAAAACGATCATAAAGCACATCGAAAGGATTCCGATCCAGATATCCGAAACTCCATAGTACAGTGTTGCATCGCTTGTAATGGGTGCAAAAGTGATCCAGAGCATCTGGTTCACAGCTATCAAAAACATATATATGCTTAGAATAGCCCAGCGATAGCGGTACACTTTAAATGTGGTTAGTTGGGACATGGCAGGTAATTTTCTGTGAATAAATTTGTGCAAAGTATGTGGACGGAATTCGGGTGAAAAAACCGAATTCTGCAATTTGTTAAAGCATAAAAGTAAATAAATTAGCTTTTCGCTTGTCATTTTTAATTTTTATATAGTTATTTGGCTTTGGAATGCGGATGGCACGGAAATAAATGTTGGACAAGGATTTTTTGGATTTAAGAAAACATGATGAAATCAGATGCTGATTACAAAATAGGGTGTGAGTATAAATCGGAAGTTGTAAATTTGTAAAGTTATTCAGGCGGTTGCTGCATTTTTAAAGTCTCTTTTTAATCTGATACCATTTATTGAAACCTGGAAAAGTGAAGAAAATTCTCTTTGTGGACGATACCCACCCTGTGCTTAAGGAGGAACTTTCCTTAATGGGATTCCTATGTGATGATTTTACCGGAAACAATGCGGAAGATTGCACGAAAATTATAGGGGAATATTTTGGCGCGGTTATCCGAAGCGGGATCACATTTGATTCCGAAATGCTTAAAGCCGCCAAAAACCTTCGTTTTATTGCCAGGGTCGGTGCCGGGATGGAAAGCATTGATGTGGAATATGCCAGAGCACGTGGGATAGAATGCTTCAATTCGCCCGAAGGCAACCGTGATGCCGTTGCCGAGCATGCACTCGGTATGCTGCTAAGTTTATTGAATCACCTTAACAGAGCAGATCGTGAAGTGCGGAGTGGTATCTGGAGGCGCGAAGCTAACCGGGGAGTTGAAATTAAAGGTAAAACCGTCGGAATTATAGGGTATGGAAATATGGGAGGAGCCTTCGCGCAACGGATGAAAGGATTTGGCTGTACCGTGCTGGCATATGATAAATATAAAACCGGTTTCGGCGATAACTTTGTTACAGAATGTGATATGAATAGGATCTTCGCGGAAACAGATATACTATGCCTTCATGTTCCACTAACTCACGAAACACATTACTTAGTGGACAAAGAATACCTGAGCCGTTTCCGAAACAATATTTGGCTGATCAATACATCGCGCGGCCCGGTTGTAGATACAGCGGGATTGGTTTCGGCCTTAAAATCAGGAAAAGTTCAGGGTGCCGCACTCGATGTACTTGAATATGAAAAATCTTCTTTCGAAGCAATGGATGCGCTTTCGTTTCCCGAGCCCTTGAAATACCTTGCTATAGCTGAAAATGTGATTTTGTCACCCCATATTGCCGGTTGGACCATTGAGTCGAAATATAAACTGGCAAAAGTACTGGCTGATAAAATCAGGGAACGGTTTATTCCGTGAGGTTTATTCTGCTGATCGCAAAATTCACTCCGGGATTTTACAGGTAGTGTCATACACCCGAAAAGGGTGTGCAGACACTTTGTTTTACCACTCCAGAATCTTCATAAAGTCAAATTCTTCCGGATTTTTCAGGTATTTAAGGGCGACTTCCATATCATTCGCTGTAAGGTATTGAATGCTGTCGAAGAAAACCATACGGGCTTTCTGGCTGTCCATGGTAACCATACGGGTACGTACTTTACCATGCCCGTCTTCCAGGTCTTTCAGGAATAATGGCGAAATATCTCCGGTTGGATCGGAACTTACCATGCATCCTGTTAATCCTTCATCAAAAACTTTTTTAACGCCTATCCCGAGCAAACTGCAATATAACAAATCGAATGCCGTAGGCTGTATACAGCGCAATTCGTAACCCATTTCAACAGGTCGGCTTTTTACATTAATGCTGAGTTGCTTAAGGCGAATTTGCAGCAACATATTGTAAATGTGCGCTTTACTTACTGTTCCCAGTTCCGGATGTCCGTGTTCGTCGTAGGTGAACTGAATACCTGAAGCTTCAATTTCGTCATCGCTCATAAAATGGAAAACGCCCTCGCTTACAATGGCAACACCGTATGGGATGCCCAGGATTTTACGTTTTACGATAGAAGAAATGATCAGCCGGGTGATTTTATCAAGCGTTACCTTGGTTTTATTAAACATTTCGGGGATGATGATCATTGGGTAATGGCAGGCAGCACCAATACCAAAAGCCAGGTGACCGGCTTCGCGACCCATGGCTGAAACTACAAACCAGTTCCCTGATGAACGGGCGTCCTCATAAATAGTCCGGCCGATGCGAACTCCTTCCTGCTTGGCGCTCTGGTAACCGAAAGTAGGCTGTCCTTCAGGTAGTGGCAGGTCATTATCGATCGTTTTCGGGACGTGTATATTTTGGATCGGGAATTTGCGCTCCGTAAGGAATTTCGAGATACGGTTTGCGGTCGAAGCTGTATCGTCGCCTCCGATGGTCACCAGCAGCTTTACATTATTTTTTTTAAAGAAATTGGTTTTAAACTCAAGGTCAGCGGGCTTGTAACGGCTCATACGCAACATCGAACCACCCATACTGAAAACGCGGTCGGCCATTTCGAAATCAAGATCTATAGTGCTTGGGTTTTCGGTAAACAGGTTTTTATACCCATCGTGGAGACCGATTACGCGGTACCCGTCGCGTAAAAATACTTTAGCAACTGAGCTGATAACTGTATTAATTCCGGGAGCCGGACCACCGCCGGCGAGTAGAAGGATGGAGCCTTTCATGATATGAGATATTTTTTTATTATTTACAGTTTCAAGGCTTACCCTTCGGTGAACTTACTTCGCCCGTTTGAAGATTCGGAAAAATTTGATGGGTTCGAAGAGCCATGGTTTCACTAAACCTTTCTTCATGAAGTCTATTCCTCCTACCTTTTATGCAGCGAAATTACTAAAAAAATGAAAACAGAAGTTGGTGTACTAAATACACAATAAAATTACTGTCTTTGTTCGTTAAATTTTAATGGGCGTACCACAAACTGGGCTGTGTTCCTGCTTCGCATTTCCAGCAAAATCGTTTTTCCGTCTTCCATAACTCTGTCGATTGTAGCCTGGTCGTAATGGCGTATTGTGATCAGCTCGAGACCCGTATTGTAGCGTACTTTATATTCTTTCTTCAGCGCTTTGAAGAGTTGCGATAACCTCCGTTCGTTGTAATCTATACATACCGAGAAGCTGATGGCGGAATTCTGCATCAGGCTTATGTGTATGGAGTTAGCAGCGAAAACTGCCAGGATTTCACTGAGGCTAAGTTCATTAATAAAAGAGAAATCGCGTGGAGAAATGGAAATCAGCACCTGGTCGACTTTAAAAATAAACGAAGGGATCAGGCTGTCGGCTGAAGTATTCTGATGAATAACCGAACCTTCGCTGGCAGGATCAACAAAAGATTTAATGCGTAAAGGGATATCCTTGTTTTGAAGAGGTTTTATAGTTTTGGGGTGGATAATGGTAGCGCCGTAATACGATAATTCAATGGCTTCGCGGTATGAAAGAATGGCCAGTTTTTCGGTTACACTGAAATATTTCGGGTCGGCATTTAACAGACCGGGAACATCTTTCCAGATAACCATTTCGTCGGCTTGAAGGGCATACGCGAAAATTGCAGCTGAAAAATCGGAGCCTTCACGTCCAAGTGTTGTGGTTGCACCATCAGCTGTTGAACCCAGAAAACCCTGCGTGAGTGCAAAAGCCGGAGTAATATCTGAATCGTTGAGGAAAGTCGCAACCCGCTCCCTGATTTGTGATCCGGTAATATCCCAGTTCACTTTGCCTTCGCGCCATGTATTATTGGTTTGTATCAGTTCGCGCACATCGAACCACTTGCAGTTAAAGCCTTCGCTAATAAGAAATTCGCTTATAATGGTTGTGCTGATCAATTCGCCAAAACTTACCACCTGGTCGTAATCAAAATCGTAATCCAGAACAGGCGGAGTATTGAGGTGTCCTTCGAGTTCGCCGAATAGAAGGTCAGTATTAAAATGAACGGGGTGATTTTTATCCGGAAACAAGGTCAATATTATTTCCTGGTGATAGGTAATAATTTCCTGTACTAATGTATTTAACCGTTCATCCTTTTCGTACCAGGCATTCAGTATTTTTTCGAGAGCATTGGTGGTTTTGCCCATGGCTGATACAATAACAACAAGCTTTTCGGGAGCATGTTTTTTTAGAATGGTAGCTACATTGCGCACTGAATCAGCATCCTTAACCGATGCGCCGCCGAATTTAAAAACCTTTAGCATAATGTGATTTTATATGGTAAAAGTACTATATTTGTCTGAATGTATAGTATTGGCAATGCAGGAAGCCGGAAGTCAGAAGACCGAAGTCGGAAGCTGATTCCGAAATTGAATCTGAAGAATTTATTTGTTAAAGAATCTTGATGAATTCGAAAAATATTGAGAATTATAAATTTATTGAGAAATATACATCTGCTGAACGAACAGATTTGTAAAAATGGAATACCGGCTCCTGAATTCGGTCCTCCGGCCAGATGACACATAAAGCAAAGTAAACCAACCTCTAAAATGAAAGGGAACCACTTATGCCAATGAAAACACTTGTAGAATTTATCAACGAGAAGCAGTCGGAATATCCTGAAGCAACAGGCGATTTAACCCGTTTACTCAATGACATAGGGATAGCAGCAAAAATTGTAAACCGTGAAATCAGGCGTGCCGGCCTTGCTGATATTAATGGATTATACGGTGCAACCAACATACAGGGTGAAGAACAGAAAAAATTGGATGTTTTTGCCAATGAACAGTTCATAAACGCACTGAAACATGGGGGACAATGCGCAGCCTTAGCATCGGAAGAAAACGAGGATATGATTATTTTCGGGAACAAATATTCTATGGGAGGGAAATATGTAGTTGCATTTGATCCGATTGACGGATCATCGAATATAGAAGTTAATGTACCAATCGGGACAATTTTTGCCATTTATAAGAGATTAACTCTCGAAGGCACCTCGGGTTCGCTGGAGGATCTTCTTCAACCGGGGAATAACCTGATAGCTGCAGGTTATGTAATGTATGGCAGTTCAACAATGCTGGTATACACAACCGGTAATGGGGTAAACGGGTTCACATATGATGCCACGGTTGGCTTATTTTTCCTCTCACACAGGAATATGCAAATCCCTGAAACCGGCACTATTTATTCAATTAACGAGGCCAATTATGTATATTTCCCTGAAGGTGTGAAACGGTATATAAAATATTGCCAGGAGGACGACAAAGCGACCAACCGACCCTATAGTACCCGCTATATAGGTTCGTTGGTAGCAGATGTGCATCGGAACCTCATACGCGGAGGAATTTTTATTTACCCGGGTACCCTGAAAAATCCAAACGGGAAATTACGTTTACTTTATGAGCTGGCACCCATGGCATTTATTGTAGAACAGGCCGGTGGCAAAGCTACGGACGGATTCCGCCGGATTATGGACCTGGAGCCCTACGATCTGCATCAGCGTTCACCGGTCTTTATCGGATCCAAACAAATGGTCATGAAAGCCGAAGAGTTTATGCGCGAATATTCAAAGGATTTTGTGGAGAAGATGTAAGGGTATGCAGTAAACAGGGATAGCCATGATGGCTACCGAATACTTTGGTTACTAAACCTTTTTACGCTCAAAGCGAATAAATAGTGTAATTGTGAAGCATAAGGAAATCCTCAGTGTATAAGGCGAATACGTAAATAATTATGAAAAAGGTTCTGTTTTTATTGAGTTTTTGTATTCTCCTCAACATAAAAGGACAAGCACAAGCGCATATTATTGCAGGTCAAACAAGCGGGGATTATATTTACTACACCGACTTTGAGCCTGATTCATCCGTTCAGCTTTTCAATGGAGGAGAAGGATTTCTTGTTGATGTTGATCATAATGGCCAGAATGATCTGGCATTTAATGTTTTTGCAGAATACGATCCTAACCATTTTGCACTATTTTGGTCTTCTGTAAAAACGATAAACAATCATGTAAAGATTCTTTCGGATTTGGGTTACTATAATTTAGCGTTGAACCTGGAAGCCGGAGATACCATATCGGCAAATCAAAGCTGGAGCAGTGAGTATGATAGTACTTATGATCTGAGTGTTCACTATTATAATTATTATCCACCACCTGGCAACGATACAATTTTCGGCTTATTAGGATCCGGGTATATGGGTTTTAAAATTGAATATCCAAATGACACTTTTTATGGGTGGATCAACCTCTCAGCTTCAAGTACCTCAATAGTGGTAAAAGAGTGTGCAGTTTATGGATTATCAGTTGGCATTGAAAAGTCACTAAAAGCGAAAGATCCATTCCATGTTTTTCCAAATCCTTGTGCAGATGAATTAAATCTGAACCTGCCCACAAAAAACTTTGAGAAAATGAGTTTTGAGATAATAAATATGCTTGGCAAAATAGTTAAACATGATGATATAATGAGCAGTTATACAAAAATATCAACGTCAGGGTTGGAGGCAGGATTCTATTTACTGCGGATTCGTGAAAGAGATGGTGAAACTAAAAGTATAAAATTCATAAAAAGATATCAGTAAGGTTTCAAAATGAATCACCTGAAAAGGAACCCCCGAGATAGATAGGTTTACCAGTAGAGGCATCAGAAACTGATTATCCCATTTGTAACAGCCATCTTAATAAGAATAGCCGTATTTTTTGCATTAAACTTTAATAAAAGATTCTTACGGTGGCTATCGACAGTCCAGCTGCTTATAAAAAGTTTTTCGGCGATTTCCTGGTTGGTATGGCCGTCGGCAATCAATTTAAGTACTTCCACTTCGCGGCGGGTAAGCAAAGGAAGATCGTCGTTTGAGGCAAGTTTACCTTTGAGTAATTCAGCCACACTTTGGCTGATATAGAGGTTTCCGCTTAGAACCTGTTTTATCGCTTCCATTATTTCCTGGCTGTCGGAACTCTTCAGGATAAATCCGTTGGCTCCGGCTGCCAGCATCTGATCAGCCACATGGCGTTGTGCGATGGATGTAATTGCCAGTATTTTTAAACCGGCATAACGCGATTTTGCGATCCGGCAAAATTCAATCCCACTCAAATCGGGAAGGTTAATATCAAGAAGAATGATTTCGGCTTTGTTACCGTTAAGCCACGAAAGTCCATCATGGGCTGTGGTAACATTATAGCATTCCAACTCAAGTTCGGAAGATTTGATAAGGTGGTTAAGGCTGTCGCTAACAATAGGATGGTCTTCGACAATCAATGCTTTGTGCATATCAGCAGCTAAATAGTGCTGCTAAGATAGTAAAAATTCGACAGTTGCTTCAGTTCCTTTCCCTGGAGTACTTTCTATCTCAAACCTGCCATTATTGGCAGTAACCCGATCGCGGATACTCACTAATCCCTTTCCGTCGCCCGATTTACGATCAACATCAAATCCTCTCCCATCATCAACCACTTGTATACACACGCGGTCAATATCCGCTATCAACTGAAGGTCAATTTTTGCAGCACCTGCATGTTTCATTGCATTGTTTACGAGTTCCTGTACTATGCGGAAGACGGTAAGCTCAAGCTGTGATTCAAATCGGAGATCAGCCCCGAAAAAACTAAAAGTGAGTTCTGTCGCAGGATTCTTGTTCATTTCACCAACAAAATCATGGAGTGCTGTTTTGAGGCCGTAATGGTTTAATGTTTCAGGCATCAGGTTGTGTGCAACCCTGCGCAATTCACTTATTGAGGTGTCGAGCAGCGTTATGGCATAATCAAACGCCTGTGCGTTTTCACTCGTAATTATCGAATTCCCTTTCATAGATGACAGATTTATTTTAACACCCGAAAGTAGTCCTCCAAGACCGTCGTGCAGGTCGCGGGCCATACGCGATCGTTCGGATTCCTCTCCTTTCAATACTGATTTCGTGGCAAGCAACAGCCTTTCTTTTTCAAGGTCTTGTATGTGTTGTTCTTTTATTTCCAGAGTCTGTTCCGCTATAAGTTTCTTATTCCTGATATTGTTTACAATTAAATAACTTAGAACGCCAAAAATCAGGAGAAGTATTGATAAAGTATACAGCAGTATGTTCTTTTCACGTTTCTCCGAAGTCAGCTGTAGTATTTCTTTCTCCTTTTTCTCAGTCTGGTACTTGGTTTCGAGTTCAAATATAAGTTTCGACTTTTCCGCAGTTACCAATGAATCCCTGATTGTCATATATTTAATATAGTACTCATAGGCATTTTTGTAATCTTTTGCTGAAGCGAATGTTTGAGCCATCGATTCATACAAATATTGAATTCCTTCAGTATACTTGTTTTCATTAGCAATTTTAAGTGACTCTTTGAATGAATTAATTGATTTGTCAAATTGCTTTAATTTAAAATAAGTTTTCCCTAAAGTATGCAGTGAACCTGACAAGCGGTTTAAATTCCTTGTTTCCCTATAATAATCAGTAGCTTGTTGCAAGTACGGCAATGCTTTCCCTGGTTTATCCAGTTTGTTATACACTGAGGCAATATTTACATAGCTGTTGATGATCAGTGACTCATACCCGATTTTATTACATAACTCAATCGTTTTTTCAAAGTATTGCAGGGCAGTATTAAAATCTATCTTTTTTTGATCCTCATTCCTCTGTTCGCAAAATTCGCGTGAACTGTGGAGGTTTCCCAGGTGACTGAATACTTTGGCAATATTAATTGTGTCGTGCTTTTGTTCGTACACTGCGAGGGCCAGATTAAAATATGTAAGCGCTTTATCGAATATTTCCTGGTAAAAATATATTCCACCCAATTCATCGTTCAGATCGGCAATCCTACCGCTGTTCTTTAATTTTTCTTCTATTTTAAGGCTTATAAGGAAACACTGAGCCGAACTACGATAATCCTCTTTCATTATAAAATATCTGCCGAACAACTGCACTGATCTGGAGATTAGAGGCAAGTCAGCCAGCAGTAATGAAAGATTTGTGGCTTTTTGTGCATAAAACAGGAGCGAATCATAGTTTTCGGTTTGATAATTAAGCGCGGTCTTCAGGTATTTGTTAATCAGGAGTGTATCCTGCCGGTATTTTACAGCATCGGGCATTGGGTTTGTAGTTCTGATTTCTTTATTCTTTATGATATTGTCAATTGCAACCCTCACTGAATCTATACGCAAAGTATTTGCTTCAGCGGGCAGGGAGATGATTGCGAGAATCAGAAAGAGTATCAGCCGGTATAGTTTATGTCCGTTCATCAATATTTAAAAGATTTGTCATTAGCAAAGTTACGGTTTCAGGGTATAAAAAAAATCCCTTTTTTAGGGGATAATTCCATGACCATGTCAAAGTAATTTTACATATCTTTATTACGAAAATATTTTTAAAATCCATTTAATCAAAAAACTATGAAACCTATCCTGAAACTGATTATTCTTGCTTCCTTTCTTTTCAGTGTTTCGCTTGTGTCGGCGCAGATCATTAACGTTGGAAACCGTGTCGAAAACAAAGTAATTAACCGTACCAACAACCACATCGATCAGGGCATAGATAAAGGACTTGATGCCGTTGAAGATGAAGTGTCCGGTACAAATAATAAAAAGGATAAAACCAAAAACAATACTACCGAAAAAGCTAAACCGGCCAATACCGAAACTAATGAATCTGATGAAAAACCGGCATCAGAAGAACCTAAAACTTCTCCTCAGGATAAACCTGCCATGCAGACCTATTCCAAGTATGATTTTATTCCCGGCGAAAAAGTAATGTTTTATGATGATTTCAACACAACCGCAGTTGGCGATTTTCCACCTAACTGGAATACGACTGCTTCGGGGGAAGTTGTTACTAATAATATTTTTCCCGGCAACTGGTTTAAGATGATTGGTGAAGGGTGCGTAGCTTTGGAAGAAGGTATCAAGCTGCCCGATAATTACACTATCGAGTTTGATGTTATTCCATATGTGGTGGACGAAAATAATGTAAGCTTTGAATATGGTTTTTATTTGTACAGTGCTAATAATCCGAAAGACCTGGATGAAGGCGGAGCTGTGCCAGGCAACAATGGTGGCATTAAAATGAGTTTTGGTTACCGCGCAACATACAGTGCATATAACGAAGAAGGATATACCATAAACGGAGAAAAAGAAAATGCAACAATGGAAGCGGGTAAAAAATACCGGCTTTCGTTCTGGGTTCAGAAATCAAGGCTCAGGGTGTATCAGGATCAGGTAAAGATTTTTGACCTGCCAAAAGTTTTTAAAGCCGGGATGCTATGCAATCAAATGCGGTTCGAATTGTGGGGAGAATCAGGCCCTATGATTACTAACTTTAGAGTAGCAGCTGGTATGCCCGATATGCGCAACAAATTGCTTACCGAAGGCAAACTTGTAAGCTATGGTATTTATTTCGATGTAAACAAGGATGTTGTAAAACCTGAATCCTACGGAACATTGAAAGGAATTGCAGATGTGCTGAAAGAAAACCCTGATGTTCGGATAAAAATAGTTGGCCACACTGATTCTGATGGCGCCGATGCTGCCAATCTGGATCTGTCGAAACGTCGCGGTGCTTCGGTTAAAGCCGAGCTGGTAAAGAATTTTGGCATTGATGTTTCGCGCCTTGAGTCGGATGGCCTGGGCGAAACCAAACCTGTTGCTCCAAACGATACCCCGGCTAATAAAGCGATGAACCGAAGGGTGGAGTTTATAAAATTGTAACCTGGGTTCAGAACAGTATAGTATAAGTCTGGAATTTATAACCATATTTTCTATATACTTATAAAATTATTCTCTTCTTTATAGCGGCAGTCCACAACCGGGCTGCCGTTTTTATTTAAAGTGCCTTTATTACGATCCTGAAAAATAATAGCTATGATTGTGAAAGGAATGTCAAAAAATAATTAATAGAACTTTGAATATTTTGACCAGAGTTTACTATATTTACATTATAAAGATATGAGCCCGGCTTGCGATAAAAATCCCTTAAAACAGGGATGCCTGACACAGTTACTTAACATAGTTTTGTTATCATTCAATACATATAAATCATTAACTCATTAATCTTTAAAAATCATGAAAACGCTGGTCGGAGCATTTTTAGCATGTTTTTTATTTGGAATTGCAACTTGTACATCAGCACAGATTATTAATGTACCGAAAAGGGTAGAAACCAAAACAATTAACCGCGTCAACAATAAAATTGACCGGGGAATCGACAAAGGGCTTGATGAAGTTGAAAAAGGCATTAAAGGAGATCAAAAGAAAGATGATAAAACAAAAACTGACAAGCCTGAAACAGTAAAGACTGACACTCAAAAAACAGGAAACGATGCTTCCGCTGCCGGGAAACAAGATCAGCCTTCACTTCTATCGTTTTCAAAGTACGATTTTGTTCCTGGCGACAAGGTATTGTTATACGAAGATTTCAGCCAGGATGCGGTGGGCGATTTTCCTGCTTTATGGACTACAGATGTAGCTGGCGAAATTAATAGACTAAATGTTGCTCCCGGCAATTGGCTCAATTTGAACAGCACGGAAGGGACGTATTGGTTTATGAAGGATATTTCTTTTCCGCAAAATTTTATTCTCGAAATGGATATTGTTCCCAAAAAGACGGGCGGGCGGTACGCTGCCGACCTGGTATTATTTGGAGAAGCTTCGCACAGCGAAATGGATAAAAACGGTGATCCCGGCACCTGCGGTGTACACATCACTATGGCTAAGACACTTTGGGAAACCTCAGGGTATAAAAAAGGGACAGGTGAAAAGCTCAAAGGCACTTCATCCATTAACCTGGTGAAGGAAGAGCAAGTAAACCATGTAATTGTATGGGTACAAAACCGCAGGGTCAGGATCTATCACCAGGGCGCCAAAGTGATTGACATTCCTACCAATATTTATGAAGGAAGCAAATTCACCCGCATGTGTTTCAAGCTATACAGAGGAGCTTCCTGCGGATCGTATATTTCGAATATTAAAATCACCAACGCTGCTCCCGACATGCGCAACAAACTTCTAGCCGAAGGCAAAATAGTTAGTTACGGCATTTATTTCGATGTAAATAAAGACGTTATAAAACCCGAATCGTATGGTACGCTTAATGAGATTGCTAAAATACTAAACGAAGTGCCCGATGTAAAAGTTAAAATCGTGGGTCATACTGACAGCGACGGAGCCGATGCCGCCAACCTCGATCTTTCGAAACGCCGTGCAGCTTCTGTTAAAGCTGAGCTTGCCAAATCATTCGGGGTGAATGCCGATCGGTTGGTAACTGATGGTATGGGCGAAAGTCAACCGGTGGCACCTAATGATACACCGGTAAATAAAGCATTGAACCGGAGGGTGGAGTTTATAAAGCTTTGATTTCATGGAAAATGAATATATAAATAGAAACCATACTAAGGCTAATATAGATAAAATGATATGAAAACAATCCTGTTTATACTATTACTTCTGATAAGCGGCTTTGCATCTTTTGCACAGCAAGAGGATGAAAACCTTACGCCACTAAAAAAGCGGATTGAAAAGGAGATGCAGCAAATACAAAAAACTACCAACTGGAGTGATGAGGAAGAGACCCGCAAAGCCACTATTAAGATAGGGGAACTGATGCAGCAATACGATAGAGCTGAGGGCATTGAATCGGATACGTTTCCTATTGATACCACACGGCAGCCCAAAACTGCGATTGGGGCTGAAATGGCCGAGCAGGTTTCGAAGGAAATTATCGGCTATATCGAAAAAGAGGATGAAACAGGTGATGTAAGTGATGAATATTATCAGGAAGCTACTTTTCTGATGATCGATATGGAAAATCCAAAACCCGGATTATCATTACCCGATGTGAAGAAATTCAGCAATATTGAGGTTCTGTTTGTAAAAGGAAGCAAGGCGGGTGTTGAAATAAATTTAGATTCACTCTTTGTTTATTTAGAGGGGAAACCGCTTACCGAGCTGTATCTGGTTCGAAATTATTCCGGAACAAAAACGATTCCTGAAAGCATAGGGAAATTGAGCAAGCTGAAAAAGCTTGGACTCTATGCGAATGAAATCAATGCGTTACCCGCTGCCATTCAAAATTTAAGTAATCTGGAAGTGCTGTATGTTGATTTGAACCCGATTTCAAGTTTGCCTTCAGGCATTTCTACTCTTCGGAATCTGAAAATGTTGGGTATTGCCAAAACAGGTATTGATACGGAAGAACAATCAAGAATTCAGAAATTAGTTCCTAACTGCAAAATTTTGATAAAATGAACAGAATCTTAGTTATAGCTTTTTTACTGGCTTCGTTTACACAGACAAATGGACAGGATAAATTTGTTCCCTTAGACAGAAATTACCGGATTTTAGTTAAAACCGAATCGAACGATCCCTATTTAGGAACTGCATTGGAAACGGCTGTTGCCCAGGAAATTGAAAAGGAGCTGCCCTGTGTGACCGTTGTTACCAAGTTTGAAATTGTTCAAACAATCATTGCCGACAGGGAAAACGTTTTACTGGGTGGTACTGAAGAAAGTAGGCTTGAAGAATTAGGGAAGTTTTATAATGCAGATATCATTGTCGTTCAATCCATTGCAGTGTCAGGTGATAGCTATATTATTTCGGGAAGTACAGTTTCGATGGGGAAAAAGTTGGGGTCAATTTCCAGAAATGACCGAACCGTAAATAAGAACAATGCCTTGAATGGTTTTCATGAATGCGGGAAGCGTATCGCGATGGAACTGGTTAAGATTGAACTTTGCCCATTTAAAGGAAGAATTACCATCAGCACCATCAAAACCGATAATGAAGTTCGTGAGCGGGGTAATCGTTGTGGTAAAAACGATCAAGGATGGTTCAGGGAAACGATTAATAAAAGTAACCAGTATGATGAAAATATTGTTTTGGATAAAAAAAGACGCTATCAGGCGGATGGAACACTGTCAGTAAAAAGCACCGACACGAAAATATGGCGTACCATAAACTCAAATTGTGTATTGTGTGCCACCTACGATGGGGATGATGTGGTTGGCACCGATGCCGGAATTTATACCAATTCCGATTATACCCAAACCCTTAAAGAAGATATCAAAATTGAAGGGCTTGCTCCAATAAACCACGAAACAGGAAATTTTCCGGCCACAGTTGAAATTAAATTTGATGCCATTCAGGGTACCTATATGGTTAAAGTTGTGGTGGTTTCTAAAAAAGGTACCGATATCAAATCAAAGAAAATCCTAAATATTACTGCTTGCCGGAAAGATGATGAACCTGATGAAGAAGTGAAAAATGAAATGATTTTCTCTAGTTCAACTTCTTATGGGCCTTTTAAGGGAAAGCCTACTGATAAAACATTGACCGACTCAAAAATCGAAACGTTTACTACCAAACACGATGGCGGAGCAGAGGTTTCTACCTACAAGGTTAATTTTTCGTTTACCCGGTAAATGACTGTAACTCACGGAGTGGCTTCGGGCCATGACCTGAATGATACTCCTGCAAACAAAGCGCAGAACCGCAGGGTTGAATTTATAAAGCTTTAAAAACAAATAATTAACCAAATAAATCAAATCCAATGAAAAAAAACTTCTTCTTAGGCTTGTGCCTGGCATGTGTACTTTTTCTTGTTTCCTGTGCCGGAAAAAAATCAGAAACAAAAACCGACACACCGGCGAATACTGAAAATACTACGGTGATTGCTACCGGCAATCCTGTTGGAACATACAGTGCTGTCGAAAACGGCAAACCCATGCAATTTGTCCTGATTGCTGATGGAACCGGGTATGAAAATTACCAGGGAACCGAAAAACGTCCTTTTAAATGGGTAAAAAAAGATAGCAAAATTTTCTTTACCTATGATGGTGAAGCCCAGGAATGGGAATTGCCTGTTGATATCGAAAAGGGCGAAATACAATATGGTTCCTTAGTTTATAAGAAAGAGTAATTCAACCTGACTTCTGGTTGCCGGACTTGACTTCTTGCGTAGCAAAGAACTAGAGAATCAATCACTTAATAAGGCCCAAAAATACTTCAGCTTTCAAAGAGTTGAATATCAAAAGGCGTATAATTAAATTGAAGATATTGTCGGGCATTTTCTTTGTTAATCCTTTAAATCCATCCTCTCATGAATAAAATCCTGATCACAACCACCTTACTGCTCTTTGGCTTTTATGCGAATTCGCAGAATATGCCTACAGATTTCCTGCGTCAATTGCCTTCAATTCCCGATTCGGTCTGTAATTTAACAGTGGCTCAAAAGCAGCAGTTTATAAGTATGGTAGAACCTTTTTCAGATTTGGTTAGTAACGAAAAAGCTCGCCGTGAAAAAGAGTCAGAAAAGGTTGCTCACGAAAATGAAGCGGTTACCAGAGCCAACATGATGAAAAAGTCAGGGATGTCAGAGGAAGACATGAAGAATGCGAAAAATATGAGCCAGGCTGATAAAAAGGCAATGGCTGATAAAATGCTTCAGCAAAATACAAATATGTCGATGGATGAAGCAAAGAATCTTAGTACAATGAGCGAAGCCGGTAAAAAAGCATATATGGAAGCATATGCTACCGAGCAAATGGCTAATGCAAAGGCCAATCCGGGAAAAACCAATCCAGTGGCGGAGCAGGGCCGGACCTTGTACGAGCTTCAGATGGAACAGACGCGCCTTATAGACAGCTTGTCCGGTATTGAGCAAAAATTTGCCATGCAGTTTGATGCCATTATAAATGATCCGGCGGGAAAACCAATGCTCGAAAATATCGATAAATGGCATGCTGAATTAACAAGTATGATGGGTGTTGATTATGGCCAGGGACCTAAAATGGATACTCTTTCAGCAAAAATCAAAAGAGAGAAAAGTAAATACTGCAACCAATATACTCCCAAATATAGTAAGCTATTGAAGCAATATCAGACCTATTCGTTAAAAATTCAGCCCGCGTATCTGCGGCTTGATGATATCATGAATAAAACATACCAGGCTCAGACAGGTATTAATGCAAATCTTAGTCAACCCGGAACCACTGGATTGAATGTGGTTGAAGCATACATAACAAGGCTTAAAGGTGCTGTTCAGTTCAATTTGAACAGTGAATAGAATGACAGTAACTGAGACAATTCAGCGCTTATTAGAAAACCGAAAAGCCATTGATTTATGAAAAATCTGCTCCTTCTTGTGCTTTTTTTTGCATGCCTTGGAAATAGCATTGCGCAAAACAGCAATACCGATCCTGCCAAAATCCGCCAGCAAATGGCCAAAATCCGGCAGACCACCAATTGGGACGATCCGGCTGCAGCTAAAAAAGCCAATGAGGAAATACGAAAACTGGCAAAACAGTTGTCGGGATCAAATACCACGTTTCAATTTCCGGGACAGAAAACCAGCAAATCCGATTCTGTTGTAAGCTCCGGTTTTGAAGTTAAAACAGCTGCTACAAAAGGAAATGTTGTTGCCATCGCCGACAGGTTTTACAAGCGGAGTTATAAAGTTTTAGATGCCATTTCGAAATCGAAATTCGATGAGGATTTCGCCTCTGCCAAAAAAGAAAATTTCAGCATTGAAGCAGTCCGAAAACTTACCAGCACAGGTGGAGTTTTGCTCACTATGGGCAACGATCATCTCATTGCATGCGTTTATCTGGCCGCAGCTGTAAAAGCTTTTCCAACGGACACCCTTAGTGTCAATAATTTTGGCGCTTACCTGCGAATGATCGATTCTACAGCAATTTCAATAACAGTTTTGCTGTATGCCAATGAATTATTTTCCGAAAGCCCCATTATTCTCTCCCAACTTGGTCATAGCTATTTTGAATTGAACGATTTGGTAAAGGCTGAATATTTTTTTAAGCAGGCGCTGAAAATCGATCCTGGTTTCGGGCAGGCACACTCGGCACTTTGCGACCTCTATATAAAACAAAACCGTTTGCAGGATGCATTTATCGAATTGCTCGCCGGTGTTAAAGGAATGGGATGTTCCTATGCTTCCGCATCGGGTAATTTCAATTACCTGCAGCAGCAAGCCGAAGATTCTGATACAAAAGATGAATTCTGGGATGAAACAAAGAAACAGATGGATCCGGCCGAAGCTCTTGCTCCACTTGTCCCGACTCTGGACAGGCTGAAGTTGCCGGACCTGAAAACCAGCGATAAATTCGAAGCCTGGACAGAAAGTGGAGGTTACATGCATGCTGTGCAGGCATATTCTTCTTTTCATAGCCAACTCATGGCCTTTGCCAAGGATTTTTCAGAAATACATAAAGAAATTCCTGTCCTGCCACCCAATACTGTTTTGCGCGATTACCCAAACGAACGGATGGCCCTGGATATCCTGACAGAACTTTTTTTTAAAGAATCGGAAGAGATTGCAAAAGATTATCATAAATCAGCAGATGAGATATTGCAAAGAGCCTCTGATATCAAGGAGGATTACCTTAAAAACTTAGAGCAGTACTCGAAAAACTATGCTTCTTGTTTTGAGGGATGTGGTGCCGACGAATATTGCATGAAGGAATGCCATCGCAAATATTGCCAGCAAGAATGCCCGAATGCGAATAAATGTAATGAACATCTGCAGGATCAATATAAGAATTTCCGGATGGCTTTCAGCCAACTGCAAAGCGATCAGATTAAACTCCTTGATGATTTTTATGGTTTTGTTGATCCATGGTTTGCCAAAATTCCCAGTCCTTACTGGAGCAAAATATATGCTTATGAAATACATAGAGTGGCACTATCAATTATAGGTAACTGTTTAGGGGCATACCCTCAGGTCTTCCCATTCGGGGCCCATAATGACTGTGGCACCGATTGCTCGGTATTTGCCACCCCTACTCCATTGCCAGATGCCAACATGGACAAGAAAGATCCTAAGGGAAACGAATGCCCGAATATAGGGAAAGTGAAGATTTCCATATTAATTTGCGAACTTGGTCTGGATTGTGAAAGTATAGAGTTTGGCTGTACCGAAGGTATTTCAGCTTCAATAAAGCGGAATTTCAAAAAAAAGACAACAACTGGTTTCCTGGGCGTCGGAGTTAAAGGGGATGCCGGTTTTATCGGAGCTTCGTTTAAAGCCGGATATCAGGTTACTGTAACTGATAACAATGAAATTGAAGATGGGGGTGCTAAAGTTGAAGCTTCGGTTTCAGTTGGAGCCGGACCAGCCAAGACAAGTGCTACCACTACCGGCAGTTATTCTGTTATGACTGGAGCTAAATCGAGTGTATCTTATAGCTTTACAGGCAAAGCGAAATAAGAGTCTTCTTTCTTTTGATAAAACAGAAAAAATGAAAACCGCGAAAATTTTATTTCTAAGCATTATTTTGTTATCCTTCGAATGGAAAATTCAAGCCCAGGATTACTCTCTGTTACCTGATCACCCGGGTACTTTTAAATTGATCGATTGGGGCGTTTACACCCATTACAATTGCGGTTTCACAAAAGCTGAAACTACGGCCAACTACCAGAAAATTATTGGTATAACTGATCTGGTTCGTAAAAATCCTGTTTTCTTTAACCAAAAAGGATTTAATTGCGAGACGTATGTGTATGCATTAAACTGTCCCGACAAATTCGGGTATGGTATTCCAAGCGAAATCAGCTTTGGATTTGGCGACTGGTTTAGTGATAAAGGACAGGCGAAGTTTTATAAAATTGAACCTCCCAGCTGGAAAGTAATTGTAAATGCAATGGGTAGTTTTGTCGGTAGCAACTATAGCCTTGGGGCTTCAAAACCAGACGAATCACCCAAACCCGGTTTCAACTATGAGAAATGGAAAGCAGTTGACGAAAAACTGAAAGAATGTTACTATCTGTCAGGCGAAAAAGAAGAACTCGGAAATGGCGTGGATCGCTACGCCAGTGAGATTATAGTTATTTACAATCCCGACCGGCCACCGTATTACCAGCCGGTGAAATTCCGCGAATTGGCTGAATACCTGATTGAATACTGGAAACTTCACCCTGATAAAATTCAGAGCGATATGATATTGCCGGCGCTTGAAGCTGAATATGCTAAATTTTCGGAAGCCGAACGCGATGGCTGTGCTTATAACAATACGCATGACGAACGCAGTCCCTATTTGCAAATCACAACTATACCTGGTCCACAACCAGTTGTGCGCTTTAATCCGGAATACTGGAATAAAAAGCTGCCGCGCTCAGCCATTCAGTTGTTAACTTTCAGTCGGCTTACTGATACCGAAAGGTATTCAAAGCAGAGTGAGGGATGGCTAAAAAGCAATTCGGCAGGATATAGCCTCAACAGATTCCTGGAAGCGTTGGATATTAACTCTTTTACCGGGTTAATCGATAAATAATTCTCAACCTGTTCACAATTATGGAGTTCACTCAAATGTAACACAATACCTTAAAATGAAAATCATGAAAACAAACAAACTTATCACATTAGCCATTATGGCATCCTTACTGATGCTTTTTTCCTGCAAAAGTAAAACCTCCGAACCTGCGGCTACCGGCGAAAACCAAACAGAAGCAGCCTCATCAACCCCCAAAGGCAAATATGCCATCAAGTCGGGCATTGTCGAGTACAAAACCCAGATAATGGGCATGGATGTAAAACAGACACTTACATTCGACGATTACGGTAAAAAGGATATTCAGGATGTGGAAATGGAAATGATGGGTGTTAAAATACATACAGCAACACTTACAAAGGATGGATATGTGTACACATTGGATATGACCAAGAAAACAGGCACAAAAAAACCAGTAATAACCATGAATAATGCAAATATTGATTTCGAAAACCTATCGGAGGAAATGGTGAAGGACATGGACCTGAAGAAACTGGGAACCGAAGAGTTCCTTGGTAAAACCTGTGAGAAAATGAGTATCAATTATACAAAAATGAAGATGAAAGGAACTTACCTTGTTTATAAAGGAGTTGCATTAATGGTGGATACTGATCTGGGATCCATGAAAATGAAACTGATCGGTGAAAAGTTCGTCGAAAACCCGGAATTGCCGGCTGACAGATTTGACGTTCCGGCAGATGTGACTATTACGGAGACGAAATAATCAAGTGCAGAACGATTGAAAAAGCGATGATCAACTAGTTATGTGCAAGTTTTAAATAAATAACATTACCAGTAATAGGGACTGATATCGCTTTTCAGGTTTGTTTGCGCTAAAATGAGATTGAAGACTGAAATACATATAAAACCTTGTAATACCTGAAATTCTGATAAATAGGGCAATTAACAATGAGCATTCACTTTAGAAGCTTCCAAAAATGAAAAGGGCATTTTACATGATCACTATGCCAGCTGTTTTCGGCTTAAGCAAAACAGTATTCGCACAACCACTTGCAGAAGGCAGAGATTTTGCCCTTGCTGTTTGTAATATTAACACAGCATGGGCCTGGGAATACAATGCCATTGGTCAACTTGGAAACGGAGCCAACACCAATAGCCAGGTTCCTTTGCAGGTTGTTGCATTGTGCCCGGTGTTATCAATAAATGAAATTGCAGAACAAGTATCTGTTTCTGTGTTTCCGAATCCCAGTAATGGTCAATTTACCTTAGCCCTTTCGAACGAAAAAGGATTTGTTGAAATCTACAATAGTATTGGCAAATTGGTTTACCAATCTGAAATCCGAAATCCTAAATCCGAAATGGATTTATCAAACCAACCTAAAGGAATGTATTTTGTACGATTTTATGCAGGACTAAAAATGCAAACAGAAAAAATTATCATTCAGTAATATTTATACCAATGGTATATGAAAACCAGCCTAACAAAGTATAGTAATAATAAAGGTTGCCGGTGTAATTAAAACATTCTGCCCCGCGTAAAAAAATAGGCTTGTTCTTAAGGTCTACCGCCTGCAACCACTTACTAATGCTACACCTAACTTACTAATGCAACACTTAACTGAAAATAGTACTAGAATTAAATATTGCGTTTAACGAATATGGAATACACCCATAATCAAAGTGTATAAAATCTGTTAATAAAAAAATCAAAATGAACAAATCTTTTGGAATTTTAATAATCATAGCAATGGCTGGATTATTAAGTGGCAACTCTTTTGCCCAAAATCAAAAACAATTCTGGGGAATGGCCTTTGGCGGTCAAAACGATGCTGGTGTAATGTTTAAGACCGATGCATCAGGGAATAATGAAATGGTTAAGTATAATTTTGTTGATGGCGGAGGAAATCCTTATGGCTCTTTAGTGCGTGCCTCGAATGGTAACCTGTATGGTTTGACATATTATGGAGGAGCAAACAATGTGGGAACTTTATTTCAATATGATCCTCGTACATGGACGTTCAATGTGAGGTACGATTTTGATTTTTTGGATGGCCGCTACCCACAAGGCTCATTAATACAGGCAACTGATGGGATGCTCTATGGAATGGCCACTGAAGGAGGAAATGCCACATCATACGATAATGGGGTCATTTTTAAGTTTAATCCTCAAACTAACACCTATAACAAACTTGTTGATTTTGATGGAGCAACTAGCGGTAGCGTTCCTTATGGCTCCTTAATGCAGGCATCCGATGGAAAACTCTATGGTATGACCAGCTCTGGAGGTGTAAACGATTTGGGGGTTTTATTCCAGTTTGATCCATTGACCGGCATTTTAACCAAAAAAGTTGATTTTGCAGGAATTACATCGGGAAGCACTCCTTATGGCAATCTGGTTCAGGCATCGGATGGTAAGCTTTATGGGATGACCACAACAGGTGGATTAGACAGCGAGGGCGTGTTATTCCAATTTGATCCGGTCACTTCCGTATTTACAAAAAAACTCGATTTTGATGGACCGGTGAATGGTGGTGAACCATATGGCTCATTGTTAAAAGCAACGGATAACAAGCTTTATGGTTATACCTCTAACGGGGGTGATCACAGTAATGGCGTTCTATTTCAGTATGATCCTGTTACCTCCTCCTATACAAAAAAACTTGATTTTAACGGAACAGAAACCGGAAGCTACCCTTATGGTTCATTCATGCAGGCCTATGACGGAAATTTATATGCATTGACATCGATGGGGGGAGCCAACGACTTTGGAGTTATATTTCAATATAATCCTGTAACATCTGCGTTTACTAAAAAACTTGATTTTAATGAATCCAATGGACGTAATCCGGAATATACCAGCCTGATAGAAATACCGGTAACTATTGGTACATCAGCAGTTGGTTTAATTAATTGTGTGGGCAGTTCACTAAATGTTCCTTTTAGTATTGAGGGAGCATACGATGCCGGAAATGTTTTTACTGCACAGTTATCTGATGCAACAGGTTCATTTGCATCACCTGTAGCAATAGGTAGCATAACTTCATATTTTGCCGGCTCCGTTAATGGTGTCATTCCAGCAAACACTCCTCCGGGCAATGGATATAGAATCAGGGTAGTTGGCAGTAATCCAGTGGTTACAGGAAGCGATAATGGAAGTAATATTACAATTAATGCATTGCCAAATGTGAACACAACAGTAAACGGATTAACGATAACGGTAAATCAAAGTGGAGCCGCTTATCAATGGCTGAACTGCAATACTGCTTACTCGGAAATTCCGGGAGAAACGCAGCAAAGCTATACCGTAACTGCAAACGGTTCATACGCAGTTACAGTTACAATGAATGGCAATGGCTGCGTTGCAACATCAACCTGTGTAAATATAACCAATGTAGGAATTGATGAATTAGTGACTAAACCCCAATTTGCTATATATCCAAACCCAGCCACCGATAATATTACCATTGTGCTTCCTGAAAAAGCCACCATCGAAATTCTGAATGTCGAAGGACAAAGAGTTAAAATTGCCAGTTACGACGGACAGAAGCTGAAAATTGATTTGGGAAATCTGCCTTGTGGGATTTATTTAATACGGGCGAAGACTGACAAAGCTACGGTAGCAAAGACGTTTATTAAACAGTAGACCGCCCAAATAGGTTTCTAATCCGGGTTATTTCGGCAAAACGCAGTGCCGGCCAGTTTTTTTATTGAGGCCACTACTTGCGCTTAATTTTGTCATGCATTAGGGAATGCCAATTTACTGATGTTGACTTTGTAAAGCAGGTGAATTTTGCCAAATCGATCTACACTAAAGCTTTATGGGCATTGCTGGATAAGAAATATGTTTCTGTTCAATCTAATTGACATAAATAGTATTTATAAATAATCTACACTGATACTTATAAGTGGATTTGTTTTTTTTATCCATGCTGAGCGCACAAAATGAATATCAAAAATGCGGTCAGTGCGATATAAAATGCTGGGATCTGACAATTTTTACACCTAAACCTGTAAGCGGTTCCGACAGCGTTGCCTGGAAACAATTGCATTGCGATTCTGAGTGTTATGTAAGAAACCTTTTAGGCAAAGAATCGCCTGAAGGCATCACTATCCTGCCTGCCTGACGCATTGGCGATGTTACTCCACCATGGCAAAATCCCTGTCCATATGCCGGACAGCCGGAATCAGGTGCAGATTACGGGATTTTTGGCCACATCAATGACAAGGAATGAGCCTACGTGCTTCGCTTAACTCTGGTAACAGTAAAACGTGAAACCGTTGGTTCGGTCAAAAAAAAAAATTGAAAAAGCTCCGGAATCTGAATGGTTTGGAAGCCTTGCTTCACTTGATCTGGATGTATTGATTCAAAAGAATTAACAGGTAGAATTCCGGATGGATGTATTCATTTCAAATAAACAGGTTCACAGCTACTATTTTTATGTAATCATTTAAAAAACCTCGTACCTTTAGTATTATTTTTACTCTATGAGAGTTAAAGGAACCCCTGATTTTTTTCATGCATTACTTTTCATCTTACTTATATTTAGTGGAAGTGTAGTTGCGCAAACCGGCAATATTTCAGGTGACACGGCAATAATTTCTTCCCTGTTACAAAAAGCCAGGAACCTACCGGCCGATTCGGCCATCCCGGTTTACGGCAGGGCCATTGAATTAGCCGAAAGCAAGCTGAAAGAAGGCGGAAGCAAATCATACAGGAATGCTATATCGCGCCAGCTGATAAAATCACAACTTGATTTAGGTCTGGCTCATTACCAATTATTTGAGTACGATAAATCCATGCAGCTTTTCAGGAAAGCCCAACAGGCATCCACCGGTCTTGGTGATGCTTTGCTAACAGGCGAGTGTTATTTCGATATCGCGGAGGTGTATCTTGAGCAAAACCGTTTTGCCGAAGCCATGGATAATTACAGGGAAGCGCTGGCCTGGTATCAAAAAGTCAGCGACCTATCGGGCGAATTCTGGAGCCATACCGGAATGGGGATTGTTCAGAAACAGATCGGAAACTATCAGGATGCTATCGTGTGTTATACCAGCGCTTTGGCAACGGCGCAAAAAGGAGGATTAAAGAACCAAGAGGCTACTTGTTTTAACAATCTTGGAAATGTGTATCGCAGGCAAGGCGATTTTTCCAAAGCTATGGAATCGTATCAGAAGGCCATTGGGGTTTTTAGGAATGTTAAAGATGAGGTTGCAGTTTCTGATTGTATGAACAATATCGGGAATTTATACCTCGACAATGGAAATCCCTTTCGGGCTATGGATTATTTCAGGCAATCTCTGAAAATTGTACTTGAAAAAAAAGATGAATACCGTCTCATTATACGGTATAAAAATCTGGCAAATGCTTACTCTGACCTGAAGGATTATGACAATGCCGCTCTATATCTCAACGATGCCCTCAAACTGGCCGAAAAATCGGGCGATAAATCCTTCATTGCTTCATGTAACATGCTTTTTGGAAAACTCCATTCCGCCAAGAGCGACTTTACAATAGCAAATGCTTATTATGAGAAAGCAGTGCTATTATATAATGATATCGGTGCGAATCCCGAGAAATCGGAGGCACTGGTTGAACTTGCCACTTCGCAGCTTGAAACGGGAAACACAGGCGATGCTATATCCAATGCAAAAGAGGCTGAAAACCTCGCTTTGCATTCCGGTTCGCTCAAAGGCAGACTTGATGCTGAGCTCTGCCTGGCCCGATGCTACGAAAAATCAGGAGATGCAAAGCTGGCGAATAGATACCTTAACCAGGCCATAGCGTTGAAGGATAGCATTTATTCTGTCGATAAATACCGTACCATCGAGGAAATTGAAGCCGGGTTTGTACGCACCGAACTAAAAAAGGAGAATGAAGCTTTAAGCCTTAACAGTCGTTATCAGAAGCAGGCAATTCGCACCAGGAACATAATTATGATTCTGCTGGGAGTGAGTCTGCTGCTGGGTATAGCGCTTATCTGGCTTATTTACAAGCGTAAAAATGAAGCCAGGCGCGAAGCAGGGATCGTTAAACTGTTGAGTGATAAAAAAATAGGTCAGCTCAGCGAAGATCTCAATACAAAAGAAAGGGAACTCACATCCAAAACCATTTTTATCAATCAGAAGAATCAACTGCTCGAAAAACTGATATCTGAACTGGAACTTCTCAAAAAACCGGATGTTTCGTCAGCCACCATTCATAAGCTGCAAATGGAACTAAAGCAGGAATTATCGCCCAATGCCTGGAAAGAATTCGAACTATCGTTCAATGAGGTGCATCCGGGCTTCCAGGGCCGTCTGCTCGAAAAATACCCGGAACTTACCCCTGCCGAACGCCGCCTGTGTTCGTTTATCCGGCTTGATATGAATACTCGTGAGATATCTTCACTCTCGGGCCAATCCATTAAGAGTATTGAAGTAGCGCGTACGCGCATACGTAAAAAACTAAATGTACCGCATGAGCAAAACCTGACCAACAATATAGCCTTAATCTGAGCAGATACTGCCTTATGCTAATGTATGTTCCGTCCCCCGGTATTGTTGCTGCTCTATACCTCATACTGCCTCCCTAATAGTACTTACCTCATTTTTCTTCCCCAGTTGAGTGTTTTTGTAGGGTGGTCATTAGGTTATTGTAAGGTGTTATTAGTGAGGTTATTGTAATTTGTGATATACTTTTGCTCCTGAATTCATCACCGTGTATTCAGGAGCCATGGCTGATGAAAAGTTTAAAAATTCATTCACATGAACGCCATGATCGAAACCTCAATTGTATTTACTTCTCTTCTATTTACATCTTGCAACCAGAAATATAACGCGGATTTAAATACCGGATCACAATCAGCAACTGATGATAAAGGTCAGGCCGTTGTATTCCATCGTAGCAGTGAGCCTAACGAGAAAGCTTTCACATTCCTTCTTCCACGGGGATGGAGCATCACCGGCGGAATTACCAGGGTTGATCCAAATTCATCGGGTGGTTCGGGTAATGCAATTGAGGCAAAACTATACATGAAGTTATCATCGCCCGGCAACAAAGCCGGTATGGGATGGTTGCCCGACACCCGGTTCTTTGATATTCGCCGATATCCGGGTGCCAATGCCGCTGCGCCTATGTTTCCTGATGGTAGCAATTACAACGGGATGATGGTTACCCGACTGATGGATCCGGCAGCTTTTATCAGGTCCATTGCTGTCCCATTTGCACATCCTCATGCACAATATCTTCAGATAACTGGTGTTCAGCAGCTGGACGGACTGGCTAAAGAATACCGTAAAATGTCGGCACTCATGTTGGGAGGATACCCTTTAAGCTACCGGGCGGCCATTGTTACTCTTGAATATTCTGAAAACAATATTCAGTATCTCGAAAAAATGGTTTGTGCCATCGAAGACTGGGGACAATCGGGAGGCGGCTTATGGAGCAATAAGGAAACCTGGTATGTTAGGGCTGAGAAAACGGCTTTCAATCAAACGACTCCGATTTTTGCAACCATCGGCCAGTCAGTAAAACTTAATCCTGATTGGATAAGCCGCGAAATCCGCAGCCAGCAGGCGAACAGTAACATCGCCCTGCAAACACAGCAGGATATTGAACGTATGGACCGCGAGATTACCGAACAACGTTCGCATACCAATTCCGAAATCAATAACGATATGTACCTGAACCTTACAGGCCAGGAGGATTACTCCAACCCGTTTACCGGCGAAACCGAACGTGGCACAAACGAATGGAATTACCGCTGGGAAAATGACCGTGGCGATGTTATTTATTCCGACAATCAGAATTATAGCCCAAACGATGACGTGAATATCTCCTATAAAGGATACAAGCGGTCCGAAACCAGGAAAAGGTAAGGATGAAAAACATTGGATAGAAGTCGGAATTGGTAAAAAAGTCAAATATGAAAAGTGTTGAACTGCTTTTCTCAATTTTAAAAGTCAAACATCAAATAAATTAACCTAAAAACAAAAACCATGAAAACAAAGCTACTTTTTATCGTTGCAATTTTCCTGTTATCTGCTAACAGCCATTTAAGGGCACAACAAACCATTCATTCAACTTTTGCCGGTGGTTGGTGGCCCGATCCAGTTAGTTGGTTCGAAGCAGTACCAACTGCTGATGACAGCGTTGTGATACAAGGGCCTATTGGCACGCATAGCTGGTCAGGTTGGTGTAAATCACTTAATATAACTGAAACAGGCTCACTTGGTGGTAATGGTAATCAGGGGAATCTGTTTATTTACGGGTCATTGTACAACAATGGCAATATTACCGGAAGTATTAATTATAACCTTCAGGGAAACCTGATCAACAATAAACCCTGGACCGGTGTTGATAGCCACATATTTTTCACAGGCATGGATCATACCATCACATGCGCTCAGGGAGCAATTATCAATGCACAATTGTCTGTCGAAGACTCGCTGCATAATTTCACGCTTTTAAGCGATGTAACTATAAACACTCCTTACTCCTCAAATCTTGGATTCTCCCAACTCGATGCACAAGCCCACAAATTGCATATTGCCGACGGAATTTTTACTAATTGCCGGCTTCATTCAATGGATACGCTGCAATTTGATTGTACAATATCCAACCTTGAAATTACTGGTAACTATGTATTAAAAGGAAGTTTTTATAATGCTTATTCGGTTTACCTATATGGTAATACTATCAACCTTGCATCAATACCAAATTCCAATTTGCCAATTTATTTAAAAGGTGATTTTACTAATAAAGACACTATAAGTACCTATGTTGATGTTGAAAAATACATACAAAACCAGGGCTATTGGAATTGTTATGAAACCAAATTTACCGGAGAGGGTAATAAGCATATCTCACAATCAGCCGGGCATCCTTTTGGTGGCACACAATTAATGACAGATAATTCGGGCGCCAAAATTATCCTCGATTCGGATGTTGAATTTGCAATGCCAACAGTTCATCTCGACAACGACACCTTATCGTGTGGCAGCTATGTGCTTACAGCAAATTCTTCTTTTTACGATGGTACAATTGCCGATGGCGAAATAAAAGGAGCCTCCGATTTCTGGAATCCTAACTTTATTGGTAATGTTATACTCAACGGTGACCATAGATTTGCGAATGGTGTTGTTAATGGAATAGTTGAAAATAGGGGAAATATAAAAGATATTACTTATTACGGAGGATATTTTAACGTTTATAACCATCTTGTCAACAAAAACAGCATACAGTCAATGAATTTGAAAGTATATGGCAACCTGACTAATTCGGGAACTATTAATAATAATTCAGTTGTTCAAATTGTTGGAGATACCACTCAATACATATCCCTTCTGAGTTCAATTGAATCACCAACCCTTTTTTACTGCGATGAAACAGGGCATAATTATCAATGGATGAAAAACGGTGAAGATATCCTGAACCAAACAGCAGCAATTTTAAATTTCAGTTCTTTACAGCTTTCCGATGCTGGAGTATATCAATGCCGGTATATAACAGGGACCGGAAATAGTGTTTATTCGCGCTCTATAATTGTAAATAATGTTACCGGTTTGCCTGAACAGCAAGAAAACACGAATGACTTCAGGGTATTCCCAAATCCTTTTTCAATCCATTCAATTGTTTCCTTTAAACTGGACTCGCCTGCTAATGTGCAACTTATTCTGATTGATGCCCATGGATATATAGTTAAAACGCTTGTTAACTCCCTGATGGAAACAGGATGGCATGAAATAAAAATAGGTGAATGCAATATTAATCCGGGTTTTTACTTTGTCAGAATGATGAAAAATGCAGGGACCCGAAAATCCATCAGTACACTCAACTTGATCCATATTTGATTCTCATCACCTGAAAATAAAAATCATTCAGGCATTTGACAGTTCAATATTCCCGTATTTGATAAACCAGTGTGATGATTCGACAACATGAATTTTGGAAAAACAGTATCAATTTCTCATCATTTCACTTCCAGATGCATAAGAATAAACCCGGGAAAACAGCTTTACTCAACATTTTAAATATTTCCATATGGGGTAAAATGAATCAGGCTTAGTTATCTTTTATGTGTGGCTATATTTGCCCGCATACGGAATCTTTGCGAAAAGAAAAAAGAAACCACTTTTATATCGTTTCCCATAAGTATTTAAAAAAGTGAGGATGTTGGTAATCGTGAAATGTCTTCAGTATTTTTTTTCTTGTGTTCCCCTCTTTTTTTATTACTATATTTACACCAACCAAAAACACCTTAACCATGAAAAAACAAAAAATCATTCTGATACTCCTGCTTTTTGGCAGCAGTCTTTTATTTGCCCAGGTCGAAAAGGGCAATTGGTATATGGCCGGTTACAGCAACCTGGGCCTGAATATAGGTACGAATAAAACTGAGTATGACGGAACTACTAACGAAAATTACAAATATTCGGATTTCAATTTTACGCCTGAAGCCGGATATTTTGTAATGAATCAACTCGTTACCGGGTTATTTATTGATTTCGACCGGTATACTTATAAGTATGTTGACGGAGACAAAAATTTCGACACAAAAATTATGCTCGGACCCTTCGTCCGTTACTACATTACTGACTTTAAAGGACTGTGGCCGTATGCCGAAGGCCGTGTAGGTTTTGGCACAGAGAAATATACCTACAGTAACAATTCGGGTACTGAGCAAAAGTGGTCGTATTTTACAACCAAATTAGGCGCGGGAGCTACTTATTTTGTTGCCAAACATGTTGGTTTAGACCTTTTTATGGGTTATGATTATGATGCATGGACTGATAAAACGGTTTATCCCGAAGGCTCGCGTCAAAGCAATTTAACTAACGTAAGCAAGTATAAATATGGATCTTTTGAAATGAATTTTGGCATTTTAGTAACCCTTGGGAAGTAACAAATTCAAGTACAATACTAATTTTTACAACCTTAAAGTTTATTATACAAACATATTAAAACTCAGAACCATGAAAAAACAATATATAATTCTCTTACTCCTGCTTCTTGGCAGCAGTATTGTTTTTGCCCAGGTCGAAAAGGGCAAATGTTATTTCGCCGCAACCAGCAACCTCGGGATTGATATAGGAAAGTATAAATGGGAGTCGTCGAATGGCGGATCTGTTACTGAATACAAATACTCTCAATTCTTTCTTCATCCGGAGGCAGGCTACTTTGTTATTGATAAACTGGTTGCAGGTGTGTTTATCAGTTACGATTATTATAAAGAAGCAGCCCAGGCTGAAACTGACACCTGGAAAAATACAACCTTTACCATAGGCCCGTTTGTTAAGTATTATATTTTAGATTACAAAAAGCTGTGGCCTTATGCCACCGCAGGAATTGGTTTTGGAACTGATAAAACGACTCAAGGCTGGGACGGAGGATCAAGCGAGAATAAATATGGTATTTTAATCTACCGCATTGGCGGAGGAGCTACCTATTTCCTGAGCGATAATGTCGGCCTTGATCTTTTCCTGGGGTATAACCATAATGTATCCACTGACAAGAATGCTAGTGTGGATAAAAGTATGAATTCAACACATAGTAAAGATATAGATGGTACATTCGAAATGAGCATCGGCATTGTTGCAACTTTTGGTAAGTAAATGATTGTTTGCTCAGGATTGAGACTTGCTTCTGCAAAGCCAGTTCTGAGGCTTTATATCCTGAAACAAAAAAAGGCTGCCTCGTTTGTGAAGCAGTCTTTTTTCGTTTGAATGCGAAAATTGAATCTAATAATTCTCCTGTTTCTCCTCAAAAAATGCTTTTGGATGCTGACATGCAGGACAGTTCTCCGGAGGGTTTTTCCCTTCATGAATATATCCGCAGTTACGGCATTCCCATTTGGTAGCTTCTTCGCGTTTAAATGCTTCGTTCTTTTCGAGGCGGGCAAGCAGGCGGAGGTAACGTTTTTCGTGCTCGGCTTCTACCTTGGCAATTATTTTAAATGCCGTTGCAACCTGTGGAAAGCCTTCTTCTTTGGCTATTTCTGAAAATTCGGGATAGAGTATGGTCCACTCTTCGTTTTCGCCTCCTGCGGCTGCTTTCAGGTTTTCGGCGGTTGTGCCGATGATGCCGGCCGGGTAGGTGGCTGTAATCTCTACTTCTCCGCCTTCCAGAAATTTAAAATAGCGTTTGGCATGCTGCTGTTCCTGCCATGCCGTCTTCTCAAACATAGCGGCAATCTGCTCAAATCCTTCGTTTTTGGCAGCTTTTGCAAAAAACATATAACGATTAAATGCCTGCGATTCTCCGGCGAATGATTTTAGCAGATTTTTTTCGGTTCGGGTTCCTTTAATGCTCTTTTCCATAGTATATTGTTTTAAATGAATATTTTGGCGGGATTATTTCAGGCCTGCGTTATGAATTGTAAAGATATAGACTTGTTAATGGAATAACAATAAGGTTTGTAGAATTATTTCATCAAAAAAATGGTACTTACAATAATTCATAGTCATAAAATTCAGACTTGTTTACTAAATTTGTAAAAAGAGAAATCTATGCAATGACAGGATTCCTTGTCTCATACATTCCTACTTTTATATTTTACACAATTCTCTTTTAACAATAAATCAGTATGGAAACATTAAAATCAGAAGGCAGATGCATTTTTTGCAATGAAACTCTTCCTAAAGCAGCAATTGGCCGTCATCTAAAAACTCACTTTAACGAGAAAAGCAGGGCAGAAAAACCCGGCACATCTTATGTGTTGAAAGTTGAACTAAATCAAAAGTATGGAGCGGCAGGTTATTTTTTATATTTATGGGTTGGCAATCAGGCTTCAATGGAGGACATTGATTTTTTTCTTCGCGAGATATGGCTGGAATGCTGTGGTCATATGAGCAGTTTTATTGATACAAGTACGAAAAAGCAGCGTGGAAAGGGATTTGGCGGTTATTTTGATGATTTTGATTTAGCCAATGAGTATCTGGAAAGAGGAAATATGAAGAAATATGAAAAACTTATGGAGGAAACCACCGGTGAAATACCAAAGAGTAGAAAGGTTGAGAAAGTTTTTTATAAGGGTCAGAAACTGGAATACAGTTATGATTTCGGCAGTACCACAGATTTATTAATTACGGTTGTTGAAGAGTTGAAAATAAACGCTGATCAGGATATTATACTTCTGAGCCGGAATGAACCATTGGAATTGCTTTGCGACATGTGTAAAAAAGAATCTGCAGTACAGGTATGCACCATTCACGGATGGGAGGAGGATAGTTTGTTTTGCCCTAAATGCGCAAAAAAGCATGTCAAACAATGTGAGAATTTTGACGACTATGCTGCAATGCCTGTTGTAAATAGCCCGCGTATGGGAGTTTGTGGATATACCGGCGGAACTATTGATATAGAGCGGGATGGCGTTTTTAAAAAGATATAGAAGATATTTTGTACACCGGATCACGATTTCAGGCAAACTGCAAACAGTGAACCTGTTAGTTATAATACAAATTTAAGTCGCTCTCCTGCTGCCGGGTTTCAACCGAAAGCCTGGCAGTCATTATTTTTCCTCCATCTTTTTATATCATTTTGATTTGTATATTTGGGTGATAGTTATCAAAGCCTAAAGTTCTATTACAGGGAATAATTATTGGATTTTGATTTTTGTAATTCACTGCCTTACCCTTTTTCTTATAATTACCTGGAGAAGATAGATCATCAATTGATAATAGGGGATCAGGAGAGACCAAAAAAAAGGGGTCAGATTCATTTTCTGGGGAGTAAGGTATTTTAAGCGAATAATTTTTCAAGTCTAAAGAGGAAGAACTTTACATCGGTTACACCTCTTAGGTTAGCTCTAAAGCCTTTGATTTTCGAGTTGAATGATTCAGCATTGGCATTTGTACTTCTATTGTCAAAGAAGTTTAATATGTTTTCAAAGTGATATTCAAGTGAGTTTACAACGGTGTTAAATTCTTCTATTTCTGTATCAATTACATCTTGTTTCCATTGAATAAATTGAGTGAGAGCTTTTTCTTTATCAAGGTTTTTGTAGATCGTCCTAAAGATTAATGTGAGTTTGTAAGCTTGTTTTAAAAGGGGAAATTTTTCAAATAGGATGGCAGCTCTACGGGATTGATGAACTGTCCAGTCATCTTCATATTTGTAGAGTAAATAGCGACATCTAACCAATAGTTCTTTAAGCGTGTCACCATTTGAAAGCGTTTCAGGATAATATTTTTCTCCTCTCTGTTTTGCTCGTTTAATAGCCTCATTTTCTTCTTCCAAAGCTTTCCACCGGAGTTTTACCCTTATGTGCTGCATGGCATCCATGACTAATTTTACGGTATGAAACCGATCTATTACCTTTTTACTTCTGGTGAAACTATTTTCAACTGCAAGTGCCATGTTTCGGGCCATATCCATACTTACTTCGGTTACCATATTACGCTTCTCCAGTGGAATTCTGTCTAATACAGCCTGTATTACTTTAGCTTCCGTACCATTGATTACTGCAACTACCGACTTCTTGTTCTTGACATTGGTATTTTTATTGGTGACAAAGGTGTAAAGTTCTCCTTTTGATAAACTTACTTCGTCTATGCTTAATTTATCTGTTATATTTTCAGGGTAAATCAGATATTCATCTGCATGTAACAGTTGTTCCCATTGTTTGTATCCGCTGACGTTATGTTTATAATGTCATTGTAGTTTCTGACTATTGATCCCGTAATAACTGGCTATGTTTTTCATGGTATCGGGTCGCGTATCCACCTGCTTCTTTTAAAAAATCCGATAGCTCTTGAGTAAATTTTGAACCATCAGCTGTAAAAGAAAAATCACGTTTGATTATTGCTCCTGTTTCTTTGTGTCGCCACCTGCGCTTCTTAATTCGTAGAAAAACTGCTCGGCCACGCAAAGGAAAATCTTGTATGAGTTTGCTCTCCATGAAGCCTTTGGATTCATATTCCAGAGATGAATAACCTGGAGGCAATTCGTTCTTTTCTTCAAATTCTATCAGCCAGTATTCCTCCTTCGTTTCCAGGCTACAGAGGATCTCGTAATGAGATATCTTAAAGAAGTTAGATAACTCTTCCGGGAATAGATGTTCTAACAAGTTTGTGTCTATGGTTTCGATGGTAATTCCTTTTTACAAATGAACTCCTTTTTTCATCTACTCCCCAACTTTTAATTCTGATCCCTAATCTGCCACATGTGTGGAAGAGCGATTCAATTTACCAGAAGAATATACCCGGACTAAAAGCCCAGGTTTTGGTTGTACACTTTCGTGATGAAATTTACAGGGGACCTCTGGCAGTATTACCCGAAATGCAAAGTATAAATCAATTATTGCATGAATCACAGTATGGAATTAAATTTCTGGACTCAGCTGCTGAACATATCGGCGTTCAAATGAAAGAACTAATTAGTGCCATTAAGAAAACGCCCTATTTTTGCAAAGTCTTGTCATTACTAATAGCTGTTACATAGACATTTTGTTACTAATGCCACGCAGTTTGTTTATATCTGTTGGTTTTCAATTTTCGCCAGCAGATTTTAGGG
>JBBRCH010000028.1:0-51293 GCA_038204995.1 Bacteroidales bacterium | reverse complement strand
TTTATGCACAAATTGTTTTGTTTTTTAAAGGTGTGCATGAGATCGCTCCGCTAAGTTGCTCAACTTTTGATCATGCAAAAGTTGAAAAAAAGTAAACTTTTAAAGTTACAAAATTGAGGAACTTATTTTGAAATAATTACTATGATCAGTTCTTTAAAATTAATAAGGCAATAAGTGTTTTTAGGTAATTACTTTTAGTTCCGTTTAACAATATTGTGGATACAAGCGGAGTAGGGAAAGCATAGAAAATCTTGGTTCCGGGTTGAAGTGCATAGTGCTTAGTGTAGAAAGAAGAGTGAAAAGTGAAGAGTGAAGAGTAAAAAGACAACCACCATTTACCAATGGCACAAACGGGAACTAACTAAAAAAAAAATGAAATACGTAGAAATACATTGAAATAAATAGAAATACTGAGAAGTGATTTGTGTTGCTTGTAAAATGTGATAAAAAAGCACAAATCACGATCGAAGGGTTCTCCCCAACGGGGAGATGTCCTCCTCAGGCGGACAGAAGGATAAAAATAATGAATAGAAAACAATCATTCACCATTGGTACAAACTAAAACTCACTTGATATATCTACCTGGAATTCAATTAATAGCATTCTTGTTAGATGAAAGTGAATATAATATCACAATTACATAGCCAAGCACACAGCTAAGCACTAAGCACTGAGCACCCGGCACCCGGCACCCGGCACCATTGAACAGATTTTATTTATCCACCAATACTCTCAAACACAACCTTACTATTATTTCCGGTTGTAACTTTTTCTTTTCGCTCTCGTCAAATACGAACTAAAAAGATAATTTATACCAATGTGAATTTTATATCGGTATTATCCAAAAAAAACTCATAAAGATGAACAAAAAAATCTACTCATTTTTCATTCTAGCGTTCTTAATCCTTTCAACAACAGGATGGGCTCAGACTGTTTCAACCTTCAGTTCGAAAATTGATAGCCTGCTGAATGCACTCGAAACAAACCAAAAAGCAATGGCTTCCGTCACCGTTACTCAAAACGGTAAAGTGGTTTATAGCCGGGCAACTGGGTTTATTGATAATAGCGGGAACAGTGCTGTGAGGTCAACTCCCGAAACCCGCTACCGTATCGGATCAATAAGTAAGATGTTTACAACCGTAATGATTCTGCAACTTGTTGAGGAAAATAAACTGAGTCTGAACACTCCGTTGTCAAAATTCTTCACGAACATCTCTGGTGCAGACTCTATCACTATTGCAGATCTTTTGAACCATCATAGCGGGTTGTTTAATTTTACCAGCAGCGAAGATTATACAAAATGGATGACCGAACCCCGCAGCCGGAAACAGATGGTGGAATTAATCGAAGGACAAAAACCAGCATTTGCACCGCATGAAAAAGGGGAATACAGCAATACCAATTTTGTACTCCTGGGGTATATTATCGAAGATGTTACCGGAAAATCATATCAGGAAAACCTTTCTGAACGGATTGCATCCCGTATCGGGTTAAAAAACACAATGTATGGAGGTAAAATCAATCATGGAGCAAACGAAGCTTCCTCATTTGAGCATGCCGACGGCAAATGGCTGATGTTACCCGAAACCGATATGAGCATTCCCGGAGGAGCCGGAGCAGTAATTTCAACAACTCCGGACCTGACTGCCTTTATTAATGCATTATTCGATGGTAAACTTATAAACCAGGTTTCGCTAAAAAGCATGACAACGATCAAGGATGGTTTCGGACTGGGAATATTCAAGATTCCTTTCTACGAAAAATCCGCCTACGGTCACAACGGAGGAATTGACGGATTTTCGTCATCACTCGCATATTTTCCTGAAGACAAGGTTTCTGTTGCTTTTTGTTCGAATGGTTTAAATTCCGGTATGAATGATATACTTATCGGTTTGCTAAGCTCCTATTTCGGAAAACCCTATAAAATTCCGGATTTTAAAACTATAAGCCTGCCAGCTGATAAATTGGCTGCCTATGAAGGTGAATACAGTTCCGAACAATTGCCTCTTATTATCACGGTTAAACATGACGGAGATAAACTTACTGCCCAGGCAAGCGGACAACCAGCATTTCCACTCGAAGCTGTGTCGGAAATTGAATTCAGATTTGATCCTGCAGGTATTGTGATGATATTCAATATTTCTACTGCAGGGGAAGTCGATGGATTCACGCTAAAACAGGGAGCTGACTATGTCTTTAAGAAGGTAGTAAAGCCGTAAATTTTGGATTACTTTTCAAAGTGAAAGAAGATTCATTAGTTTACCTGGATTATAAACTTTGCTAACCTTCGCTGTTTAATACCGGTTTTATCAATCAGGAAATTGTTATAACCCGAAAAAAGTCTTTTTCCCTCCAGCCTTGTACAGTAGCACCTGTGCATCTTCAATGGTCACCAGGCAACCATAGCGGACTTTTTCCAGGTAGGGTTTGATTACTTTGAAGAAAGCTTCAATTTTGGAGCTTTCATCGATAATCTCAACTACTACCGGGAGCTTTTCGTTGGTCTCCCAGAATTTTGCCGAATGTACCACACTGCTGCTACCATAGCCCATTACACCTTTGTGTACAGTTGCACCCGCCATTTCATTTCGTCTGGCAGCATAAACCAGCATCTCATACAAAGGAGTATGTTTCAGTTTATCTGTCGAGCTGGTGTAAACCCGTAAAATCTTTATGTTATCATTGGTATTCATGACTACAGGATTTTAATGAGCATTATTCCGGCAAAAGTGGCTAATAACCCAACAAAAATGCTGCTGCCGGTATATAAAAAAAAGTTGAAGATTTCATTATCGCGAAGCATAGCCATATTTTCGGCTGCGAAAGCTGAAAAAGTGGTAAACCCGCCACAAAATCCTACAGTCAAAAATAGCCGCCATTCTGTGCTTAGAAATTCACCTTTCTCAGCAATCCCGTAAAAAATACCGATCAACAGACAACCAATCACATTAACGGCGAAGGTACCGAATGGGAATGAGGATGGATAATACGCTGCAAAATAGCGCGAAACCAGGAACCTGGAAACCGTTCCCAGGAATCCGCCTGAACCAATTAAAATTATCAATCTGAGCATATAGGTATGTTAAGCCCCGAAATATAAACAGCTTTATCCAAGATATCTGGCATATAGTTGCCGACCCTTTAGCAGGTGGCTCAAAATTAAGGTTTTTATTTAAATCAGTGTGACTTTAGTTTTGAGAAACAAAACTATTTAGTCGAATTGATCCCGAGCAAAGCCGAGGGATCTTATGGGTAATATTCCCCGCTCCCTGGAGCGGATTTGACCTTATTCCGCTGAGATACCTCGTCAACTTGCTGCGGGGAGCTTTATTTTTCCATTACCGATTTTTTCAGGATCAGGCCATAAAAATATTAAATCAATAATGAGAAATACAACCGGATTAATCCTGATGCATAGAAATTTGCAGTTGAGGTATATGAAAATTATATGTTATGTTGTTAATTGGTATGAGCTGAGTTTATCTTAACTTCATGTTGTTCTAATGTTAACCGGCTCAATCACTGGATTGATTTTGCTGTCTTTTTTCTGCAAAATAATTGATCCGGGAAACAGAATAATAATTTTGCGACTAAATCCACACAGAACCAACATCAAGATTCATTTTGTTTCCGGACTGCTATTATAAATTTAAACAAAAACAAGAAGAGGCGCTTATCGGTTTAAAAATCTAAACCGGCGGCGCCTCATTTTCCCGTCATGATAATCGTTATGCTATTCCATCATTTTAAGGCATTGCTCAATGCGGTTCCAGGTATGTTCAATATCATGGTCAAGGCCTACACTGAAGCGAACCAGACCTTCGGAAAGCCCCATATCGTGCTGTACATCTTCAGGAACCTCGCTCGAAGTACTTTTTCCTGAATTGCTGAATAATGTCTTAAAGTAGCCAAGGCTAACAGCCAGGTATCCAACATCATGAAGTTCCATCAACTCCATAAACCTCGAAGCTTTTTCACTTGTACCCATGTCGATTGAGAGCATCCCTCCAAATCCGAAATCCGGATTCATCAGCTGCTTCATAATCTTATGACCTTTATGTTCCGGCAGGCCGGGATAGCTTATCTTTAATCCTGCTTCCTTCATTTTAATTGCCAGGTACAACGCATTTCTACTATGTTGTTGCATGCGGATATGGAGAGTATGCATATTTTTCAATATACTTGACGAACGCAGCGGATCGAGTGCCGGACCCAGAAGCATGGCGGTACCATTATTAACATCAATCAGTGAATTGATAAACTCGTGTGTTCCGCAAATTGCACCGGCAACACAATCATTCTTACCATTAATGAATTTAGTCATGCTGTAAACGACAACGTGCGCTCCAAGCGCTGCCGGCTGAATGATCATGGGTGTGAATGTGTTATCAACCATGAGGATTATATTGTGTTTGTTTGCTATAGCTGCCAATGCAGGAATATCCGCAATTTGAAGCATTGGGTTGGTCATCGATTCCGTGTAAAGTATCCTGGTTTCAGGTTTAATTGCTTTACTGACTGCATCCAGATCCGTAATATCAACAAAAGTGGTTTTAATATTAAATTTCGGAAGATAATTCTGCATAAATGCGAAAGTTCCGCCATAGGACGAAACACTGGCAATAATATGATCTCCTGAATCACAAATTTGCAGAATAGCAGAAGTAATAGCAGCCATACCGGATGCTGTAACCCAGCCTTCTTCCGTACCTTCCATTGCGGCCAAAACATCAGCGAGATATTTATTACTCGGGTTCCAATGCCTCGAATAAAGGAAACAACCTTCTGCGTCACCATGAAAAGTATCAGACATGGTTTTGGCTTGTAAAAACGTGAACGTGGCCGAATCGGTTACAGAGGGATTAACATCGCCAAATTCACCGAACTGTTTCATTTCAAATATTGCGCGTGACGGATCGTGTTTCATAGGACTATTTTATTGAGTGAAATTACGAATTTTCAAGGTACTAAAAGTACATTGGTTAAGAAATGCAAAACTACCAGATGTTTAAATAATCAGCACTATTTATATCATTATTAAACTATAATTGAAATAATATTTTAATTTTGAAACATAATCAGACATATTACTTTCATTTTTAATCAAATTACTGAAAACCATGCAACCAAACTTTCATCTTGATGCACTCGACAAACGCATTGTTGAACAATTAATGAAGGATGCACGCACCTCATATGTGGAAGTAGCACGGCAATGCAAAGTAACACATACTGCTGTACATCAGCGTATAAGGAAGATGAAGGAGGCCGGTGTTATCTCTGGATCACAATTGGTTTTTAATCATAAGAGCATGGGGTACCTGACCTGCGCATTTATTGGGATACAGGTAAATCTTACTTCTACCAGTACACACAATGAAGTTTTCAATAAAATACGACAAATTCCAGAAATTGTTGAATGCCACCATATTTCAGGTAAATACTCGTTGCTGATAAAAATAATAACCCGGAACAATGAGCATCTTAAACAGGTAATCGTGGAGCAGATACAATCCATTCCTGAAATTTCATTCACCGAAACTTTCATTTCCCTTCAGGAAGGATTTTCAAGGCAGTTACCTGTTTTTTAGTTAATTTTTAAAAAAAACCTGAAACAGAGCATTTTCCTGGTTCACTCCGAATATACCAATTTATACTTAGTTTATTCAGTTTAAATCCTAGCTTATTGTACTTTATGAAGTCCTCTCACGAAAATCGCCCGCTTCTCATAAAACTCAAATTCACCACCTTAGACTTCATTCTTGAGTCCCTTACTATTTCCGGAATTCTAATAACCTGGATAATTCCGGCTATACTATTTAAAGAGTTTCCGGATATCATTCCTATCCATTTTGGAATAAACGGTGAAGCCAATGGTTGGGGAAGTAAGGCTAGTATTTTCATACTTCCTTCAATAAGCCTTATACTGGTTATTGGTTTAAGTATTATCAACAAATTCCCCCGGATATTTAATTATCCTGTTAAAGTAACTGAATGCAATGCAAATCAATTGTATACAAAAGCAACCCGGTTGATCAGAATGGTAAAAGTGTTTATTGTACTGATGTTTTTACTTATCGAATGGCAGGTCTGCCATGTTTCTGAAAATTCCATATTTCCATCTTATTTTCTGCCGCTTGTTTTGATCATTCCTGTATTGCTCCCGATCTTTATGGCATTAACATTAACAAGAAAGGCATCATCCGGCAGACAAAGGTAATGTGATGATTTATCAAACGAAAAACCATGTAATTTAATCATTATCAATATATTAAATTAATTTTTTCTTGTAATTTATTTTAGTATTTTTGCAAAAAAAATAAACGAACCAATATTAATTCAAATGAAGAAAACTTTAATCCTGTTACAAGTTGTTGGTCTTACCATTTTAATGGCATGTAATTCAGGTGGAATAAGCAGTAAAGGTGGCAGTTCAGATCAGCCTTACGGAGAAAAAAGCGGCATTATTACCTATAAACCAATGGACATGATGGGTGTTAAAGTTACCCAAACAGTTTATTTTGATAATTATGGAAATAAGGAAATGCGCGAAACCATGGTTGAAGGAAATATGATGGGAGCAGAAATGCGCCAGCACACCGTTGATATCAGGGATGGAAATATCATGTACCATTACGAAATCGAAAATTTATCAGGCGGGCAGGACAGGGCTACAAAAGATGCCTACAAATCCATTCTGACTCCTGAAATTCTGGAACAAATGAATATTCAGACCTTAAGCGAAAAATATAAAACCAAATTCGGGTACAAAGATGAAGGCAAAGAAACCGTTGCAGGTCTCGAAGGAATCAAGTATTCAATTGCTCCTGACAGCGCAAACCCGACAAACCGCATAACCGGAGTACATTATAAAAATATTCCAATCAAAATATCCATGGGCCAGATGGAAATTGTTGCTGATAAAGTTGAACTGGGTGCAAAAATTCCGGCCGATAAATTCAAGGTTCCCGAAGGCTACACTGTGATTGATCAGCCTGCGGATCAGATGCAACAGATGCAGGATGAAACTGCTATAGAACCTGATGGAGAAAACAAATAAAAAGGTTATTGATCTAACTTTGCCATAGCAGCCTGCATTTGCAGGCTGTTTGCTTTATATGAAATCGTAAAAACCTGTTTGTGTTAACAGAAATTAGCACTATTTAAGGAACATTTGTTAGGATTCCTTTGTTTTGATAGAGTTATTCGAATGAAAACACACAAAATCTCACTAAAAATTGGTAATTTTGCCGCTCATTTTAAAATTCACTACATATGAATTATGATATTATTGTAATTGGCAGTGGACCAGGTGGTTATGTAGCTGCAATCAGAGCAGCGCAACTTGGATTGAAAACAGCAGTTGTTGAGAAATCAGAACTCGGAGGCGTTTGTCTCAATTGGGGTTGTATTCCTACCAAAGCTTTGCTTAAAAGTGCCCAGGTTTATAATTATCTGAAGCATGCTGCCGATTACGGTATAACTCTCGAAGGCTCTGCAGAGGCTGATCTTCCGGCAATGGTAAGCAGGAGCCGTAATGTAGCCGATGGAATGAGCAAAGGCATTCAGTTCCTTCTTAAAAAAAATAAGATTGATCATATTCAAGGTTTTGGCATGCTTAAACCCGGAAAAAAAGTGGAAGTAACGGATGCTGAAGGCAAGATTACGGAATACACAGCCTCACATATTATCATAGCAACCGGCGCCCGTTCACGTGAACTTCCAAACCTTAAACAGGATGGCAAAAAAATTATAGGCTACCGCGAAGCAATGACTCTGACTGTAAAACCAAAGAGTATGGTCGTTGTCGGCTCAGGAGCTATAGGATCGGAATTTGCACATTTTTTTAATAGCATTGGTGTACAGGTAACACTAGTTGAATTTCTGCCTAATGTTGTACCAGTTGAAGATGAAGAAGTATCGAAACAATTGGAACTAAGCTTTAAAAAAGCAGGAATGAAAATCATGACTTCTTCTTCTGTAGAATCAGTCGAAATAAAGGGTGATATCTGCAAAGTGAGCATCAAAACGCCTAAAGCTGTTGAAGTTGTTGAATGCGACATAGTACTTTCAGCAGTCGGGATTGCAACGAATCTCGAAGGCATTGGGCTCGAAGAAACCGGCATTAAACACGAAAAAGGTAAAGTGCTTGTTGATGAATTTTATCGTACTAATATTGAAGGGTATTATGCTATCGGTGACATTGTAAGTGGTCCTGCGCTTGCACACGTAGCTTCACACGAGGGAATAACCTGCGTGGAAAAAATTGCCGGAATGCATGTTGAACCCATTGATTATGGCAATATCCCGGGTTGCACGTATACTTCACCCGAAATTGCATCAGTCGGAATGACAGAAAAAGCTGCCAGGGAAGCAGGCTATGAAATTAAAGTTGGCAAATTCCCTTATTCAGCCTCCGGCAAGGCAAGTGCTGCAGGCTCTAAAGATGGTTTTGTGAAAGTAATATTCGATGCGAAATACGGCGAATGGCTTGGAGCTCATTTTATAGGCGACAATGTTACTGAAATGATTGCCGAAGTTGTGGTTGCCCGCAAGCTGGAAACAACCGGACATGAAATTATCAAATCCATTCATCCTCATCCTACTATGAGTGAGGCTGTTATGGAAGCTGTAGCGGCTGCTTACGGCGAAGTTATTCATCTTTAAATCCAGTTACCTGGCATGGACCTTATTCCGACTGCAATACCCGAGGTGATGATTTTGAAACCTGATGTTTTTGGCGATGATCGCGGTTACTTTTTCGAATCGTTTCATGCAGAAAAATTCAAAGCTTTTGGAATAACTGAAGCTTTTGTTCAGGATAACGAGTCGCTTTCACAAAAAGATGTTCTCCGGGGGCTCCACTACCAACTGGAACCTTATGCTCAGGGTAAGCTGGTAAGGGTTATTCGTGGTGCGGTGTTAGATGTTGCTGTAGACATCAGGCGAACCTCGCCAACCTTTGGCAAATGGGTTTCCATGAAACTTACTGCTGAAAACAAATGGATTTGCTGGATACCGAAAGGCTTTGCCCATGGCTTTGTAACACTTGAAAACGACACCATTTTTTCGTATAAATGTACTGGTTTATACAACAAAGGTAGCGAAGGAAGTATTAGGTGGAATGATCCTGGAATAAATGTTGACTGGGGAATTACAAACCCTTTATTGTCAGAAAAAGATAAAGTGGCACCATTATTGAAGGATGCTATCTTATTCTGATGCCAAAGAAAATATTACCGGCTACAAATTCTGTTGCCGGTTAACTTAAGCTGTTATTAATGAGTAAAAGAATCATATTTATTTTTGTCCTTATTGCCTTTGCTGCTTTTGAAGGTTTTTATTATTCCCGAAACCTGAAGAAGACAGCTTCAGATATAGATTACCAGAAAGCATTTCAGCACAGCAATAAAATTTTTTCGCTGGTATTGCCCGATACTGCTGAATTTGCAGGCGAGGAAGCACCTCTGGGTTTATACTATGTGCGCGAAGGCCTCGACCGGGAATTAATGGTTAACACCTATTGGCATTCGTCAACGATGTTAATGCTGAAAAAATCGAACCGGTATTTTCGCATTATAGTACCCATTCTTAAGGAAAATAATATTCCTGAAGATTTCAAATACCTTGCCCTGATCGAAAGCGGGTTGTCGAACGTAATGTCACCGGCGGGTGCAGCCGGATTCTGGCAGTTTATTCCGGGAACGGCCAAACATTTTGGCCTCGAAGTATCCGAACAGGTCGATGAGAGATATCATCTTGAAAAAGCTACTCATGCAGCCTGCAAACTCCTGCGTGGTTCATACAACAAATTTGGCAGCTGGACACTGGCTGCTGCCGCATACAACGTGGGCGAGGGAAGGATAGCTAAAGAACTCGAAAAACAGAATGCCAAAAGCTATTACGATCTATATCTCCCTGAAGAAACCATGCGCTATGTTTACAGAATAATAGCACTGAAATTATTGTACGAGCACCCGACTGAATATGGATACTATATCCGTAAAAAAGATCTTTATCCTCCTATTCCTACCTATACTATAGCTATAGATTCAGGAATAAACAACCTGTCGGCATTCGCAAAATCAATGGATATAAATTACCGTTTACTAAAGGAATTCAATCCCTGGTTACGTTCGGATAAGCTGTTGAATCCAGGTAAGAAGAAATATACTTTTTTAATGCCGAAAAAGGGATTCGAAGAATTCGATAAATTACTGGACGAAATTGATAATGCAGAACAGATTTTTAATGATACCATTACCGCCGCTTCGCTGCCCAGGTAGGTACGGATACTATTACCTTACTTCAATTTTCGATTTTTTATGAGCCAGGGCAGCATAAGTCACTTAAATTCAGAAGAATCCAATACCGAACCTCAGGAATATCTTGAAGTTTATGGAGCACGGATGCATAACCTGAAAAATATCGATGTAAGTATTCCCCGCGATAAGTTGGTTGTTATTACCGGTCTGAGTGGAAGCGGGAAATCTTCACTTGCCTTTGATACGATCTATGCCGAAGGACAGCGCCGCTACATGGAGACTTTTTCGGCCTACGCACGCCAGTTTATGGGCGATATCGAAAGGCCCGATGTGGATAAGATCACCGGACTAAGCCCAGTTATTTCAATTGAACAGAAGACAACAAACCGGAATCCACGATCAACAGTTGGAACTATAACCGAAATCTATGATTTCCTGCGTCTGCTCTATGCCCGTGCTGGCGAGGCATTCTCCTTTGTTTCGGGTCAGAAAATGGTTCGTTATACTGATAATCAGATCATTGAACTTATACTTGAAAATTATTCCGAGAAAACCATTTATATACTTGCACCCTTGGTACGTGGCCGTAAAGGGCACTATCGCGAGTTGTTTGAACAGATCCGTAAACAAGGATTTCTGAAGGTTCGCGTTGATGGCGAAATCAGTGAAATTGCTTTCGGCATGCAGGTCGACAGGTATAAAATCCATGATATTGAAGCTGTTATCGATACGGTTAAAGTTAATGAAAAGTCGCTGACACGATTAGGCGCTTCTGTACAAACTGCTCTCCGACAGGGTAAAGGTGCACTTATGGTTATGGAAACCGGCGCTAAAGAAGCCAGGTTTTACAGCAGGTTGCTTATGGATCCTGAAACCGGCATTGCGTATGATGAGCCGGAGCCAAACAGTTTTTCATATAATTCACCCTATGGGTATTGTCCGCGGTGCAAAGGCCTGGGTTATATTTCGGAGATCGACCTTGTTAAAGTTATTCCCGATGCATCGAAAAGCATAAGAAAAGGAGGAATTGCTCCGGTAGGCGAATATAAACCAACATGGATTTTCAGGCAACTTGAAGCTATCGCTCATAAATATCATTTCACTCTTGATACTCCTTTATCTGATATTCCGGAGGCGGCTATCGAAACTATTTTATATGGTTCAGAAGAAGTCATAAAAGTTAAAAACGAGTATCTCGGTGTTACGTCCTCCTATTCACTTAACTTCGAAGGTATTGTTCAGCATATTTTAAACCAGAATGAAGCCGGTAATCCGGAAGGATTAAAGCGATGGGCCGAAGGATTTATGAATACCATCGAATGCCCTGAATGCATGGGCACACGGCTTAAAAAAGAATCGCTTTTTTATAAGATCAACGGGAAAAATATTGCTGAACTTTCCCGTATGGATTTGATAAACCTGGCAGAATGGTTCAGCAATCTGGAAGAGCACCTGGAAGAACGGCAAAGAATTATTGCACATGAGATCATACGCGAGATTCAAAGCCGCCTCTCGTTTCTGCTCAATGTCGGGCTCGACTACCTTTCGCTGAACCGCAGTTCGGGAAGTCTTTCTGGAGGGGAATCCCAGCGCATTCGCCTGGCTACACAGATAGGTTCCCAACTGGTCGGAGTGCTTTATATCCTTGATGAGCCCAGTATCGGGCTTCACCAGAGAGACAATCACAGGCTGATCAATTCGTTGAAAAATCTCCGCGATTCAGGAAACTCAGTTATTGTTGTTGAACACGACCAGGACATGATCCTGGCTGCAGATCATGTGATTGATATGGGTCCTGGTGCCGGAACTCATGGCGGGCATGTTGTCGGCCAGGGTTCACCCGCTTCGCTGCACGATTGCAATAGCATAACCTGCCAGTATCTTTCAGGCAGAAAAAAAATTGCACTCCCGCTGAAACGGCGAAAGTTCGATAGTAACTTTCTGACTCTCACCGGAGCTTCCGGAAATAACCTTAAAAACATTGATCTAAAACTTCCCCTTGGAGTTTTCACCTGTATTACAGGCGTATCCGGCAGTGGCAAGTCAAGCCTCATCAATGAAACTTTGTATCCGATCCTAAGTAAACATTTTTATCGTTCAGAACAAAAACCCCTTCCCTATCAAAGTATTGAAGGACTCAAACTGATAGATAAGGTTATTGAAATCGACCAGTCACCCATCGGTCGCACACCACGCTCGAACCCGGCAACGTATACAGGAGTATTTGATGAAATACGCAAATTGTTTTCGGCGCTGCCGGAATCGAAGATCAGGGGATACAAGCCAGGGCGCTTCTCATTTAATGTAAAAGGCGGCCGCTGCGAAACATGTCAGGGAGCAGGCATAAGGGTTATCGAAATGAACTTTCTGCCCGATGTGCATGTACCCTGCGAGGTATGCGAGGGCAAACGTTACAACCGGGAAACGCTCGAAGTACGCTTTAAAGGCAAATCAATAACAGATGTATTGAACATGACCATCGAACATGCTGCCGGATTCTTTGAAAACATCCCTTCGATTCTCCAAAAAATCGGAACCCTGAACCAGGTTGGCCTGGGATATATTACGCTCGGACAACGATCAACCACTTTATCGGGCGGTGAGGCACAGCGCGTTAAACTTGCCACTGAACTTTCGAAACGCGATACTGGCCGCACACTCTATATCCTGGATGAACCAACTACAGGCCTTCATTTCGAAGATGTAAACATTCTTCTGAACGTGCTAAATAGGTTGGTTGACCGTGGAAATACAGTGTTGGTAATTGAACATAATCTTGAAGTTATTAAAGTAGCTGACTATATCATAGACCTTGGTCCTGAAGGAGGCGAGCGTGGCGGGTATATTATTGCTGAGGGCACACCTGAACAACTGGCAACCAATCCGGATAGCTATACGGCTGCATACTTGAAACAAGTTTTAGTAAAATAAACTGCAATCAGACAATTTCCAATGGATTACCCGGCTGTAATGCAGGGAAGACACATATCAATATCCGGGAATTATGTATCTTTGGTAATGATGTAAAGCAATAATTCTTTTATAAAACCAGTTATTTAAAGGCAGAATAAAAGCTACGAATATTGACTTAAAAATCTATAGAATATGCATATTGAAGATGATCTTGTAAACATGAGTGAGGATGAGAGAATTCGCGAAGCCATCACACCCAAGGACTGGAACGAAATTAAATCACACAATTCCTGGTCAGTATTTAAAATCATGTCCGAACTGGTCGAAGGATTTGAGAAGATGGCCAGAATCGGACCCTGTGCCACAATTTTCGGTTCAGCACGATCTGCTCCAGGAAGCCGTTACTATAAACTGGCCGAAGAAATTGCATATAATCTTACAAAAAAAGGTTTTGGCGTAATATCGGGTGGCGGCCCTGGAATTATGGAAGCCGCAAATAAAGGAGCACATTTCGGTGGCGGCCGATCCGTTGGCTTAAATATTGAATTGCCCCATGAACAGTATTCAAACCCGTTTATCGATCCTGATAAACTGCTTACTTTCGACTATTTCTTTGTGAGGAAGCTGATGTTTATGAAATATTCACAAGGATATATAGTGCTTCCCGGTGGATTTGGAACACTCGACGAACTATTCGAAGCCATCACTCTTATTCAGACTCATAAACTAGTGCGCTTCCCGATTGTAATGGTTGGAACTGAATATTGGGGCGGGTTAGTGGATTGGATAAAAAACAGGGTACTTGATTCTAAAAATATCAGTCCGGAAGATATGGCCATTTTTACCTTGGTTGATGATGCCCAAAGTGCCGTGAACGTAATTGAAGAATACTACATCAAATATGCATTGAAACCGAATTTCTAAAGGTTCTTTCATTCAAACTAAAGAAAAGGTGGCTTGATTGGTTGTTTTATTATCTAACCGCACCAACTTTGCACTTAGATCTGATTTAATATTCAGGTGAAGTACTTTTTTATCGATTCATACATATTATCCTGACGTAATTGTGGAAATCTTCCCCTAAAGTTAAAACCAATTTATTTTTTAAATCCTTTGCTTTTTCCATAATATGCATCTTTGTAGCAGAACTTTTATATTTACCGACTAAGAGAGATATTAATGCCAAGAACGTAAACTAAAGAATTAATTTGTTTAAGAATTGCACGGTGCATTACCGTATGATTTGAGTATTAAACTAAAGTAACTTTTTCATTGTTCGGACATTAATATATAGTTAATTACAATCAGTTAATCCGCTTAAAAAAAATCTTAATCAACCTATCAGCCTGCCATTATGAATAATACTATTGCAATACATTGTGTAAACTATGGAACGGTAAAAACAGTCAGTAAGGGGACTTCACTTAACCAGGTACTGAACGATTTTAAAGTGGAGATGAAGAACCCCATACTTGGTGCGCTGGTAAACAATGTGCTTGAAGAACTTACTTTTGAGATATTTCACCCTATTTCAGTTCAATTTATTGACATTACTCACCCTGACGGAATGAGGATGTACGTCAGAGGACTTTCTTTTGTACTTTACAAAGCAGTTCATGAGTTATTCCCGGGTTCACAACTCCTGATCAACCATTCAATTTCAAAAGGCATTTACTGGAAAATAACCCAGCTCGAAAATGAACTTACTGAAAAGGATATTTCCGAAATAAAATTGAGGATGCATGAAATTGTTAATGCCGACATTCCCTTTATCCGCATGGAAGAAGAAACCGACGAGGTAATCCGGAAATTTGAGACTCACGGCCAATTTGATAAAATTAACCTATTGAAGCATAAAGGACAGAATTTCTCGACCTATTATAAACTCAACGGTCATATAGATGCATATTATGGGCCCATGATTCCTTCGACAGGCTATTTGAAAGTGTTTGATCTTAACAGTTATTACAACGGCTTGTTGCTGCAGGTACCTCAGAAAAGCAATCCGGCTAAAGTTGAGAAACTGGTGGTTCAGAATAAACTTTTTGAGATATTCCAGGAATTTTCGCAATGGATCAAAATCCTTGAAGTTCCGTACATCAGTGATCTTAACAATTCATGTTCAAATGGCAAATCCGAAGTGCTTATTAAAGTCTCTGAGGCGTTGCACGAGAAAAAAATAGGACATATTGCCGATACTATCCGTTTGAACAATAATCAGGTAAAAATTATTCTTATCAGTGGTCCTTCTTCGAGCGGGAAAACAACTTTTGCAAAACGACTGGCAATTCATCTGATGGTTAATGGGATGAAACCGCTGAATCTATCGCTCGACAACTATTTTGTAGATAGGGATAAGACACCTCTTGACGAAAATGGTAAACACGACTTTGAAGCTGTTGAAGCCTTGGATATCAGTTTGTTCAACCAGAATTTGCTGGCACTCATGAAGGGTGAAATAGTAGAGTTGCCGCGGTTCTCATTCGAAACCGGGATGCGGTTTTACAATGGGGATACCATGCAGATGCAGCCTGAGAATGTGCTTATCATTGAAGGCATTCACGGGCTGAATCCACAGCTTACCAGTTCAATCCCCGCTGAGGCAACGTTTAAAATTTATGTTTCGGCTCTCACTTCCATAAATATTGATGACCACAGCCGGGTCAGCACAACCGATAACCGACTTATACGCAGAATAGTACGCGATTACCGTTACAGGAAATATTCAGCAAGAGAAACCATTTCGCGTTGGCAAAGTGTTCGCGAGGGCGAGGAAAAACATATTTTCCCTTACCAGGAAGAAGCGGATACTATGTTCAATTCTGCATTACTTTACGAACTGGCTGTACTTAAACCCTTTGCAGAACCTATTTTACTTGCAGTACAGCCAAACCAGCCGGAATACTCCGAAGCACGAAGGTTGCTCGAGTTCTTCAGTTATTTTAAACCACTAAAACCAACTGAAATACCTCCGACATCTATTTTAAGAGAATTCCTGGGGGGAAGCAGCTTTATTTATTAAATCCGTAGAAGTTAGTTTTATTATGTTCGCTAAATGAGATTTCAGGAAGATTGAATTTCTATATTATCGGAACAAATCAGATTTCCCGTAACAATTAAGTTTTATCCGCAAATTGGGGGCTAAAAAAGGGCGAACTTCACCTGCAAATTATAAGTTTACCGGTAATAAATCCCTGTCCATAATATACCTGAATAAAGTAAATACCATTTGTTAAACCGGAAATTTCGAATGTTTGAGGTAAAATAACCCGGATATACTTCCTGCGTATTTTGCCATCCATACTGATTACCAGTAGGTTTACTGTTTTACCCGTCAGATTGTCGTCATCTATTTTAACTTTATCCTGAGCCGGATTTGGAGAAATGCGGAGTGATAAAAGTCGGTTGCGGACCACCTCTCCTATTCCAAATATTTTATCCGGTTTCCCAAAATACAGACCCAATCCTCCTGAATAATTACCGACCAGCATATCCGAAAGAGTATCGTTATTAAGATTCCCTATGGCAACACTGCTGCGCAAGCCTTCCTTAATTTTCGGAATGGTTCCTAAAAGCCTGAAATTGCCCTCCAGGTTGTTAATTATATGATCATATACAAATATATCTCCATACTCCGAGCCTGCAAATAGAAGTATCTCACCTTGTTTATCAGTATAAAAACATGGCACACTGTAACCGTAATTCGATAATTGAGTGTTAGTTACATCAACTCCTCCTAAGGCATCGGATACAAGCGAAAAAACAGGCACCTGTGCCGAGCCGGTATTTTTGAAATAACTAAGTTCACCTGTTTTTTTTCCGCAAATCAGGTCGGTTAAACCGTCCTGATCCATATCAAAGAACTGGGGAGCCGAAAAATCGCCCACATCTATTCCTTGCCATGCAGGTTCCCTGAGTTGAAAATCAGCAGGCTGACCCTTAAGAGCAATATTTTCACAATATACAAGTTTCCCTTTCGAATTGCCGCAGACCAGGTCGAGATCGCCATCGCCGTCGATATCGGCAAGCGAGGGAATCAGCGATTGCATTTGCAGGGTGTCGAGTTGTGCGATGTTACGATCAGCAAGAGTAAACCTTGGTTCTGTTGCAGTTCCCTTATTCAGCAGCAGTGCAACTTTAGCCCTGAAGGTACATTGCAGACCCTCGACTGTATATATACAAGTATCTGAATACCCGTAATTCCCAACCAGTACATCCAATAATCCATCACCGTCGTAATCGAAAAATACCGGGTATGCACCCGAGCCAAGGTCAAGCATTTGTTCCTGTAAAAAACTTTTCGTAACCAGATTAAAAGAGGGTTGTGCATTGGTCCCTTCATTTATATATAGGCTTACGCTTTTATAATTTTCGCCTTTAACAAGAGAAGGATCAAAAGGTGATACAAGCAGGTCCTTTTGTCCGTCGTTATTCACATCCACGAGCATGGCTGCGGGAAAAGTATTCATATCCACAGGATCAGAAGCATTAGGGAACAGAGTGGATTGTGAAGTCATTCTGGCATCAGCCGGAGTGCCACCATTAATAAGCTCTACCAATGTACTGAAATCGACATCGCCAATAGTCAGGTCAAACAATCCGTCTGCGTTGAAATCATTCATCAGCATGGTCGAACCTGTGTGTTTTGAGTCGTTCATAAAATTATTTGCTGACCGGATAATTCCACCGCCGCTGGCACAGGTATCGAGAATTATAGTATTATCTTCGTTCCCTTCGGCAAAATGCCCCCAGCATGAGGACGATTTCTCAAACGTGAGCGAATCCGGGATACCAAACCGCTCCATAGATGTATTCCGGTGATATTCAACAAATGAACCCAAACCCCAAAAAGTAAATATATCCAGGTCTCCGTCACCATCAACATCTGCAATGGCAGGATAATCTGCATAAGTAACAAGGATGTTTGTCAGGGTTGTACCCTGGAGTGAAAGCAAAAAAGGATTTGTAACCTGAGTAAACTTCAGAGTTTCTTCCGAGTCATTCCGGAAAACCTTTATTCCTCCTGTGGTATAGGTGAAAATGTCTTTTTTTCCATCATTATTATAGTCAATTGCCTGCATCCATTGTTCAACAGGCGGAAACAAAGCTGCTATACCAGGTGCAAAGTTTAATTTTACCGGATATGATCCAGATACAATAAATGGCAAAATCCTGTTTCCGTGCCTGTCAAATACTAAAATATCATCAGTACCATCAAGGTTTATATCAATATTCATAAACTGACAACTATTCAATCCACCGGCAAATGGGAATAAAAGTGTATCACTGTTCTCCCCTACCAAAACAACACTATCGGATCGCAGGAAATCATGAATAGCAGATAATTGGGCAAATGTTTTTGGGCTATTCAAACCCGTTATTATCAAAATTAGTACACTAAAATTTTTCAAATTAATCAACGGTATTATTTATTGAAATGATTAGTTAGTAAAGTCTGAACTTCAGGAAGCATTCTTTTTGTATTCTCTTGTGGCTCAAAAATTAAATGGAAGGGGCAAAAATTAAAAGTTAAAAGCTAAATGGCAAAAGGAAAAGTGAAAAGCGGGAGAATCCGGGATCAGAATAACTGAAGTATTGCACCTACCGGCAGATGATCGGATGGATAGTATTCGCCGTTGTTTTGCGGGTTAACTGTATAAGAATTTACTTTAACAATGTGTTTCACGAAAACATAATCTATCCTGCCTCCATGCTGACCGGTAACTGAAAAGCCGGTGAATGTATATTCAGGTCCTTCGGTTTTTAAGCTTATGGGTCGGGTATCTGCCAAATGATGTGGGTCAGACAGATCAGTGATTATCAGGTAAGGCTCCGAACCCGGAATGGAGTTAAAATCGCCCAGTACAACAGCGGGTTTGCTTCCGGCTAATGAATCCAAAGCATGAATCAGCAGCCTGGCCGAGTTACGCCTTGCTATTTCGCCCATATGATCGAAATGGGTGCAAAATACAAAGAAAATCCTGCCGGAAATATTCTCTTTCAACTCAATCCATGAAACCACCCGGTTACAAGCAGCATCCCATCCCCGGCTTCCAGCCACCAGAGGAGTTTGTGATAGCCAGAAAGTGCCGGAAGTTAGTAATTTGAATTTCTGAGATTTATAAAAGAGAGGGCTAAATTCGCCGGCATCCTTTCCATCATCCCGCCCTGATCCTATCCTTGTATATCCGGGAAACGCTTTTTCCATATCGGCAACCTGCTCATATACGGCTTCCTGAAGACCAAAAACATCTGGACTGGCCGCGATAATTACTGAAAACACATTCTCTTTTCGTGCATCCCAAATATTAGGCGCATCACCTGGAGTAGCTAACCTGATATTGTAGGTAAGCACGCTCAGCATATTTTCCTGCGCTTTTACTGATAATAAAGCAACAGGCAGACTAAAAATGATGAGTACACAGGCTTTTTTGGAGAAAAAGAATCCCATTTGTTAATTATCAGTAATTATTTTTCGATTAAAAGCATTTTTCTTTCGTATTGCAAAGATCAGAATAAACAGAACGCGATTAAAATATCTGAAAAAGAATTGGTATATACCGGTGTTTCTCAATGCTGTCAGGCTAAAGGGCTGAATTGTTAATAAGAAGATCGAAAATCGACTGATTTCTTTATTGGGGCAGGTTTGTTATTTGCTAATAGATTTCTATCTTTGCAGGCTCAAAAATAGGAAAATTATCTAACTACCTAAATTCTAAACACATGCAGAATAAAGGCGCAATACGTTTCTTTGCAATAGCATTTGCCCTGGTCTGTGCTTTCCAGCTTTCATTTACTTTGGTAACAACAATTACCGAAAATAAAGCGAAAAATTACGCCAGTAATGAACAGGCAATTGCCTTAGCTAAACAATTAGCAAAAAACGATGCCACAATTGAAACCAGGCTTACTGATTCGATTCAAAAAGCCCGTACACGTTACTACCTCGATTCAGTAGCGAACCAACCAGTTTATAATGTACTGATTCGCAAGTATACATATAAAGAATGTCTCGACCGCGAAATCAACCTCGGCCTTGACCTGAAAGGTGGTATGAACGTAACGATGGAAGTATCCGTTTCTGATGTGGTTAAAGGTATGTCAGGTAACAGTACGAATCCGGTGTTTACCAAAGCAATGGCTCTTGCTAATGAGAAACAGAAAAACAGCCAGAAAGACTTCGTCACCTTGTTTGGTGAATCATTTACCCAGGTTGATGCTAACGCTAAGCTGGCTGCTATTTTTGGCCGTATGGAATTGCGCGAAAAAATCAGGCCAAACTCAACCAATGATGAAGTTCTGAAAGTTATTCGCCAGGAATGTACTGATGCTTTTGATCGTACCTTCAATATTCTTAGCAACCGTATTAACCGTTTCGGCGTTTCACAGCCTAATATCACCAAACTTGCAACCAGCGACCGTATCCTGATTGAATTGCCAGGTATCAAAGATCCCGAGCGTGTAAGGAAACTGCTTCAGGGATCTGCTAAACTCGAATTCTGGGAAACCTATAAATTCAGTGAACTGTCGGGTATATTCAATGAAGCAAATAAACGTCTCGCCGGCATGAATGGTGTGTACGATACTACTGCTAAATCTACTGATTCACTTTCAGCTAAAAAAGATGCAGGGATTGAAGCCAAAACTGATACACTAAAGAAATCGAGCCTTGCTGACAAACTTAAACAAGATACCACAAGTGCCAGCAAAGAACAGCAAGTTGAAAAATACCGGAAAGAAAATCCTTTGTTTGCATACCTTCAACCGGCTTATGCACAGCAAAACGGGCAGATGTATGCCACTAACCGCGCTACAGTTGGTTATGCCGCAATAAAAGATACTGCCCGTATAAACAGCATGATGAACAAGGTTAAAGGTATGTTTCCACGTAATTGCCAGTTTGCCTGGACCATCAAACCCGAAAAAGAATCCCCGGAAGTGCTGGAACTAATGGCACTTCGTTCCACGAACCGTGAGAATACGGCTGCTCTTTTTGGTGATGTTATCGTAAGCGCCCGTCAGGATTTTGATCAGAACGGTAAAGTTGAAATTTCGATGGGAATGAATAATGCGGGAGCAAAGATCTGGAAAAACCTTACCCGCGATAACGTGGGCAAGCAGGTTGCCATAGTTCTTGACGGTTTTGTTTATTCTGCTCCGAATGTTCAAAATGAAATTCCTAACGGGCAATCCTCTATTAACGGGGCTTACACTGTTGAGGAAGCTCAGGATCTTGCCAACGTGCTAAAATCCGGTAAGCTTCCGGCTCCTGCCCGTATTGTACAGGAAGAAATCGTTGGCCCTTCATTAGGTAAAGAATCAATCAATGCAGGATTGATCTCGTTTATTTTAGCTTTCATACTGGTATTGCTTTACATGCAGTTTTACTATGCAAAAGCAGGTTTGGTTGCCAACATAGCCTTACTTGCAAACGTATTCTTCCTGATTGGTGTTTTGGCCAGCGTTGGTGCAGTACTTACTCTGCCCGGAATAGCCGGTATTGTGCTTACCCTTGGTATGGCTGTAGATGCGAATGTTATTATTTATGAACGTATCAAGGAAGAGATAAGAGCGGGCAAAGGATTACGATTGGCTGTCGCCGATGGTTTCCATCATGCATATTCGGCTATTATCGACGGTAACGTTACCACTCTCATCACTGGTATCGTTCTTTTCATTTTCGGATCAGGACCAATACAGGGTTTTGCTACTACGCTTATCATAGGTATCCTTACTTCCCTTTTCACAGCTATTTTCTTATCGCGCCTGGTATTCGAATCCCTGCTAAGCAGGAACGTGAATGTTACTTTCGGGAATAAATATACCATCAATGCTTTTACCAACGTCAATATCGACTTCATCGGTATGAGGAAAAAGCTTTATGTGGTTTCGGGTGTGATAATTCTAATTGGTTTGATTTCACTTGCTACCAAAGGTCTGAATTATGGAGTGGATTTCTCCGGAGGACGTTCGTATATCGTGAGGTTCGATCAGGATGTTAATACTAAAGAGATACGCCAGTCACTTACTAAATCGTTCGGCGAAGCTCCTGAAGTTAAAACAATAGGTACCAACAAAAACAGGGTAAAAATCACAACCAAATTCATGGTTGACGATAAGACATCAAAAGCAGATTCTATTGTTGAAAATAGTTTGTTTACTGGTGTGAAGGGTTTCTACAAAACAGCTCTTACCGAAAGGGATTTTAGTACCAATAACGAAGCAATCGGTATACAAACTTCACAAAAAGTAGACCCGACCATCTCCGATGACATCAAACAATCATCTGTTTATGCCTTGTTCTTTGCTTTGTTAGCTATTTTTATTTATATTGCTGTCAGGTTCCGTAAATGGCAATATGGATTGGGTGGTGTGGTTTCATTAACTCATGATGCGTTGATAACCATTTCTATGTATTCTATTTTTTACGGAATAGTGCCTTTCAGCCTTGAAGTGGATCAGGCTTTCATTGCGGCTATCCTCACCATCATAGGTTATTCTATCAATGACTCTGTTATTATCTTCGACAGGTTGCGTGAATGGATCACGCTTTTCCCGAAACGTGATCTGCATACCAATATGAACGGAGGTATGAACAGTACATTAGGACGAACCGTAAATACAGCAGGAACTACCATTGTGACACTTTTAGCTATCTTTATTTTTGGTGGCGATGTTATACGCGGTTTTATTTTCGCGTTGTTAGTTGGTATTGTTGTTGGTACGTATTCATCCATTTTCAACGCTACACCTGTAGCATATGACTTTATGATGATATCAAAACGCCGTAAAGAAAAGAAACTTAAATTATCTGAGAAGAAATAATTTTCAATGACCCTGAATACTGAAAAGCCCCGGAAATTCCGGGGTTTTCTTGTTAATGAATATTCCATTTCTCTGATCGGGCAAAAAGTCAACGATTTTCCGTCTGTAATTTTTCAAATAAACTAACCATTGATTGGTGATTTATGAATCAGCAAAATCTACTAAATTTAGTTTCGAATATAATATTCGATTAAGTGCAGGTAGTTTATTACTTTTGTAGGTCAAATTTAAAAAGTAACCTATGTCCGGATTACCGATTCTTCTATTTCTTGATGTTAGCGGTGGCGAATTATTTATTATTTTACTGGTTGTATTTCTGATATTCGGACCCGAAAAAATGCCGGAAATGGCACGTAAAGCAGGCCGGTTGATGAATCAGATGAAGAAAGCATCCAACGACCTGACTCGTGAATTTAAAAAAGAGACATCGGTTTTACAGGATGAAATAAAAGCCGCTCACAACCAGGTGACGGATCAGGTTGAAAGTGTAAACCGGGAGTTCAACCGTACAAAAGCACAAGTTGCGAAAGAAATGAAAATTGAAAGCTCCTCCCGGACGGTTGCGGAACCAGTTATCCCTGATGAAATTCCTTTACCTGAAGAGAATATTTCTGCAGATCCTTCAAAAACAGAAGATCAGGTTACAAAAAAAGAATAATAAAATCGTTCTAATACCGTTTACTTTTAAAAACCAGAAAATATTGTTTTCTTTCAGTCCATCCAGCAAAATATGAGAATACGTATCCTGCTTTTCACCCTTTTTTTCAGTCTGTCTGCCTACCCGGTTTTTTCACAGAGCCGGGCTCTGCGTTCTGCCGATGACGCTTTCAACAACATGCAGTACAATGTTGCTGTTAACAGGTATAAAAAAGCCTTATCGAAAACAAAATCCAAGCCTGAAAAGGAGAAAATTTCATTCCAAATGGCTGAATGCTACCGGATTATCAATAATACCAGGAGAGCTGAAGCCGCATACAGACGTCTTGCCAAGACCAAATTTGCAGAAACAAATCCCCTTGTCTTTCTCTACCTTGCACAGGCCATGAAATCCAATGAGAAATATAAGGATGCCAAAACCTATTTTGATAAGTACACCGAACTTGCACCGGACGACCCCCGGGGGCCGAACGGTTCATTGTCATGCACATTGGCCCAGGAATGGATCGACAATCCGACCAAATATAAAGTTACACCCGAAAAAGTATTAAATTCAAAAGAATCTGACTTTTCAGCTACTTACGCTGATAAACTTTATAATACCATTATTTTTACTTCAACCCGCGATGCTGCTACCGGAAAAGATATGGACAACTGGACCGGTCAAAACTTCAGCGACCTCTTTATTTCAAAACTTGACCCGAAAGGGCAATGGTCGACGCCTGTTCAACTTGAAACCGGTAATGTTATAAATACCGAAGCCAACGAAGGCAATCCTGCCGTTAACAGCAAATTCAATCAGATGTATTTTACACGTTGTTCCAATGATAAAGGAACATTGCAAGGATGTAAAATTATGGTTTCGAGGCGTGCCGGCCGCAACTGGGGCGAACCCAAAGCTCTTGAACTGGGCGGTGACAGCACAACAGCTTTTGGGAATCCCTCTATCAGCCCCGATGAACTTACCCTATTATTTTCGAGCGATTTACCTAAAGGCCAGGGTGGCAAAGACATTTGGGCAGCAACCCGTAAAACACCTAACGAAAATTTTGGCAGACCTGTAAATCTGGGACCGGTTATCAATTCGCCGGGGGATGAAATGTTCCCTTTTATGCGAAACGATTCTACGATGTATTTTTCATCTAACGGGCACCCGGGATTGGGAGGCCTCGATATTTTCCGATCCACATTTTCAAATGGGGAATGGACAAAACCTGTCAACATGCAGGTACCTATCAATTCCTCAGGTGATGATTTTGGCCTTGTTTTTCATCCGGAAGAAGACAAGGGATTTTTCTCCTCTAACCGTAAAGGCGGCCGTGGAAGCGATGATATATATGCCTTTGTTAACCCACCAGTTCTTTTTACACTTTCAGGTGTAGTTAAAGATGATAATACACTTCAGTTTATCCAGGGCGCTGTCGTGAAACTTACAGGATCGAATGGCACTTCGGTTGAAGCAAGGACTGATGCAAAAGGATATTATAACTTCGGGAAATCCCAAATTACAAAAAATACAACTTATGAACTTCTTTGTTTGAAGGCAAATTATTTTAATAAAAAAGCAAAGGAAACTACTGTTGGTCTCGAGAGCAGTAAAGACTTTACTATCGATTTCAGACTTCAGCCTATTCCTGACAAACCAGTTCTGCTTCCCGACATTCTTTACGACCTGGCAAAATGGGACCTGAAACCCCAATACCAGGATTCATTGCAGGGATTGATAAAAACACTCGATGAAAATGAAACCATTATTATTGAACTTGCCTCTCATACCGACTCTCGCGGTACGGATGAAAGCAATGATGTGTTGTCGCAGAAACGTGCCGAATCGGTTGTAAATTACCTTATTGACCGTGGTATAGATCCTGACAGGCTCATTGCCAAAGGATACGGCGAACGTGTACCACGGCGATTGGCTAAAGATGTTGTAAAAGATGGCTTCCAGTTTAAAGCCGGAACATTACTTTCGCAGAGTTTTATTGACTCCCTGCCAGGCAAACCCGCACAGGAAGCTGCTTATGCATTGAACCGCCGTTCGGAATTCAGAATTATAAGTAAGGACTTTGTACCGAAAACTCAAAATAAAGCAATAAGTAGTCAGACTCAGAAAGTAAGTATTCAGATAAATCCTGAAGATAATATAGTTCCTTTCTCGACAAATCCGGATAATACATTTTCGTTTACAGCAGTAGTGAACGGTATTACAACTCAGATCACAATTAGTGAGGAAGGCCCCGGATTAAGTTTCTCAGTTGATGAAACGCTTAAAATGCTCAAATCAGGAGCAATCGGGAAAGCCGACTTTGACGGTGACCCGGAAAAAATCCTGGGCAATAACTCCGTTGCTGATAAATCCATATTTGTTGTTGGCGAAATCAGTATTGCCACCAAATCAGCATTTGAGATGGAAGCAACTGTGCTTCAAAAACAGAAGGATGCAATCCTGATGAGTGAGAAGGTGCTGAGAAAATTCGGAGCCTTTACAATTGATAAAGAGAAAAAGCAGATTATCTTTAAATAGCAAACAGACAAGTGTTTAAAGATCATTGTTTCAACATGAAACATAGAAACCGGCATAAGGCTCTAAATTAACGGATTACTCAATTTTCTATGACCGACAGGTATTCACAACGAGGAGTTTCGGCAACAAAAAACGATGTTCACCAGGCAATTAAAAACCTTGACAAAGGTTTGTTCCCGAATGCCTTCTGCAAAGTTGTACCTGATCTGCTTGGAAATGATCCGGACTATTGTTGCGTTATGCATGCTGACGGTGCCGGAACAAAATCATCGCTAGCATACATTTACTGGCGTGAAACAGGCGATATTTCTGTATGGAAAGGGATTGCGCAGGATGCCGTTGTAATGAACACAGATGATTTATTATGTATCGGCATTACAGATGGCATTTTGCTTTCATCAACCATTGGCCGGAATAAAAAACTGATTCCGGGAGAAGTTATACAAGAAATCATCGAAGGCACCGAAGAATGTCTGAGCCTGATGCGTGAAAATGGTATTGGTATACATTCAACCGGAGGCGAAACCGCCGATGTCGGCGACCTGGTAAGAACCATCATTGTAGATAGCACCGTTACGGCAAGGGTCCGCAGAAGCGATATCATCGAAAATAAAATACAGCCTGGCGATGTGATTGTGGGACTGGCTTCGTTTGGTCAGGCTACTTATGAAAGAAGTTACAACGCAGGTATGGGCAGCAACGGATTAACATCTGCCAGGCATGATGTTTTTGCACATGATTATGCGCTGAAATATCCCGAAAGCTATGACCATGCCATCAGTAAAGATCTTATATATTCAGGAAACCTTCTGGTTACCGATCCTACTGAAGTTCCGGGTATTAATGCCGGCAAACTTGTGCTTTCCCCCACACGCACCTATGCACCGGTAATCAGGGAAATACTCGGAAAGCATCGTTCAGGAATACATGGAATGATTCATTGCAGCGGTGGCGCACAAACCAAAGTTCTTCATTTTGTTAAGAATTTACACATAGTAAAGGATAATCTCTTCCCGATTCCACCATTATACCGGATGATAAAGGAACAATCAGGTACGGACTTGGGTGAAATGTACCAGGTTTTTAATATGGGCCACCGGATGGAACTGTATGTTCCGGAAAATATTGCATCTGAAATTATTTCCATTTCAGAGCGCTTCGGCATTGCCGCTCAGGTTATTGGAAGGTGTGAAGCATGGGAAGGCAAAAAACTGACTATTAAAGTAGGCTCCGATTCGTTCGAATATTAGCTATTCGCTTCATTGTATTTTACGCTGTCACTAAAGTGCCCTTATTCCGATAATCATATAAAGGCAATATGTCCTTTAATGGCATGAAACCTTTTAGCGTCAAATCATAAAACCAATCCTCATTTCTTGTACCTTTGCACCCGCAAAAAGCAGATACCAATATGTTAGACAAACTGGCAGCCATACACGAGCGTTACCTGGGAATCGAAAAACAAATAAATGATCCTGATGTAATGCAGGACATGAAAGTATACATTAAACTCAGCAAGGACTTTAAAGAACTTCAGCCTATTATTGAAGGTTACAAAAAATTCAAAGTGCTTGTCGAAGGCATAGAAGCATGCCATTCCATTCTCGAAGAAGAGAAAGAAGAAGATATGCGTGCATTTGCCCGCGAAGAAATGGAGTCGCTCAACGAACAACGCGACAAACTCGAAGAAGAAATCCGTTTGATGCTTATTCCATCTGATCCTCAGGATGTTAAAAATGCTGTAGTTGAGATCAGGGCAGGAAGTGGCGGTGACGAAGCCAGTATTTTTGCCGGCGACCTTTACCGCATGTATACCCGTTACATTGAACGTAAAAACTGGAAGATAGAACCTGTAAGCATGACCGAAGGCACCATGGGTGGCTTTAAAGAGGTGATTTTCGAAGTAAAAGGCGATGGCGTTTACGGTTTGCTGAAATACGAATCGGGTGTGCACCGTGTTCAACGCGTTCCTGATACCGAAACACAAGGCCGTATACATACTTCAGCTGCTTCGGTTGCAGTTTTACCCGAAGCCGATGAATTTGATGTTGATATCAAACCAAGTGATATCCGTAAGGACACTTACTGTTCATCCGGACCCGGAGGACAAAGTGTAAATACAACTTACTCAGCCGTGCGTCTGACACATGCTCCTTCAGGAATTGTTGTAGCTATTCAGGATGAAAAATCGCAGATGAAGAATTTTGAGAAAGCCATGACGGTTTTACGTACCCGTATTTTTGAGCGTGAGTATCAGAAATACCTGGATGAAATTTCTAAAAAGCGTAAAACCATGGTTTCCACTGGAGACCGGTCAGCAAAAATCCGTACGTATAATTACCCCCAAAGTCGTGTTACAGATCACCGTATAAACCTCACTATGTATAACCTGCCGGTGTTTATGGATGGGGAAATACAGGATTTTATTGAAGCTCTTCAGTTAGCTGAAAATGCCGAAAGGCTCAAAGAAGTTACAGAATAATTTCGGATGCCGGATTGCGGATTTTGTAATTTAACTTCACAAATTTTCATGAATCTGACATGGATCGGCACGATAATTTTGTGTTAATTTGTGAAACATTTGTGCAATTTGTGGAAGTTATATTTCCTCACCAGGCACCAAGCACCAAGCACTAAGCACTAAGCACTTTTTTATGAACCGCTCCGACCTCTTTCACCTTATTCGACAAAAGAGATCTTTTCTCTGTGTTGGTCTCGATAGTGATTTGAATAAAATCCCAAAATATTTGTTCGAAACGGAAGATCCTGTTTATGAATTCAATAAACAGATAATTGACGCTACTTTACCCTATGCTGTTGCTTACAAACCAAACCTGGCTTTTTACGAAAGCCGGGGCACAAAAGGCATGATAAGCCTCGAGAAAACAATGAATTATCTCGAAAAATTCAATAACGAAGTTTTCACCATTGCCGATGCCAAACGCGGTGATATTGGGAATACTTCGACACAATATGCCCTTTCGGTTTTTGACAAACAAGTTTCAGGATTCAGTTTCGATGCAATAACCGTAGCGCCTTATATGGGTGAAGACTCCGTAAAACCTTTCCTTGCTTTTCCAGGGAAATGGGCCATTGTGCTGGCGCTAACATCCAATAAAGGATCCGATGACTTTCAACTGTTTACTGATAACAGTGAAACCAGGCTTTTCGAGCGTGTTCTCGAACGCACTTCCCAATGGGGAACCCCTGATAATATGATGTATGTGGTAGGAGCCACAAAAGCCGAAATGTTAGAAGGTATCCGCAAAATTGTGCCTCATCATTTTTTACTTGTTCCCGGTGTAGGTGCCCAGGGCGGCGACCTCAAAGCGGTAGCAAAATATGGACTGAATGATCATTGCGGCTTGTTGGTTAATGCATCCCGAAGCATACTGTTTGCTTCCGCCGGTATTGATTTTGCTAAAAAAGCAGCTTTGGAAGCACAAAGCATGCAGAAAGAAATGGAAGCCGTGTTGTTTTCGAACAGACTGGTTTAATAATTCTAGAAGATAATTGAAATGCCAGGTGTACTCTTCGAAATGCAAAAGATTAATTTCAGATAGCGAACGTTTATTTGAATTTTGTCTGTTAATTTTTGAATTTTGTTATTTTTCAAGCTTTCTGAATGATGAAAAAACTAAGCCTTATTCTATTAATTCTGCTTACAATTGTTGTTCTGGTCTGGCTTTTAGTGCCGGTTCATCTGAGGCGTGCCATCATCCACGGGCACGCTAATATAGATGATTATAAAATATTTGAGAACAGGATTGTGCAGAACGCTCAGCCGATTCCCTGGCACAGGGATTCACTATATAATCTCCAACGAATTGATACGGCTAAACTGGCAATATTCAATACATTCGGCACTACCGCCTATGTAGTAATCCGCAATAATAAAATCCTGCATGAAGAATACTGGGATGGCGGAAGCGATACAACACGGAGTAACTCATTTTCAATGGCAAAAAGCATTGTCTCCCTTTTAATCGGCTGCCTGCATGATGAAGGCAGAATTGAAAGTCTTGACCAACCTGTTACCGATTACCTGCCTCAATTCAAAAACACCAATGGTTTCAGTCTGCGCATCAGGGATTTGCTTACGATGAGTTCTGGGATTGAATGGGACGAGAGCTATTCAAGTTTATTCTCGATCACAACAGAAGCCTATTACGGCAAGCATCTGGCTGAACTAGTATCAGGTTTGCATGTTAAAAGCGAACCGGGAAAAGTATTCGAATACCAAGGCTGTGATGCACAATTACTTGCGCTTATTATTGAGAAGGCTTCCGGTGAGTCAGTTTCGGAATATGCCTCCAAAAAATTGTGGAAACCATTAGGTGCCGAGCATCCGGCATTTTGGAGTATTGACGAGGCTGGTGGCATCGAAAAAGCCTACTGTTGCTTCAACAGTACTGCACGGGATTTTGCACGTATCGGGCAGATGGTGCTCGACAGCGGGCAATTCAACAATCAGCAAATCATTTCAAAAGCTTATATTGATGAAGCCACAGCACCGGCAAGCTGGTTAAAAGGCGAAGACGGAGATTCCTGCGATTATTATGGTTACCTGTTTTGGATTGTAAAGTACAAGGGCAATAAAATTATTTACGCCCGAGGGATCCTTGGTCAGTATATTTTTATAATTCCCTCTCTGAATGCGGTTGTTGTCAGGCTTGGAACCGATCGCAGCAACGAATACTTGCACCATGCTCCCAAAGATGTTTATACTTACGTGGATGTTGCTTTCGATATGCTTCTGGGAAAATAATCCTGGCAATCCGCTATAAGTATTTCGCTCCTTTATACTTTTCAGAAAAGACCTGACACTATTGTGTACATTTAAACAAAAACGCCGGAAAAACTCCCGGCGCATTTGATTCTTGCAAACTCTGATTATAAATCAACCAGTGAAGTCCATCCGAATTTATCTTCAGCATCACCATACTGTATATCAATAAGTCGTTGATAAAGAAGTGATGATTTTTCACCTGCTTTTCCATCGAGGCAGTAATTCCATTCCATACCCATTTCAATATCAGCAATCCGGCGGATGGGTGATATAACCGCGGCAGTCCCGCATGCACCCACTTCGTCGAATTCGGATAATTCTTTAAGCTCAACCTTTCTGCGTTCTACCTTCATTCCCATATCTTCAGCCAAAGTCATCAGGCTCCTGTTGGTGATGGATGGAAGAATGGATTCTGAAAGCGGGGTTACATAGGTATTCCCTTTGATAGCGAAGAAATTGGCCGGACCAGCCTCGTCAATGTACTTTTTTTCGCGGGCATCAAGAAACAGGGCTGAAGCGAACCCTTCTTTATGTGCTATTTCTCCTGCTGTAAGACTGGCTGCATAGTTGCCACCTACTTTATATCGGCCGGTTCCCTTAGGCGCAGCACGGTCATATTCGCGGGACACCATAATACTTACCGGGTTGAATCCTTCTTTAAAATAAGGCCCGACAGGAGATACAAAAACAAGAAACAGGTACTCATCAGCCGGCTTTACCCCTACCCTGGCACCTGAGCCAAATAACAGCGGACGGATATAAAGGGATGCCCCGGTACCATATGGTGGAACGAATTCTTTATTCAGCCTTACCACATTGAAAATTGCCTCTTTAAAAAGCTCGGTTGGCGGAACAGCCATCATGATACCGTTAGCTGAATCCTGCATACGTTTAGCATTTTCCTCCCAGCGGAACAACCTGATTTTGCCATCCTTACCCATATATGCTTTTAGCCCTTCAAAAGCCTCTTGTCCATAATGCAGACCAGTTGCAGCCATATGAACTGAAATAAACTCTGAATTTGTCGTCTCCAGTTTGCCCCATTCGCCTTCGCGATAGTAGCATCGAATATTATAATTTGTTTTTTGATAACCAAAAGGCAGGCTACTCCATTCTATCTGATTCATATCTTTTGATTTATAAATTGAAATTATGGCTGATAATTTACTTAAAGAACAACTTTTAAGTTTTCAGTGTTTCACTTAATGAAGCGAAGGTAGAAAATAAAAAGTTTGCTTGGTAAAAATAAGAAAAATATTCTTTCTTCGAATTTAGAAAAGCAGTTTCATTGTTTCACATACATTGAGCCGGAAAGTACCAGGGTTAACTCACCAAAACATAAGTCCAAAATCGTAATTCGTAATTCGTAAATCGTAAATCAAAAGTGCCAAATTGACAGTCCCTGCTCCATGGCACATACTTTGATTAGTACGAAGAAAAATATTAAAAACAATTTACTATGCAAACCGGAAAAATCAACGTACAGACTGAGAACATTTTCCCCATCATCAAAAAATTCCTTTATTCAGACCATGAAATATTCCTACGGGAGCTTATCGCTAATGCAGTTGATGCGACCACGAAACTAAAAACCCTTTCTTCCCTTGATAAGGTTAAGGACGAAATGGGAGATCTTACTATTGAAGTCATCATCGACAAGGATAAGAAGACCCTGACAGTGAAAGATCGTGGAATCGGCATGACATCCGAGGAAATTGACAAATATATCAACCAGATCGCTTTTTCCGGCGCTGAAGAGTTCGTAAAAAAGTTTAAAAACAAAACCGAAGCTGAACAAGGCGGACTGATAGGACATTTCGGCCTGGGTTTCTACTCTTCCTTCATGGTTTCGGATAAAGTTGAAATCAATACCAAAACATATAAAAAAGGAGCCGGTTCAAAAGCCGTTAGCTGGCAATGTGACGGCTCACCCGAATATACCATCAACGAAATTGAGAAACCGGATCGTGGGACTGAGATTGTCCTATACATAAATGAGGAATCCAAAGAGTTCCTCGAAGAACAACGTATTCTCGATTTGCTGAATAAATACTGCAGATTTTTACCTGTTCCTATACGATTCGGAAACGAAAAGACCTGGGAAAAATCAGAAACTGAAAAAGACGATAAGGGAGAGCCTAAAGAAATTGAAGTTGAAAAGCCCCGTATCATCAACAATTCCAATCCCTTATGGAAACAACGTCCGGCTGACCTTAAGGACGAAGATTACAAAAACTTCTACCGGGAGTTGTATCCTATGACTTTTGAAGATCCTTTATTCAACATTCACTTAAATGTGGATTACCCGTTCAATCTTACCGGAATCTTGTTCTTCCCCAAAGTGAAGAAAAACTTCGAAATGCAGCGTGATAAAATACAATTGTATTGTAACCAGGTATTTGTAACCGATTCAGTTGAAGGGATAGTACCCGATTTCCTCACTTTGTTGCATGGGGTCATCGATTCACCCGATATTCCGCTTAATGTTTCGCGCAGTTACCTGCAAAGCGATTCTAATGTGAAGAAAATTTCAGGCCATATCATGAAAAAAGTGGCAGACAAACTGGAAGAAATTTTCAAAAACAACCGTGAAGAATTCGAAAAGAAATGGGATGACATCAAGGTTTTCATTGAATATGGCATTATTTCAGAAACCAAATTCTATGATCGTGCTGAAAAGTTCTGCCTTCTTAAAACAACCGAAAACAAATATTTCACCTTCGAAGAATATAGAAATTTCATTAAGGAGAATCAGACGGATAAGGATGGCAATGTTGTTTACCTGTATACTTCTGATTCGGATGAACAACACAGCTATGTGCAAAACGCACGCGAACGCGGTTACGATGTGCTCCTTATGGACGGACCAGTCGACAACCATTTTGTAAATACGCTGGAGCAGAAATTCGAGAAATGCCAGTTTGTGCGTGTTGATGCGGAAGTAGCTGACAAGCTTATTAAAAAAACAGAGGCACTTCCTTCAAAACTTACTGAAGAGCAAACCAAAAAACTAACCGAAATATTTGAGGCACAGGTCAATAAATCCACTTATCATATTTCAGTTGAAAATCTTGGCGAAAACGACATCCCGGTCACTGTAACCCAACCTGAGTTTATGCGTCGAATGAAAGATATGTCGGCGATGGGTGGTGGTCAATATTCATTTATGGGAAATATGCCCGACAGCTATAACCTGGTTCTCAATTCGAACCACAAGCTTATGAGCCACCTGCTTGAAACTGAAGATCAGGATATGAAATTAAAAATGGTCAAACAGTTGATTGACCTTGCATTGCTTTCGCAAAACCTGTTGAAAGGCGAAGCGCTTACCGGGTTCATCAAACGAAGTGTGGATATTATTCAGTAGATTGGGATCGATTATTCAGTAATCGGGATTCTGAATGTGTCTGAAGAAGAAGGCGGAAGTTTAGGAACTAATATTTCCCTATTGAATCGGCAGGATAATAAAGCACAAAGTTGAGCCATTTCTTTCTTACTCGTTTCAGACTTCCAACTTCTGACATTCCACATCTACTTAGCTTTTATCATCGCAAATGCAATGCGACTCAAAAAGAACTACTTTTATTAACAGATATTACCCAAATACTAACCAACAAAAACTGAAAAATGAAAAAATCATGGATAATAATTGGCGGTGTTATACTATTAGGTGTAATTCTTTTGCTTTCCATTCCGGGCACTTATAATAAACTGGTAAGCTCCGAAGAAAATGTCAATAAAAAATGGGCTGATGTACAAGGCGCCTACCAGCGTAGGGCAGACCTTATCCCGAACCTTGTAAGTACCGTTAAAGGGTATGCGAAATTTGAGCAGGAAACTCTGATTAAAGTTATTGAACAGCGTGCCAATGCTACAAAGCCAACTATTAACCTGGATGCTACAAAACTTGATGCCAATACCTTAGCTCAGTTTCAAAAAGCACAGGATGAATTAGGCTCAGCCCTGAGCAGGCTCCTTGTAACTGTTGAGAAATATCCGGATCTGAAAGCCAATCAAAACTTCCTGCAGTTACAAGCTCAGCTTGAGGGAACTGAAAACCGTATCAACGTTGAAAGACGAAATTTTAATGAGTCTGTCCAGCTCTTCAATTCACAATTGAGGCGATTCCCTACTAACATAATGGCCGGGATTTTTGGATTCTCAAAGAAACCCTATTTCCAGGCACAGGCTGGCGCAGAAGATGCTGCTAAGGTGGAGTTTTAACTTAATTGAAGTTAAATACCTGATTAGTGTTTATTAAGAAACCAGGTAAGAATACCTGGAAACATGCTCAATACGGATTTTTACAATTGTTACCGAATCGCATTCCGGAAAACAAATAAAGAGTATTCTACCGGAAATAACCAAATGAATGGTGCACAAAATGAAGTCATAGGTAAAAAGAAGTAGTTGTATTTAAGAGGTTAATTTAAAATACAACCTTTTTATTCCTGCCGCTGACTTCTTCTTATAAGTATTTGTTAAATTTTCTGAAGAGATCTAAATTATATTTCAGTATGTCAACAGCAAGGAATTTTTTCACACCAGCACAACAAGAAGATATACAACTGGCTATAATGAATGCCGAGTTGGATACTTCCGGCGAAATAAGGGTTCATATCGAAAACACATGCAAAGGTGATGCCCTTGACCGTGCACTTGTCATTTTCAATAAGCTCGGAATGGAAAAAACCGAAAACCGAAATGGCGTACTTTTTTACCTGGCGGTTAAAAACCGGAAATTTGCAATTATCGGTGATGAAGCTATACATAAAGCTGTAACAGAGAGTTTTTGGGATAGCATAAGGAGCAAGATGCTAAATCACTTCCGTGAAAATCAATTCACCGAAGGATTAATGGAAGCAATAAAAGAAACCGGGGAAAAGTTAAAAAACCATTTCCCTTATAAGACGGACGATGTAAATGAACTCTCGGACGATATTTCCTTCAATTAATTTTTTTAGCTTTCAATCCAAGGTAAATTAGATAATCAGCCAGTATGAAAACCGGAAATTGCATTAGAACCTTTCTTCTGTTCACCCTGCTGCTTTTTGTAGCAGGAATTGGCTTTGCTGAGGGAGGCATTCCCGAAAAACCAAATCCTCCCCGGCTTGTTAACGATTTTGCGCATATACTCAGTCCGGATCAGGTTCAAAGCCTTGAATCAAAGCTGCTTAGTTTTAATGATTCCACAACAGTGCAGATTGTAGTGGTAATTGTTCCGACACTTGATGGGTATGATAAAGCTGATTATGCCCAGCAACTTGGGCAAAAATGGGGTGTTGGAGGAAGCAAGTTTAATAACGGTTTTGTTGTACTGATCAAACCCAAAAATGCATCCGAAAACGGAGATGCATTTATTGCGACAGGATATGGGGTTGAACAGTTCGTGCCCGATGCCACAGCATATGCAATTGTAAATAATGAAATGATCCCTCGTTTCAAGAAGAATGATTATTACGGCGGGATTAACACTGCCATTGATGTAATCATGTCGCTTGTTAAAGGTGAATTTACTGCAGATAGCTATGGAAAATCCCAAAAAGGATCATCGATAGGCTTTATTATTATGATCATCATAGTTATTATTATCCTTATATCAAGGAATAATAATAACCATCGTACCATTAATCGCTCAGGTGCAGGTGGAATGTTGTTTTTCCCCTGGATGATGGGTGGTGGCGGTAGCAGCGGCGGTAGCAGCGGCGGCAGTTTCGGAGGAGGTGGTGGCGGATTTGGCGGATTTGGTGGAGGTGGATTTGGCGGAGGAGGTGCCGGAGGAAGCTGGTAGGATAATATAAGTTTATAAAGAATGATTTAACGGAAAAAGCTTTTCCGATCTGCTTTGTTAGGACTGAACCCAAATTCAGATTATGTCAGATATCATCTTTTTGCATCATACATATCAAAGGGAAGACTATTGAAGTCTTCCCTTTTTAAGTTTCGGGATGCATAGCATTAATTCTATAGTTTCATACGAAATACTATGGCTTTCAGGAAAACACCTTCCATTTAATTAGATAAAATTTTTGACATTTGGATGCATTTTAGTATTATATAAAGAATTTATTCGGGTATTCATATACTTAAATCTGATAATAACATTTTTCATTCATACTTCTCTAACTTCATGTATTCATTTCAGATTCTGTGATTTAATTATAATTTTTATAGCAATTACTTATTTAGACTGGTTCCAAACTATAAAAATGTAAAAAAACTAGAAAAATACTATTGTATAAAGTTTGCTTATTATCTAAATTCGCTGTGCAGTGAATTGAATTTCAAGTATTCCCAAAAGCATGATAAAAAACTTACTCTCCGGATTGCATTTCTCCAAATATAAATCATAATCGGCATTCGAATGTCCAGCATTACTGTGCATTTTTGTGACCTTATCTATACCTTATTAATCAGTAAAAAAGTATGCACCTACAAGCATTCAACAAACGGAAACTGATAACACTTAAACTGACAGCGCCATTGATTCTGCTGGTGGCCGGAATACTTTTCAGTTCAGTTTCTCTGGCACAAGACAAGGGCAAGGAGATTTTCGAGAAAAACTGTGCCATTTGTCATAAACTAAGCGAGGAAAAACTGGTTGGTCCCGGTTTGAAAGACGTAACCAAGAGACAGGATAAATCATGGCTGAAGAAGTTTATCACCGCTTCGCAGGATATGGTGAAAGCCGGGGATAAAGCTGCCGTGAAGGTTTTCAACGAAAACGGTAAAATCCCGATGCCGGATCATAAATCCTTGTCGGATGATGATCTCAATCAGTTGATATCATATATCGAAACCTACAAACCTTCGGAGGCACGAAAAGTTACCGTTGATATTACCAAAAAAGACGGGTTCAGCCGCGACGATATGCTCCGTGGCGAAAGACTCTTTAACGGTGTTCTTCCTTTCGGGAAAGGAACTACCTTAAACTGTGTTTCCTGTCATGCTGTAATAGCAACCGATTCACTTAATTTCAATCCTTCCGCAGCCGACCTTGCCAAAGCCTGGCAGGAGCCTAATGGCACCAATCTTTACCAGGTGCTCAACGAGCCCACATCAGCTAAAATGACAGAAGTCCATAAAGGTCTTCAACTATCGGATAAGGAGATTTATGATATTTCCGCGTACCTGTCAAGTGTCGGCAAAAAAGGGATAGTCTGGGAAGGAACATTTCCGGCCCGCTTGCTTCTTTTCCTTTTTATGGGATTGCTTATGGCACTCGCTTTGGCTGATTTGATCTGGTTTAAAAAAGTAAAATATAAAATAATCCACGTACTCGTGATACTGGTTGGATTAGGCATACACGGGACTCTTGCTGTGCAGGAAGCAATAAACCTGGGTCGGACCAAGGATTATATGCCGGACCAGCCCATAAAATTCTCGCATAAAGTTCATGCAGGCCAGAATAAGATTGATTGTCAATATTGTCATTCTATTGCCAGCTATAGTAAATCAGCAGGTATACCATCAGCCAGCCTGTGTATGAATTGCCACAAAGTGGTTATTGCCGGCTCCCGCTCAGGCAAATTTGAAATCAACAAAATATACCGCGCCGAAGCATCGGGTAAACCTATTGAATGGATCAGGGTACATAAACTGCCTGATCATGTATTTTTCAGCCATGCACAGCATGTTGGAGCAGGAAAAGTTGAATGCCAAACCTGTCATGGACCTGTAGAAACGATGGATCTTGTAAAACAGGTCTCCGATCTTTCCATGGGCTGGTGTGTTAACTGCCACCGCAGCACAGGCATTCAGGCTACTAAAAACAAGTACTACGAATCGTTTAAAAAGCTTCACGATGAAGCTAAAGCTGGTAAAAAGATCACCGCTGAGCGCCTTGGTGGAATTGATTGTGCCAAATGCCATTACTAGTCAACCTCATCAATCTCATCAATCCCATTAATCTTATCAAGCCCATCAATCTCAACAATCTCAACAATCAAAAAGAAACAGAACCTTTTATATTATACTCTATAAATGGAAAAAAAATATTGGAAAAGCCTTGAAGAGCAGGCAAATCTTCCCGAAATCAACACAGGTCGGAAAGATGAGGATGCATCACGTTCCGTACTCGACCTGATTGATGAAGAAATTGATGGAAAGCCTTCGTCACGCCGAAATTTTCTGAAATTCTGCGGATTTAGTTTTGCTACAGCTGCCATTGCCACAAGTTGTAAGAACCCTGTTCAAACAGCAATCCCTTATCTTAACAAGCCTGAAGAAGTTACACCTGGCATGGCTAACTATTATGCTTCAACTTATTTCGACGGGCAGGACTATAACGCAATACTTGTAAAAGTTCGCGACGGACGACCCATTAAGATTGAAGGAAATGACCTTTCCACCATCAGCAAGGGAACAACCTCCGCCCGTGTTCAGGGATCCGTATTGAGTCTGTATGATGACGGCTCCCGCTTTAAATCACCTGTGATGGACGGGAAAGCAACTTCCTGGAGTGTGATTGATACCGAGGTGATGACGAAACTTTCGGCTGTTGCTGATGCTGGTAAAACTATCGCCCTGGTAACATCAACCATCATCAGTCCTACTACCCTGTTGGTAATTGAAGAGTTTAAGAAAAAATATCCTTCTGCCAGGCAGGTTACGTATGATGCGGTTTCCTCTTCGGCAATGCTACAGGCCAACAAACTCACTTTTGGATTACAGACCATACCTGACTATTATTTTGACAAAGCAGAAGCAATTGTAAGCTTTGAAGCCGATTTCCTTGGTACATGGCTAATGCCTGTTGAATTTACGAGGCGGTTTGCAGCCAGCCGTCGGTTGAATGCTGAAAAACGCAACATATCGCAACTCACAGTTTTTGAATCGGGTATGTCGCTTACAGGTGCAAATGCCGATTACCGTTTCCCTATAAAACCCAGCCAACAGGCTTCGGTTATTTTAAGTTTATATAATGAAATAGCCAAAGCTACCGGAGGAACTACCTACAATGCTCCAGCATCAGCCGTTGATATTACCAAACTTGCAGCAAAACTACTTGGTTCGAAAGGCAAATCGTTGGTAGTATGCGGCAGTAATGATACTTCTTTGCAAATTATTGTAAACGCGATAAACACGATGCTGCAGAATTATGGCAGCACTATTGATTTCTCTGCTTCATTAAATATACGGAAAGGAATTGACGAGGATATGACCAGCCTTGTTAAGAACATGAACGAAGGAAAAACCGGAGCCGTACTTTTTTATAATGTTAACCCTTTATACAATTTCAGTGAATCGAAATCATTGCAGGAAGGCTTGAAAAAAGTTGATTTGTCGGTAAGTTTTGCCAATACCATGGACGAAACAGCAGCCGCCTGTAAAGTTGTTGCACCCGATCATCACTTTCTGGAATCGTGGAACGATGCAGAACCAAGGAAAGGCTTTTTCAGCATTCAACAGCCAACCATTCGCAATATTTACGATACACGCCAGGTGCAGGCAAGCTTGCTGAGATGGGCTGGCAGTGCTTCACTTTTTAACGCATTTCTCAAACAAAACTGGCAACAGAATTTTATAGCAAAACAGTCGGAATATGCTTCGGCAACCGATTTCTGGAATTACACGCTTCAAAAAGGTGTATTCGAAGAGCCCGTAACATCTTCCCCGCTTTCATTTTCGGCTGAGCCTCTGGCCGAAGCGGCAACAAAAGCAGCAGCAATAAAATCAGCGGATACTGAACTTGCATTTTACGAAACTATTGCCCTGGGTAACGGTATGCATGCCAACAATCCATGGATGATGGAAATGCCCGACCCGATTTCAAAAGTTTGTTGGGACAATTTCGCGGCTATTTCGCCAAATATGGCTACAAAACTTGGAGTTGTTACCGGCGATATGCTGAAACTCGCCGATGGCCTTGAACTGGCTGCTTTTATTCAACCCGGTCAGGCTGATGGCACTATATCCATTGCTTACGGATACGGACGCTCACATGTGGGGAAAGTAGCTGATGGTGTTGGGGTTAATGTTTTCCCATTTATGAAAATGGAAAGCGGTAACCGCAAAGCATATATGGCAACATCATCGGTTTCAAAAACCGGTAAAAAATACGAGTTTGCTTCCACACAGAGTCATTACTCAATGGAAGGCCGCGATATTGTTCGCGAAACTACCCTTGCCGAATGGCTTGAAAAACCCGACGCCGGCAACGAAATACACGCGGAGCATCTGAAGAAAAGCATGACTCTTTATAAAGAGGTAAATTACGAAGGTCACCATTGGGGAATGTCCATCGACCTTAATGCTTGTACGGGTTGCAGTGCCTGTGTAATCGGATGCCAGGCCGAAAACAATGTTGCTGTTGTTGGAAAAGCGGAAGTAGCGAAAACCCGCATCATGCACTGGATACGAATGGACAGATATTATTCCGACGATATAACAAATCCTTCGGTATATTTTCAGCCGATGATGTGCCAGCATTGCGATAATGCACCCTGCGAAAATGTATGTCCTGTTTCGGCAACCAACCACAGCCACGAAGGGCTTAACCAGATGGCGTACAACCGCTGTATAGGAACCAAATATTGTATAAATAACTGTCCCTATAAGGTAAGGCGTTTCAACTGGTTCCGCTATGCTACAAACGATGCATTCGATTACAACATGAACAGCGATATGGGCCGTATGGTTCTGAATCCTGACGTGACGGTGCGTGAGCGTGGAGTGGTTGAGAAATGCAGCTTCTGCGTACAACGCATACAGGAGAAAAAACTGCAGGCAAAACTTGAAAACCGCCCACTCGGCGATAACGAGGTTCTCACAGCCTGTATGCAGGTTTGCCCGGCAGGAGCCATTATCTTCGGCGATATGAACAACAAGGAAGCAAAGCTTACTGATTTAATTGCGGATCAGCGCAACTATAACGTACTCGAAGAATTGCATACTCTTCCAAAAGTTGGCTACCTTACCAAGGTACGCAACCGGGAAGCAGATGCGAAAAAGGGCTGAGTGATCCATATTTGAATTTTCCAGAAAGATAAAAAGCATAGTAAAATAACTGGCAACACCTAAAAAATATGTATAAAGCAGATGTACGAGGTCCGCTGATTCTGGGCAATAAGGATTACCGCCAGATCACCAGCGACATTATTGCACCGATTGATAATAAAACGCCCGGGTGGTGGAAAGTAGCTATGGCAATAAGTTCAGCTATGGCTGGCCTTGGTTTTTTCGCGTTGTATTATACCGTTCGGTATGGAATTGGAGTATGGGCAGTGAATAATTCAGTTGCCTGGGGTTGGGAAATCATCAATTTTGTGTGGTGGATTGGTATCGGGCATGCTGGTACTGCTTTCTCCATATTTCTTTTGATTCTCAGGCAAAAATGGCGTACATCCATTAACCGTGCTGCCGAAGCTATGACCGTATTTGCAGTAGGATGTGCCGCTATATTCCCTGCCATTCACATGGGTCGGGTGTGGTTAGCTTTTTTCATTTTTCCTTATCCGAACACACGCGGACCATTGTGGGTTAATTTTAACTCACCGCTTTTCTGGGACTTTATCGCCATTAGTGCTTACCTTCTTATATCTGCTTCTTTCTGGTATTTCGGAATGGTTCCCGATTTTGCATCCATACGTGACCGCGCTAAAACCAAAATAAAAAAAGTCATTTACGGTGCGCTGGCATTTGGCTGGACCGGTTCCACAAAAGAATGGTTACGCTACGAAGGGTTAAGCTACGTACTCGGTGGTATCGCTGCTGTTTTAGTTGTATCAGTTCACTCTATTGTAGCTACCGACTTTGCCACTTCGGTAATCCCCGGTTGGCATACTACCTTATTTCCTCCTTATTTTGTAGTGGGAGCTATTTTTTCGGGTTTCGCTATGGTGATGACACTGATGATTATTATCCGGAAGTACTACCATCTGGAAGAATATGTAACCGATTCACATTTAAATGCCATTGCCAAAATACTGGTTTTCATTTCCCTTATCATGGGAACGGCTTATACCACTGAAGTTTTCATGGCATGGTACAGCGGCAATCCATTCGAAATGTTCACATTTTTCCACAATCGGGTTACCGGTACATATAAATTCATGTTCTGGGCAATGATTATTTGCAACGCAATTATCCCACAGTTGATGTGGTCGAAAAAAGTACGAAGCAATATCACAGCATTGTTTATTATTTCACTTATCATCAACGTGGGGATGTGGTATGAAAGGTTCAACATTGTTGTTACTTCGCTTGCCAACGATTACCTGCCTTCATCATGGACCACTTATTCACCGACCTGGGTTGAAATCAGCATCTTTATAGGGACACTAGGTATTTTCTCAAGCGGCGTATTGTTCTTCTTCCGTTTCATCCCGATGATCGCTATCAGTGAAGTAAAAAGTGTTCTGAAACCAACTGAAATAATAGAAAGACACTAAAACACCTGAACAATTATGAATGCTACACATATAATAGGCATATTCGACAGCAAGACAGACCTTGTGTCAGGCATTGAGGGGGCAAAAAGTAAAAACCTCATCATCGAAGAAATTTACACCCCTTACCCTGTAATGGAAGCGATTGATGCGCTAAAGCGAAAATCGAGATTCACCACGGTCGCCTTTATTTATGGCTTCCTGGCGGTTGTCGGGGTATTGTCATTTCTTTACTGGACTTCGGTTATCAGTTGGCCGATCAATTACGGAGGAAAACCAACCAACGCTTTCCCGTCATTTATCATCATTACGCTGGTTCTTACCATACTTACCGTAACCCTCGGCAGCCTTTTCACTTTTTCGGTGAGAGCTCAGATTTACCCGGGTAAAAAATATGTACTTCCCGATGAACGCAGTACTGATGATAAATTTGTGATTTTGTTTGATAAAAAAACTGCCGGAGCTGGTTTCGAGGTCATTTCAGCAGCAATGAAAGCAAGCGGAGCAACAGAAGTATACGAAAAGGAACTTTAGAAATGTTACGTAAAACACACAAACATATGGGTTATTTCAGTAAAGCCCCGATCAGGTTGACTGTGGCTATTGCACTTTCGGCACTGGTATTTGCCTCGTGCGACCGCACACGTATTCAGAAAGGGTACGAGTATTTCCCCGATATGTCGCAATCACTGGCATACGAAACGTATGCTGCTGACAGTGCCATGAGCAACGGAATTACCATGCAACTGCCGGTTTTAGGTTCAATTCCCCGCGAGATGATTCCGTACCAGTATCCTGCTACTCCCGAAGGACGTTTACTGGCCGGTAAGGAACTAAGTTGCAAACTGGATGCGGATACGGCAAACCTGGCAAGGGGAAAAGCCATGTTCACCATCTATTGTCAGAATTGCCATGGTGTTGCAGGCAAAGGCGACGGACATCTTTATACCAGCGGAAAATATGCCATGCAACCGGCTTCGCTTGTTTCGGAACGAATGCTTATTGCTCCGATCGGCGAAGTATATCATGTGATGACTATGGGATGGAACACTATGGGAGAACACGGATCACTGATCAGGCCCGACGACCGCTGGAAGATAGCCCTTTACGTTAAAAATACTCTTCAAAAGAACAATAAATAAGCTTCGCGTTTATGGATACCAAAGTTATATTTTCGAAGAATTTTAAGTATACAACCTATGGGCTGATGGCTCTGGGAATTATAGGGCTGGTTTATGGTTTCCTCACTGATACCCAAAGAACCTGGGCCAACCTGTTGCTAAACAACTATTATTTTCTTTCGCTTGTTGTAGGAGCTGCATTCTTTTTCAGCCTTCAATATATTACGCAGTCGGGCTGGTCGGCCATGTTCAGGCGTATTCCCGAAGCGCTGATGGCTTACATTCCTTACGCCACTATCATCATGCTGCTGTTATTTTTCGGGCTGCATGATATTTATGAATGGTCGCATTCTGATGTTGTGGCTCACGACGAATTACTGCTGCATAAGGCTCCCTACCTCAACGTTCCGTTCTTTATGATACGGATTGTTATATTTTGTGGATCCTGGATTCTGCTGACCCGCTACCTGCGTAAACTTTCGCTACAGGAAGACAACCTTGCAGGCATGGCGATGTTCGAAAAATTGGAATTCTGGTCGAAGATATTCATATTTGTGCTCGCTCTTACTTTTTCAATGGCTTCGTTCGACTGGATTATGTCGATAGATGCTCATTGGTTCAGCACTATTTTTGCATTCAAAAACTTTGCAGCCGCGTTCTATCATGGTACATCGCTGATTGCGCTGATTGCTATAATTCTGCACAAGAAAGGATATTTCAAAGATATGAACGAATACCACCTGCTCGATTTTTCCAGGTATATGTTTATACTATGCATAATCTGGGGTTATATGTATTTCACACAGTTTGCACTGATCTGGTTCGGTAATATTCCGGAAGAAACCGTTTATTATGTGAAGCGCTGGAACAATGGCTGGATAGTATTTATATTTCTCAACTTTGCAATAAACTGGTTTATACCGTTTATAGTATTGCTTCCGCAGAAACTGGACAAGAACATCAACGTTGTTTATGCCATTTGCATTCTTCTACTTGTAGGTTTGTATACTGATATTTATGAGCAGGTTATGCCTGACTTTCTGAAATCACCGTCCTTCGGGATTATTGAAATCGGAGTTCTTGCAGGAATGGCCGGATTGTTCCTTTTCGTGTTCAGTAAAGCACTGGCGAAAGCTCTTTTAATTCCAAAAAACCATCCGTACCTCGAAGAGAGTATTCACCATCATATACATTGATATACAGTGACTGACCTAAATGAATACATAAGGAACTTTAACTAATTAATTGTTTTTGTAATTGTATAAACGTAGAAAGCCGGGTTTAAATAAAAATATTAAAAACATACGTGAGTTCCATTTAGGGTAAACAATAACATGCTGTTTTTTGTTAATAAAGAGTTAATTTTAAGAAGGTGCAGTTATTCTCAATTGCTTTCAGGCCATTTATGTTACTGTTTGTAATTGAATTCTCAGGATTGAATCAGATTAAAAATAAAATGAAAATGAAAAAGACCATTTCCTGGTTTGCACTGCCGGTAACGCTGGCAGTTATGCTTTTTTACTTCAATACGGCTTATGCTGAAAATACACCGGATTTAGAAGTAGGAATTACGGAACACCTTGATCATTATGTTCCTTCTGATATCACTTTAACCGACCACACCGGGAAAGAGGTAAATCTTAAACAGCTGATTAACAAACCAACGGTTCTTTGTTTTGTGTACTACAGGTGTCCTGGTATCTGCAGTCCACTGATGAATGGACTTGCTGAAGTCATGGCTGCTACAGGACTTGTATTGGGAAAAGATTATCAGGCAGTTACCATCAGTTTCGATAGTCGCGAAAATTATGAACTGGGTCAGAAAAAACGAAACACCTATCTGAAAAAATTAAAAGGACAGGACGGTTCAGGGTGGACATTTCTTACAGGTGATAGTGCCAATATTGCCAGAGTCACTAAAGCTCTCGGCTTTGGATTTAAATTTCAGAACAATGAGTTTTTACATGAGGGAGCGTTAATTTTGCTCAGCCCTGATGGCAAAATTACGCGTTATATGAAAGGCATCAGTTTTACGCCATTTGAATTCAAACTTGCAATAATCGAAGCCTCCCAGGGGAAATCGGCGCCAACCATAATGAAAGTACTTAAATATTGCTATTCATATGACCGAAAAACTGAGCATTATTCATTAGATGTTACTAGAATAACAGCAACTTTAACTATTTTTTTCGCCGTTTTCCTTTTGCTATACCTGCTCATTCGTGGACGCAGAAGAAAATCCAAATCAGTTAACCAATAATTACACAAACATACATGACCGGAAATTTTTCAACACATCGGATGCCCAGTTACCTTGAATACCAGGGTAAATACACCGGAATCCGCGCCTGGATCCTATCTACCGATCACAAACGCATAGCTTTACTGTATCTGTATTCACAGCTATTTTTCTTCCTTGCAGGAGTAGTAATGGGTATATTTATGAAACTTGAGCTTATTGCACCCGGAGAACAGATCATGGGGCCACAGACCTATAACGCGCTGTTTACGGTTCATGGATTAACCATGATATTCCTTTTTATCATTCCCGGATTAGCAGCTTCATTTGGTAACTTTATGATACCTATCATGATTGGCGCCAAAGATGTTGCCTTTCCTAAATTAAACCTGTTCTCCTGGTATCTCTTTATACTCGGAGCTACCATCGTTTTGATAGGAATTTTTACCGGTGATGGCCCTCCTGATACCGGCTGGACTTTTTACGCTCCATACAGCTTGAAAACGAATACTAATGTGGTATTAACTGTTTTCGGCGCATTCGTTCTCGGATTTTCTTCCATTCTGACAGGTCTGAATTTTATCGTTACAATTCACCGTATGCGTGCACCCGGCATGGGATTCTTCCGTATGCCGCTTTTTATCTGGTCGTTATACGGTACAGCCTGGATTCAGCTTTTAGCCACTCCTGTTATTGGAATCACATTCCTGATGGTGGTTGCCGACAGACTTCTTCATATCGGATTTTTTGATCCCGCACAGGGAGGCGACCCGATATTGTACCAGCATCTTTTCTGGATATATTCTCACCCTGCCGTATACATCATGATATTGCCTGCCATGGGGGCCATTACTGAGATTATAGTTACTTTTTCACACAGGACAGTTTTCGGTTACAAAGCTATTGCCATGTCGAGCCTTGCTATCGCTTTTGTCGGGTATCTTGTTTGGGGACATCATATGTTTACTTCCGGAATGAGTGAAACGGCACGTTTTGTATTTTCACTTTTAACATTCCTGGTAGCCATCCCCAGTGCTATCAAAGTATTTAACTGGACAGCGACCATGTACAAAGGTGCCATTGTATTTGAACCTCCTTTTTGGTGGGCAATGGGATTTATCTTCATTTTTATGATCGGCGGGCTTACAGGATTAATACTCGGTAGTCTCTCCTCCGATGTGCATTTAACCGACACCATGTTCGTAGTAGCACATTTCCATTACATTGTATTCGGAGGTTCGGGAATGGCATTTTTTGGAGCCTTGCATTACTGGTATCCGAAAATGTTTGGTAAAATGTACAATAAAAAAATCGCGAACAGGGCGCTTCTGATGTTTTTTATTGGGTTCAATATTTTGTACATGCCTATGTTCTTCCTGGGTTATATGGGAATGCCTCGCCGTTATTATGATTATCTGCCACAGTTTGCTGACCTCAATTTGCTATCAACCATCGGATCGTGGATCATGGTTTCAGCTCTTACCATTGTTATAGTGAACCTGTTGCGTGCTAAAAAAGGAACCCCTGAAGAAATGGATGATCCATGGGGTGGACGTACACTTGAATGGACTATACAATCGCCTCCCTCACTCGAAAATTTTGAAGAAGTTCCCGTGATTGAACATGAGCCTTATCATTTAATTACAAAACAAACAGTTGATGGAACAAAGTAACATAGCGCACACTGATCATTTCGATCCTGCAGCATCAAAACTTGGAATGTGGCTGTTCATATTTACCGAAATTTTACTTTTCGGAGGATTGTTTATTGTTTATTCCGTGTACAGGTATAAACATCCGGTCGAATTTCATCTTGCCCACGAGGAGCTTAGCGTAACCATCGGATTTATCAATACTGTCATCCTTTTGATAAGCAGTATGACTGTGGCCATGGCGATAACAGCGTTGCAACTTGGCAATAAAAATAAATCCCTGATCTTCATTGCCATAACACTTCTGCTGGCATTCGTATTCCTGGTAAACAAATACTTCGAATGGGGAGCTAAGATTCATCACGATATTTATCCGGGAAGCGAATTCCTGATGAGCCTCAGTAAAGGTGATATGCTGTTTTTCGGATTGTATTTCTTTATGACAGGCCTTCATGCATTGCACATTATTGCAGGTATGGCACTTCTGGGAGTAGTTTTCGTGAAAGTAAAAAACGGAACAGTGAATCAGAATCGCTATTCCCTTCTCGAAAATGGCGGACTTTACTGGCATCTTGTCGATTTAATCTGGATTTTCCTGTTCCCTTTGTTCTACCTAATACATTAAGCCTTATGAGCGAACATAAAAACCATATCTCATCATACACCTCACATGTAGTTGTTCTGCTGTCGCTCCTGTTGCTCACAGTGCTCACAGTTACCATCACAAGTGTTCACCTTGGTCCTTTCAACACTGCAGCCGCTATGATAATTGCCTCAGTTAAAGCAGGCATTGTGTTACTTTACTTCATGCACCTGAAGTTCGACGAAAAAATATACCGCTTTATGGTTACTCTCGTACTTACCATATATGTAGTGGTTATCATTATTACGTTTTTCGATTACTTATACCGATAAATATTATGTACTCAGGATACTCAAATTTTTCGCAAGAGGTAGATACAGCTATGGCTATTATCGTAGGGATCTCACTCTTTTTCCTTATCGGGATTACTACAGTGATCATTGTCTTTCTATTTAAATACAACAAAAAGAAGAACCCTGTTGCTTCTGAGATAGAAGGAAGCAATACCTTAGAAATCATTTGGACCGTTATCCCGGTAATCCTTGTTTTATATATGTTCTGGCTGGGATGGAGTTCCTACCTCCCGCAACGAAAAGTTCCGGCTGACGCTATGAAAGTAAATGTCGTTGCCCGGATGTGGAGCTGGAGCTTTGAATATGATAACGGTAAAGTTACTGACACACTCTATGTACCTGTGAATAAACCTGTTGTATTGAATATGGTTTCCCTCGATGTAATACACAGTTTGTACATACCTGCGTTCAGGATTAAAACGGATGTGGTTCCTGGAAAGGATAACTTTATGTGGTTTAAATCACTGGTGCCAGGCTCGTATGATTTGTTTTGCGCTGAATACTGCGGACTGCGCCATTCCTATATGGGAACCAATGTTGTAGTTGTTGACCAGGGTACTTTTGATAAATGGGTAGCTACCGGGCCTGCAAAAGTTGATTCAACAGTGGCTGCAACACCTGGCGCTGAAGGCAGGCTTCTGGTTGAGAAAAAAGGATGTATCGCCTGCCATTCTGTTGACGGAACTAAAATTATAGGTCCCTCGTATAAAAATATATTCGGACATAAGGTAGCTGTTGAAACCGGAGGAAAAGAGCGTGAAATAACTGTGGATGAAGCTTATATAAAAAAATCGATACTTGAACCGGAAGCCGATATTGTGAAAGGTTTTACTAAAGGCTCGATGGTATCGTATAAGGGTCAGCTGACTGACCAGGAAATTGACAAAATAATCGAATACATTAAAACATTAAGTGAAGAAAACAAATAGCCCGGGCGAATTGCTTAAAATAATCAGCGAACTGGGAAAAGTGCGCATATCCATACCAGTCGCATTTACAACTTTTACAGGCTATATTCTTAGCCACGGCAAATTCGACCGTGGCTTTGTTTTGCCATTTATCGGAATTTTCCTTTTAGCCTGCGGCGCATCCGCATTTAACCAGATACAGGAAGCAGAAACGGATAAGATAATGAAACGCACGGCAGGGCGTCCCCTTCCATCAGGCCGCATAAGCAAAACCGGAGCAATAATCATTGCGCTGATATATTTTATTTCAGGATGCCTTGTACTTTATTTTGGCCCGGGCTTGTTGACTCTGCTGGTTGGTATTTCCACATTTGTATGGTATAACCTGATTTATACTCCTTTAAAGAAAGTAACCGCATTTGCCGCAGTTCCCGGATCCATGGTTGGGGCTTTACCACCGCTTGCCGGCTGGGTTGCCGGAGGCGGGAGTTTAACCGACCCAAGAGCACTCGCATTAGGTTTCTTTTTCTTTATGGGTCAGATACCGCATTTCTGGCTGCTGCTTTTAAAACTTGGCAAACAATACGAAAGTGCTAAGCTACCATCGTTAACACAATTGCTGAGCGATGAGCAGATCAAACGATTAACTTTTGTTTGGATTGCGGCCACGGCTGTTTCGGCATTGGCTTTGCCACTTTTTAAATTACAGGATCAGATATGGAGTGTTACACTGATTATTCTTTTGTCAATTAGTCTTGTTGTAATATTTTTTCCACTTCTTAATCGCAAAAAGCCTTTTAATGTTGGAAAATCGTTTGTACTGATAAATGTGTACTACCTTTTTGTTATGCTGGTGATGATTGCGGATCGGTTGATTTGAATCATGAGCTAACTTAGGCAACAAAATTAACTTCTTGTCACATTGATTAATAGAGGATCACTTTCATTTTCTGGGGAGAATGATACATAAGGAACCAATAAAATTAAAGTCCAACATATATACTAAATTCAAGGTATTTGGAAAATCTTTCATTATTTCTTTACTTTTTGCATGATCAAAAAGTAACCAAAAATC
>JBBRCH010000027.1:0-53405 GCA_038204995.1 Bacteroidales bacterium | reverse complement strand
GCGCAATATAGGTGGCAATTGCACTATCGAGCCTAAACCCGTAAGCAAATGTGCTGAATACTTCCGAAACGGATAAGTGAGCCGTATTGGTGGTATAGACAATTAAAAATGCAATTCGGTCAACAACAAAAAGCAGGTACCAGAAAAGGAGGTAAAGTAAAAAAACTGAAATACGTTTTTTCATAAGGATGAAAATGGTTCCGCAAAAGTGATCAAAAAAAACAAGATTTGCAGAAGAATTAAGGATTTTTATATAACTTGGCTTATTGAAAAATGTTTTTGCTACGTATAAAGAGAAGTATTCAGTTATCACGAAATGGCCCTGCAACAATACAATTTCCGCGAACTACTTCTGAAAGGGAACTCCCGATCCTACACTGATTTTGTTGCAGATATTGTAAACAAACGCCCCGAATTAGTATGTGAGCTTTGGAAAATATATCTCGCTGTTGAAGAACCGGTTTCACGCAGAGCTGCTTGGATTATTGATACAGGATCCGAAAACAGGCCTCATTGGATTGAACCTTTCCTTCCGCGTTTAATTGAAAAACTTCCCTTATTTAATCATGATGGGTTAAAGCGCCATGGGTTACGAATGATTGCCCGAATGCCTTTCACCCCGAATACTGAAGGCGAGCTTATGAATATTGCATTTGAGTGGTTATTGTCTCCGACTGAAAGCGTGGCTGTAAAAATGTATTGCATTCAGATTCTTTACAGGCTTTCGGCTACAGAACCTGACATACTGCAGGAGTTATACGATACTATTGAATTTCAAATGGAAGATGGAACACCAGGGTTTCAAAGCATCGGAGGCAAAATGATGCGCGATATTGACAAGGATATTATGAAGCAAAAATTGGGTCGGTAATGCTGCATTCCTGAAGTAGATACCGGGTTTGCGACTTATGTATTGGATCGATAGAATTTTACTTCGATTTCCGGAACTAACTGTACTGAGCCCTTAAACCTGAGCTCGAAAACCTAACGCATATCATTAATCTCAACCCCGGGATGTTCGGCTTTATTAAATGAGAAAATATCATCAGCAATAACCTGGTCAGCAACAAACTTATCGACGATATACGAAAAAGTACTGCCATTACGGTCGTAGATTATAAATTTGCTGATTTGTTTCTTCGACTTATCAATTGATAAACGAACTTTGGTAAATGTTTTACCTTTTTTAAGCGGATACAGCTCAATCACCTGTATCTTGCCTTTTTCTTCGATGAATTTTGATTTATAATCCTTATTGTAGCCACTCAGGAACTTTGTAGGAGTGAATGAATCATCATCGTCGCTGACATCATTTATCTGTACTTCTTTGGCATCCCTGAGATAAGTCCATACCGTTTTTCCATCACATATTACATCCTGACCGGCAGCAGTAAGCTTATATTTATCACCTTTCGAAATTAACGACCCTTTGAACTTATCATGGATTTTTTCTTTTACATTATCCATTGCATAAGTAAAATCAATCTTTATTGTTTTATATGTTTTTGTTTGTGCTGAAACTTCATCGAGGATAGCCGCCGCATTTTTATCGGACTGGGAATAGCCGGAGATGGTTAACATCGCCAATAAGGCTAAAAATAGTAGTTTTTTCATTTTGATTTATTTACTTTTAGAATTCTTCATGTTTCCTGTTACTGTTCATATCTTTCAAAAATTGTTCCAAAGCGAACTCTGTTGCTACTTTTACTTCACGGGCCTTACTGCCTTCGAACGGGCCAACAATTCCTGCCGCTTCCAGTTGGTCGATAATTCGGCCGGCGCGATTATATCCCAGTTTTAGCTTACGCTGTAAAAGTGAAGTTGAACCTTGCTGTGTTGACACAATCAGGTAGGCTGCATCTTCAAAGAGTTCGTCGCGCTCGCCCGGATCAAGTTCCTGCTGTAACTCAGACTCTTCTTCATTAAATTCAGGTAAGGCGTAAGCTGAAGGATATCCCCGCTGCGAACCGATAAATTCTGTTACACGCTCAACCTCATGTAAATCAATAAAAGCACACTGTAAGCGGATCATATCGCCACCCTGTGACATCAAAAGGTCGCCACGACCAATCAGCTGGTCAGCGCCCCCGGTATCGAGAATCGTGCGCGAGTCAATCTTGGAAATAACCCGGAACGCAATACGTGCCGGGAAATTGGCTTTAATGGTACCCGTTATTATATTTACACTCGGTCGCTGTGTGGCAATTACCAGGTGAATGCCAATGGCACGTGCAAGTTGCGCCAGACGGGTGATCGGATGTTCAACTTCTTTTCCGGCGGTAAGAATAAGGTCGGCAAATTCGTCAATAACTACAACAATATAAGGCATAAACTTGTGTCCGTTGAGCGGATTAAGCTTTCGTGCAATAAACTTGGTATTGTATTCTTTAATATTACGGACCTGTGCTTCTTTTAGCAGGTCGTAACGGCTATCCATCTCTATATTGAGAGAATTGAGTGTTCTTACAACTTTGCGTGTGTCCGTAATAATGGCTTCTTCCGAATCAGGAAGTTTTGCCAGGTAATGCCGTTCAATCTTTGAGAAAAGTGTCAGCTCAACCTTCTTGGGGTCGACCATCACAAATTTAAGTTCCGACGGATGTTTTTTATATAACAGTGAGGTAATAATCGCGTTTAAGCCAACAGACTTACCTTGTCCGGTAGCGCCAGCCATGAGTATGTGCGGCATTTTTGTGAGATCCGCAATAAATTCTTCGTTCGAAATGGTCTTACCGATTGCAAAAGGAAGGTCGTAATGGTTGCTTTTAAATTTTTCGGAGGCAATCAGGGATTTCATGCCAACAATAGCAGGATTCTGGTTCGGGACTTCGATACCAATGGTCCCTTTTCCTGGAATCGGGGCTATGATTCGTATACCAAGAGCCGACAGGCTCAATGCTATATCATCTTCAAGATTCTTGATTTTAGATATCCGGACACCAGGTGCAGGAATTATTTCGTATAACGTAACAGTGGGGCCTATAGTAGCTTTAATCTTGTCAATCTGAATACCATAGTTTCCTAGTGTGGAAACAATACGATTTTTATTGGCCTCCAGCTCATCCTTGGTCACACTGATGGTGCCAACGCCATATTCATCAAGAAGATCGATTCCGGGAAGAATAAACGAAGCCAGTTCAAGCCTTGGATCATATGCTGTATCCATTGTATTATGCTCAACAGCGGAGCCATAGGAGTCAACGGGATTTTGTATTACAGGTTTAACATCTTCGCGGACAGCAGGGGCAGATTCATGTGTTTCGACGGTGAATTCCACCTGTGAATTTGCCTGAGGCCTGGTTTTTGGGATTACAACCGGTTCAAACTGCGTACTGGAAGCCTGTTCATTTCCTGAAGATGGTTGTTGCGGAGTTTGTTTAACGGGTGCATCAGTTTTATCAAAATCAGAAACTGCAAATTCAACTGTATTGTATTTGTCAACAGGAATATCCGAAGTTGTATTTCTTGAATTGATTGTAAAATCAGGATTCTGATCCGTGAGATCATCCCCGGCTCCGATTTCAGCTTCTTTTTTACGCTTTTCTAGCCAGGATTTTACCTGGTGGAATGAAAAATTATATACGATAACCAGGAATGCAACAAATACAAAAACCAATAGAAATAACAATCCCATTTTACCCATCAGGCCTTCGAGATACAATGAGGATTCATAGCCTGAGATACCTCCAAGTATAGAGAGTGCTGAATTACGGAACATAAACCCCAACGTAACGGAAAGCCAGGCCATGGCTAACAGTATGAAGCCCAGGCTCGATCCAAGCGCGATGATTTTATGCTTCAGGCTTAACCTTACCCCAAGCACAAATAACCAGATCGGAATAAAAAGAGATCCAACTCCGAAGCCCTGCTTTACCAGAAAAATGGAAGAAGCGGCACCTAAACGTCCTCCCAGATTGTTGGCTTCCAGCGCTTTATCAGAAAAAATGCGTGAGAAGCTTACTCCCGAGAAAATATCATCGGCTTCACCCGAAAACCAGTTAATAAGGAATGATATAATAGCAACAAAAAGAAAGAATGAGGCTAACAGCGAAAAAACACCGACAACCTGCGAAAGTTTTTCCAGCCGCGAAGTATAAGGATTCAGGTTTTCTATCTCTTTTACTTTTTCTTTCTCTTTTGCGGTCTTTGGCTTCTTCTTCTCTAACTCCGAAGGATTGCTGACAGGCTCATCCTGAAGCGTGTTTTTGGGAAGCGAATTTGAAGTGTATTGTGGCATTATTGTATATCCGATAGATTCAGTAAATGATTTTGTGTTGCCTTAAGGCAATTTGATTTAAATGACACAATCTGCAAAAATAGGAAATTTTTGCTAATGCATTGACATGCATTTCATAACAAAAAAAGACAGATCTTTTCAATAATCGGAAAAGATCTGCCTATGCCTATGATATAAAAAGACCTTTCAGGTTACTTTTTTGTTGGGCCTTTTAGTTCCCTTAATTTTGCTTCAGTGGTTTCGGTATATCCTGAAGGTATTTCAAACACCCTATTCGATACACGACCAGGGTTTACCGATATGGCACTCAGTTGAACCGGTATTCCCATTATATTGTATTCAAATTCAAGCATGATGCCTGTCACTGATCTGACTTCTGTATTGAAATAGATGTTGTTGTTCCCTAACTCTTCGGAGTAAAAGAATTTAGACTTGGTTGTTTTTCCGCCACTTACCATATTTAATTCTGATGCCTTACAGTTTTGGCCGGCAATCTTCTTGGTTTCTTTAAGCGGAACAATCATAGGCGTGGTTTTCAGAGTGAAATCTTCTTTTGTTTTTTTTACGAAATACTTTCCGCTTTCAAGGTCCACAAGCCTTATAACCGTAAGCTCATCTCCATTCATGATAAAAGTATTTTTGCCATAAGGAAGCATCATTTCAGTTCTGGCCTTGTTGCCTGAAATCTGCATTTCGAGTGTGGTTGGTAACGAGGCAATCATAGGATTCGAAGCAGATGCAGGGTAAGTGATCCTGTAAGTGATTGTTCCGGTGAATTTTTTTGTATTTCCCTGGGCAAAGAGGAATGCCGCCGGCATAAGGAAAAGAAAGAATGCAATAGTTAAGTTACGTTTCATAGGTAGTTTATCGGTTTTTGAATTTTAGGTTAAAGTGATTGAACGATTTTTTACCGCTTTAATTGTGCCGGAATCATGATACAAAGCATAATAAATGTTAACGAACAACGCGGAATAATTTGCCCCACCTGATTTTTCCGCCAAACAACGACTTATTATTATCAAGCGAAAGCCACACAAAAACGGCTTTTCCAACAATATGATCGATTGGAACAAATCCCCAGAAACGACTATCAGCTGAATTGTGGCGGTTGTCACCCATCATCCAGTAGTAATCCATTTTAAAGGTATAACTTGTAGATTCAACGTTGTTTATAAATATCTTTCCATCTTCTACAGCAAGCTTATTGTATTCATATGCAGTTATAATTCTGCTATATAATGGAAGGTTAATGAGTGTCAGTGGTATGGTAACACCTGCTTCTGGAACCCAAACAGGACCATAATTATCAACGTTAAAACCAAATGCCGAATCAAAGGGGAATAGTCTGGAATCCCAAATATTCTTTTGAGCAATAATGGGTCTGACATCAGTAACATTCGGAAGAGCTCTAATTAGTTTTACATCCTCATTGGTTAATGGAAGGGTCCCACTTTTAATATAATTCTGTATATCTTCTTCTGAAATCCCCAAACCACGGAACTGCCTTTTGGGTATGGGAGTTCCGTCGGTAATAATTTTATAATTAAACTGGTAATCTTCAGGATTTTTAACTTTCTTGCCATTCACATATACTTGTCGGTCAATTATAAGGAGGCTGTCGCCAGGAATACCAATGCAGCGTTTGATGAAATTCTCTCGTTTGTCAACTGGCCGCGAAATGATATTACCAAATGTTTGTTTATCATTCCAAACTCTTTCGCGGCCAACTTCTTTTATCAATGCATAGTAACTGGCATTGCTCTGAAAAGTTGTTGATAACGTATCACCGTCAGGATAATTGAATACGACAACATCATTATTTTTAATTTTTCCGAAACCCGGGAAACGGTAATAAGGCCATTTTATCCACTCAACATAAGACTTGGTATCTTTGGTCAGCGGCAAAGTATGGTGTACAAACGGGAAGGCCAGAGGAGTATTTGGCAGTTTAGGGCCGTAACTCATCTTACTTACAAAAAGAAAATCGCCGACAAGAAGTGTTTTTTCCATTGAGGGCGAAGGGATAGTATAGGCTTCAATCATGAAAATACGAATTATTGATGCAGCCACAACAGCAAAAATAATTGCATCGGTCCATTCCCGAACCTGCGATTTTTTCACTTTCACCCTGTTTTCGAATTTTATATAATGCTCTTTTTTTGATAGTCCAAGGTAAGGCATATAAACGTAAGGAAACAAAACTGCCAGAGCCTGCTCGTATAACTTGTTTTTACCATAACTTATAGCAGTCTGTACCAGCATTAACATAATAATGAAGAAATTAATAAATGGCACCAGCATCAAGATCAGCCACCACCATGGTTTCCCGATCACCTGCAACCATACGTAGTAATTATAAAATGGTATAAGAGCCTTATATCCGCCTACCCCGGAATCATTGAATATCCAGTAATTAAGCATTGGGAAAATGATGAGAATAAGCAATAAAATGGTCACCAGGTCCATACTAATGATGCTTGATTATGATTAATAATATTTAGTCTAACGTTCTGATTATAAGCATAAAACAAAGTAGTTTAGATGGTTATAATACTGATTAATCCATTGAAATTGATTGCAAGGAAATAATTGATGTTAACGCACTACCCTGAATAATTTATTCCACCTGATTTTTCCGCCAAACAACGACTTGTTATTATCGAGCGAAAGCCACACAAAAACTGCTTTTCCAACAATATGGTCGGTTGGGACAAATCCCCAGAAACGGCTATCAGCTGAATTGTGGCGGTTGTCACCCATCATCCAGTAGTAGTCCATTTTGAAAGTATATGAGGTCGATTCTTTCCCGTTAATAAATATTTTACCATCCTTTACTGCCAGCGAATTCAACTCGTAAGCATTGATTATTCGTTGGTACAACGGCAGATTAGCGAGGGTAAGTATCACAGTCGCTCCTGCTTTTGGAATATATACGGGGCCAAAATTATCCACATTCCAGGCATAGGTTGAGTCAAACGGGAAAATATCCGGAAGCCAGTATCCTTTAGGCTGTATCATTTTTTCAACCGAAAGTACATTGGGAAGTTCTTTAAGTTTGGCAGCAGATTCTTGGGTCAGCGTTATCACCTGGTCACCGGATTCAGTGGTCTGAACTTCCTCGGTAATATCAAGGTTGCTGATTACACGCCGGTTGATCGGATTGCCATCAGTTTTTACAAGGTAATGGAATTGCGAGAGTTCAGGAAATTCAAGAGGTTTACCATTGATTGACACAACTGCATCTATAATCTGAATGGTGTCGCCGGGCAGACCAATACATCGTTTAATATAATTTTCACGTTTGTCAACCGGCCTCGAAACAATATCTCCAAAATTGAATTTATCGTTCCATACCCTTTCACGGCCCAGTTGCCGTGCCAATGCGTAGTAGCTGAAATTCTGCTGCTTTAGGGCAACGGTATCCCCGTCAGGATAATTGAAAACTACCACATCACCATGTTTTACAGTGGTCAATCCCGGGAAACGGTAAAATGGCCATTTGATCCATTCAACGTATGATTTGGTGTATTTGGTCAAAGGCATGGTATGATGCACGAAGGGGAAAGCCAGCGGTGTATTTGGCAGTTTTGGTCCATAGCTCATTTTACTTACAAAAAGGAAATCACCGACCAATAATGATTTTTCCATGGATGAAGTAGGGATAGTATATGCTTCGATCATGAAAACACGGATAATTGAAGCCGCAACTACTGCAAATATGATAGCATCGGTCCATTCACGGATCTGTGATTTTTTTACTTTGATCTTATTTTCAGGTTTGATGTATTGTTCTTTTTTTGAAATGCCAAGGTATGGAATATAAATAAATGGTACCAACACAGAAAGGGCCTGATCTCCCAGTTTGTATTTGCCATAACTCACAGCTGTCTGAACAAGCATAAGCAAGATCATGAAGAAATTGATAAAGGGTACCAGCATGAGTATGAGCCACCACCATGGTTTGCCGATTACTTTAAGCCAGATGTAATAGTTGTATAGTGGTATCAGTGCCTTGTATCCGCCAACTCCGGCATCGTCGAATATCCAATAATTCAACATAGGGAAAAGGAGGATAATAAGCAATAAAGTTGTCATTAGATCCATAATAGGGTAGCTTTAATTATAAGTTAATTGTTTTGTTTTATTTCTTGAAATCCGTTATTCCAACTGCCGTATTCCAATGCTTTTTACTATTTCCAACGATCCGAACAACAACTTTGGCGCAAATATCCGCCAAAAGTTACAAGGTATCTGCCGCTGCTTCGTTAAAATGTGTTAAAACGCTGATTAATAAGAAAATCAAACCTGAGAGCTTTTACAAATTTAACATATGCTTCATAGTGAATATTCCTTTGCGACCTTGTATCCACGAGGCAGCCATCAGAGCACCAAGTGCGAAGCCTCGCCTGTTTTTTGCTTCGTGTGTAATAATTATTTCATCGCTTTCCGAACGCCATGTTACTGTATGTGTGCCGGTTGCAGATCCTTCACGAATTGATTTAACCGGTATCTCATCAAATTTGGGTTCTGACCCGGTATATTTTTTGAAGCGGGAATTCGATGCAATTATCTCGTTCGCAAGTGTGATAGCTGTGCCTGAGGGAGCGTCAAGTTTTTGCGAATGGTGTATTTCAACAAGGTCAGGCGCATACATTGGATAGGCCTCAAGCAATGAGGCAAGTCTTTGGTTTATATCAAAAAAGATATTTACACCGATACTGAAATTGGAAGCATAAAACAGGCTGCCGTTGGAACTGGTACAAAATTCAGTTACCTGTTCTATATGATCATACCATCCGGTAGTTCCTGTAACTATTGGAATTCCGGATTCTATACATTTTTGTATATTCCCGATAACAATAGCCGGCATCGAAAATTCAATTGCAACATCACAATCTTTCAGTTTTTCAGATTTTTTTATCCAGTCCTTTTCACTGTCAATAATCAAGCCGATTGAATGGCCCTGCTCATTTGCAGTTTTTTCTATCTCATGGCCCATTTTACCATACCCTAGAAGTGCGATTTTCATAAATATGGGTTTGAATGCTTGTAAATTAATGAATTTGTTGTTTAATAGGTTTTTATCTCTGTAGTTTTTATACAATTAAGCATAAGGATGTGTTTTTTCAGAAACGCAAAGTCAGCTGAAGGCCACCTGCAACCCCGTAGGCTGTATTGCTGCCAAGCACAGGTGCCCAGGGCTTTATATCAAGAGTAAGGTCGTCATTGAGGTCGTAGTCGAAAAAATAGGCGTCTACCACAGCGTCGACTACTGTAAGGATATACCAGACTCCTGTAAAAATGTACGAAACTTCAAGATTCCGCCTGTAACCGTCGCGGCCTGCTTTTAGCTGATCTTCAGAATATCCTTTTGTCGCCCATTCGTTAGGAGGATCTGGTATGGGATGGAAAATATTTACCGGATCGGGGGGGTAGACAATCTTTTTTGTAACTGATTCATACTCATAGGCATCTTTTAAACCCTGGTAGTTTTTATTATTCAGGTGAATAAAATAAATCATAGTGCCAAATCCAGCATATACTATAGGTATTTTCCAGTATTTATGATTGTAGGCCTGGCCCAGTCCGGGTAAAACCAATGCATAATACGTCGCCTTACGGGGTGAGTGTTTTACATTTTTTTCAATAGGTACCTTATTTGTCAATATAGTGCTGGTATCCTGAGCAGATACATTATTCACGATACTAAATATGAATAAGACAAGGAGCCCAAAAACAAAATAAAGCCCGCGAACCCTGGATGAAGAAGGAGTCTGCAGACTTTGTTCCCGATGTTTATAAATGTATCTAGTTTTGTTTGCCACTGGTGTTATTCAATGCCTAGCCTGGAAATAATAGCCTGTAAATCATCATCTGAAATAAATGGTATTATAATATTCCCCTTCCCTCTGGGTGAAAGATTGAGTTCAATCTTCCGGTTCAAATGTTCCTGAAGGGAGTCTTTCAGTACTTCATATTTAAGCGGTAATGCAATTTTACCTGGTTTATTAACCGGGCTAATAACTCTGTCAAGTTGGCGCACAAGCTTTTCCACATCCCGGACCGAAAGTTCGTCCGAAATTATTTTCCGGGTTATTATCAGTTGCTTAGCCTGGTCTTCAACATTAACCAATGTGCGCGCATGACCCATACTAATGGATCCATCTCTTAATGCTGCCTGAATTTCAGCAGGCAGTTTGAGCAAGCGCAAATAATTAGTTACCGTTGTTCTGTTTTTACCAACCCTTTTGCTGAGTTCATCCTGTGTGAGGCTGCATTCTTCAATGAGCCTGTTGTAGCTGATGGCAATTTCTATGGCATTCAGGTTTTCGCGCTGTATGTTTTCAATCAACGCCCATTCAAGCATTTGCTCATCATTAGCAACCCTTATATAACAGGGTAATGATTCAATTCCGGCTATTTTCGATGCTCTCAACCTTCGTTCGCCCGAAATCAGCTGATACTTATCGTATCCCATTTTCCGAACTGTAAGTGGCTGAATAATTCCTTGTTCGAGTATGGATTGAGCGAGTTCAGCCAGGGCTGATTCGTCAAAATCTTCCCTGGGTTGAAAAGGATTGTTCTCAATTTTTCCGATCGGTAGATTAGCGATAGCACCGGCAACATAATTACCTGATATATCCTTGGAGGTGATATCTGTTTCAGGGCTTTCGAGTATTGCACTCAATCCTCGTCCCAGACCTGTCTTTTTCTGAATAGCCATTATTCCTGTACCTTAATTTCTTTCTGATCTTGCGTAAGCGTAGTCATTTTATTTTTTTGCAATACTTCACGCGCCAGGTTCAGGTAATTTAGAGATCCTGTACTGCCGGCATCGTGCATCAGCACGGTCTGTCCGAAACTCGGAGCTTCGGCCAGGCGGGTATTTCGTGCAATAATTGTATTGAAAACCATATCCTGAAAATGAGTCTTGACTTCCTCAACAACCTGATTCGATAAACGCAGCCGTCCGTCGTACATAGTAAGCAGAATGCCTTCAAAATCAAGTTTCGGATTCAGGCGGGATTGAACTATCTTAATGGTATTCAGCAATTTCCCTAATCCTTCGAGAGCAAAATATTCGCATTGTACAGGTATAATTACTGAATCGGATGCTACAAGCGAATTTATGGTGACCAATCCAAGTGAGGGTGAGCAATCAATGATTATAAAGTCGTAATCATCGCGGAGCGTTTCAACTACTCTGCGCATCATGATTTCACGGTTGGGAAGGTTGATCATTTCAATTTCGGCACCAACCAGGTCGATATGTGCAGGCAGAAGGAAAAGATTAGGCGTGTCAGTTTTCAGAATTATATCTTTAGCCTGTACTTCTTCAATAATACATTCGTAAATACTGGTTTTAATTGTCTTGGGATCATATCCGACTCCCGACGTAGCATTTGCCTGAGGGTCAGCATCAATGATTAAAGTTTTAAACTCCAATACGGCCAAAGCTGCACTCAGGTTAATTGCGGTAGTGGTTTTCCCGACTCCGCCTTTCTGATTAGCTATGGAAATTATTTTTCCCATTCGTGAAGGTATTATTAAGATGTTAATGTTTTTAGATCCAATAATTTATGCAAAGAAAATCAGCAATCGGATATCAGAATTCAATAGCTGCAATAGCCTGCAAAGGTACAAAAAAGCAAAAGCTATTCAGGACCTATGTTAATAAGTTTTTAGTGATGAAAAGTGAATGAACCTGGTAACGATCAGGCAAAAAGATTCACGGCAATAAGGGGGGCTCTGAACCTGAAATTAAACTTCAGTGTCCTGATCGGTATTTTCGGTCCCGATGTCGGTTAGTCTTTTAACATCTTTATAGATCCGCTCAGGGGGCTCTTTCCCGGTTTCAATAAATGAATATGCGTCCTGAAGACCATGCAAAAATTTCTCGAAATCCTCCTGATAAAGAAAAATTTTATGTTTGTCGTAAACGAATTTGGCCAATGCATTGTCAAACCGTTTTTTGCTTTCTGTTATAGTAATGTATAACTCCTTGTCACGTGTACTTTTAACATCAAAAAAGTAGGTGCGTTTTCCTGCTTTCACCGCTCTCGAGAATACATCCTCTCTTGTATCCATATAATCGAATTCTCCCATCGTTTTGTAACATTACTGGTTAAATAATAATTCCTTCTTCAACGCAAATGTAGAAATAATATTTCAATCAGCAATAGATTGACTTTTTTGCAAAAATTTTAGTGTTAATTTCGGGCATGGATCAAGTTTGCGGCTTATTGTCAGAAAGAATGGCTGCTTACTTTTTTAATAAATCCTTACATGGGTAATAAAACTATAGCAAAACAACAAATGTAAAATTGTGGATCACCTTACTGATACCAGTGAATGTATAGTTAGAATAATTCAAAAATTATAGTCAGCAACCGCCGGTAATTCTTAATTTATTAAAAATTCAGTCATAGTTTTCTTTGAAATCCTTACCTTTGCGCCCTTAATCAATCAAAGTTCATTTACATTTTATGTTAAGCAGAAGGTTTCTTCGGATAAAAGTAATGCAGGCGATTTACGCTTTTCAACAGGAGGGTCCTGAAAGTATTAATGCAGGTGAAAAGCAGCTGAAAATAAGCCTTGATAAACTCTACGAACTCTATATATACCAGCTTTCGCTCATTATTGAGCTTTCGGATTTTGCCAGGAGACGAATTGAAGAAAACAGATTAAAACAACTTCCTACCCCTGAGGATCTTAATCCAAACTTTCGTTTTATCCAAAATCGTTTTATCACACAACTTTCCAACAACCGCGATTATCTTAAGCGCAATGCCGCTTATAAAATTAATTGGGTTGATGAAGAAGAGATGATCAGGAAATTTTATAACCTGATGCGTGAGGATGAAGGCTATATCTCTTATATGAACAAACCTGAAGTGGGCTATTCCGACGATAAAAAGCTTGTTGAAATGGTAATTCTGCATATGTTTTCCGAATCGGATCATCTCAGGAGTTATTTCGACGAAAGAAATATTTACTGGAACGAAGATTTTGATACAGCAGTAATGATGGTTGACAAAACAATAAAAGGTTTTAAAGAAAGTGCTGATGAGTATACCAGCCTGCCAACTTTGCTTAAGGACGAAAACAATATTAGTGGCAGTGAGGATATGGAGTTCGTTAAACATCTCTATAGGAAAACGCTTATAAATACTAGCGATTTAAACCAAGTGATCAGTGAGCGTGCTGCTAACTGGGATTTGGAACGCATTGCCGTTATGGATACCATACTGATTAAGATGGCCATAACTGAACTAATTGAATTCCCGTCAATACCTGTAAAAGTTACATTGAATGAGTATATTGAACTGTCGAAAGAGTACAGTTCGCCCAAGAGTAAAATATTTATCAATGGCGTACTTGATAAACTGATTGCCGATTATAAAGAAAAAGGCATTATTGTGAAATCGGGCAGGGGACTGATGGAGTAGAGAAAGAGTGACGATTTGTGATTTTACGAATGACGATTTACGAATGTTCAATTAACAATTAATCCTGAATCCATAAACAATTAACCCATAAGTTGACAAGCCATTATAAGCAAGAAATAGAAACCGGTTTTTTTATTCGGGAATATGCCGATAGTGATTACCCTGAATTAATAGGTTTATGGGAGAGTCTTGGACTCGGCGGTGCCCATCGTGGTGATGATGAGCGCATTATACGTAATACTATACTGTTGGGAGGCCAGCTCTTACTGTTGATTGACAATAAAACGAATAGCATTGCCGGAACTTCATGGCTTACCGTAGACGGCAGACGCACCTATCTGCATCATTTTGGAATTCATGCTGATTTCCAGGGAAGAGGACTTGCCTATATGTTGCTTGAAGCCTCTTTTAAGCTTGCAAAGACATTCGGGCTTCAGATAAAACTTGAAGTTCACAAGGACAATGAAAAAGCTCTTGCTTTGTATACTAAAGCGGGATTTAAATATCTTGGCGATTATCTTGTATATATAATCCGTGATATTTCCACGATTTAGTAGTCATAAAGCAACGAATTGTTACTTTTGCACTTTCGATTAACAACCTGACTGAATGAAAAAGAATATCATCGCATATTTACTTCCTTTTATTATAACCTTCTTCCTGCTTTCCTGCAGTTCGAAGACTAACAGCGATGACTTACCGGCAGGAGTTGTTACCAACCCGAATACAGCCGACGGAACTTTTGATAAAGATGCTTTGCCTGTGCTTACTTTTGAAAAGGATTTCCACGATTTTGGGAAACTCATTTCCGGCGAACGGGTTACCTATTCGTTTAAATTCAAAAATACAGGAAAATCTTTATTGATAATTTCAAACGTAAGCACATCCTGCGGATGTACAGTTTCGGCTTTTCCAAAACAACCCATAAAACCAGGTGAAGGAGCTAGCATTGATGTTAGTTTCGATAGTGAAGGACGACATGGTATGCAAACAAAAACGATCACTGTATTCACAAATACGCAACCACCAACTACAACGCTAAGAATTCAATCGCAGGTAGTAGAGCCTGAAGATATATAAAACTGTTGCATTTTTACATAATTAATAATCAATAACAAATCAATAATCCAATGAATTTACTTAACATCTTACTTATGGCTCCCGCTCAGGGTTCAGGCGCTGGCGGCGGCGGAATGACAAGTTCACTTATTTTCCTGGTACTAATTTTTGTGGTTTTTTATTTCTTCTTTATCCGTCCTCAGGTTAAGAAGCAAAAAGACCAGAAAAAATTCAGGGAAGCTCTGGCTAAGGGTCAGAAAATCATCACTATAGGTGGTATACATGGTAAAATTGTCGAAATGCAGGAAACCACCTGCACCATTGAAGTAGAAGGGGGAGTAAAGCTCAAGATTGAGAAATCCGCTGTTGCTACTGATGTTCAGGATCAGCTCACTGGTGAGGCTGGAAAGTAATTCAATCAGACTTATTCTGAAAAATTATTGTCAGGAAGACAGGGAAACATTGGTATAATCAGAGCTGCCGGTTATGGCTGCTCGAAAAACCAGTGAGAACTCACGATACCTGAACTAAACATCTAATTTCTTCACGAAATATGGCAATCGAAAGCCAAATTGAACCTGGTACGAAGCCATCCGAAACAAGCCGGAAAAAACAACAATCTCATCCCAGATTGATAGTTTTTCTGGTTTGTTTTGTGATCAGCATTTTTATGTGGCTTTTTATCGAGCTGATGAAAGATTATGATGATGAACTAAAGTATACAATAAATTATACCAATGTGCCCAAAGACCTGATACTTATTAATAGCGGGGACAGCGTGATAAATATTGGTATGAATGCCCAGGGGTTCGAATTACTAGTTGCAAAATATGCGAGGAGTAAGCGAACAGTCACTATTGACCTTTCAACCTTAAGAGTCCGCCAGGCAAAAGACGGATATACTGCTTACATTCCATCATCCCGTATTATTGAGCAGTTAGGTAGTCAGATCCGCTTCGAAAACGGAATTACATCTGTTAAGCCTGATACACTTTTCTTCCTGTTTTCAGAAATATTCCACAGACAGGTGCCGGTGAAACCCGATTTGGAATATACCTTAAGCAGTCAATACGATTTGACTGACAGCATTATTTTTTCACCAAAATCAGTAAACGTTTCGAGTATTAAAAGCATCATTGATACGTTGTCGTTTGTAAAGACTCAAAAGTTACAATTTTCGCAACTCGACAGCAGTGTCAGTGCGAAAGTAGCATTGTATAAAGGACCTCACGCGGCTTTAATGAAATTCTCAAACGATTCAGTTACTATAAAACTTAAAGTTGAACAGGTGACCGAAGCCGGGTTCACGGTTCCGGTGTCAGTAGCCGGGAATAATGAAAATATTAAAATTTTTCCTGATAAAGTTGAAGTCACCTGCCGCATTGCGCTGTCAGAGTATCCTCATATCCAAGCTTCCGATTTTTCGGCACAGGTTGATTACCAGACATCTTTATCAAAAGATAAGAAACTGCAGGTGCGCCTTGTAAAAAGTCCCGGTAAAATAAGGATTCTGAAAATTATACCTTCTGAAGTTGAATATATTATCATTGCGAAATGAAACGCATAGGACTTACAGGTAATATTGGAACCGGGAAATCTACCGTCGCAAAGGTTTTTGAAATCCTCCATGTTCCTGTATATCATGCTGACAGCAAGGCCCGTTATATCCTGGAGTCAGAAGAAGTAAAGGAACAAATTACTTTGTTATTTGGAAAACAAGTGTTAAACCCGTTAAATCTGGTGGATCGTAAAGCGTTGGCAGGTATTGTTTTCAGTGATACAGATAAACTTGCTTCCCTGAATAACCTGATTCATCCCCTGGTTAAAGAAGATTTTCTAAAATGGTGTATGCATCACCAGCAGGAAGAATACATACTTCATGAGGCTGCCATACTTTTCGAGAGTGGCTTTGACCGATTGTTCGATGGTAATATACTGGTAACTTCTCCGGAACAACTTTGTATCAGGCGCGTAATGGACAGGGATGGTTTTACTGAAGAAATGGTGTTAACCCGGATGCAAAATCAGTGGACGCAGGAAAAAAAGATAAAACTAGCTGATTACGTTATTGTTAACGATGAATCTGCCATGATCATTCCACAGGTTTTAGCTATTCATCAGGCAATCCTGAACGGATAAACTCAACGTATTCTGAGTATTCTTATTTTACAATGCTGAAATTGAACATGGCTGTGCCCAGTGTTCCCATTAACCTGACCCAGACCGGCAAGAGCTGTTCGGTTCCCCTGGCTGCAGAAATATCTCCCAGGTCTATGATATTTTCCCAGCCGAACGAGTGCAGAATGCCAATAACTTCTGCTTTAGCGTCTGTATCGTTACCGCAGAGAAACACTGAACCCGGATCATTTAACAGACCTGGATTAACCATCAACTGGCAATTCATTGTATTAAGCGTTTTAACCACCTTAACATCAGTAAACTGGCGCTGTATCATTTCGCCTAATGAATCCGTATTGCAAACAGTCAGCGAAGGAGGCATCCCTTTGCTAAAGTCCAGTGGATTCGACACATCAATAAGGACTTTTCCCTGAAGATTCTCCCGACCTGCAAGTTGCAGTGCTTCCAGCGATACCTGCCCCTTCGTGCAATTAAAAATAAGTTCGCCAAAGGCTGCCGCATCTGCAAAAGTTCCATTAGAAGCTCTTTCGCCGTTTTTTGCTACCCAAGCGGCAGCTTTTTCATTGTTTGCCGTTCGTGAACCCATCTTCACTTTATATCCCAGCGAAACCAGTTTAGAACCGATAGCATCGCCAACCATGCCAGTACCGAGAATTGCTATATTTTTCATTATTTTACAGTTTGAGAAAAATTAAACAGCCGGATGAAATAAAAGTTTGATGGATTCAAATATATTCGTTCATCGCAGTATCGACTGTATGATCTTGTTAACCGCTGACTTTGGCAAAAGAGAAAGCATGAAAACAGGCACATCGAAACGGTCTGGAAGCAAAAAGAATGATCCCTTTAAAAGTTAGTATAAGAAATCCTATTTTTGCATCCATAACTAATTTAAACATCAGGCTATGTCAGAAATGCTATTGGGAGTTGGTTCCCGGGTAAAACACCCTCAATTCGGGAAAGGGGTTATTGTACAAATTCGTTCCGATGCCTATGAAATTGGGTTTATTGAGAATGGAGTAAGGCAGATCATGCGGGATTATGAAGGGTTGGAGATAATTGAAGCTGTTGAAACGCCTTCGGATCTGGCGACGTATGAAAAGATTGAAAAAAGCCTGGTCAGAGTTTTGCGCCGTTTCAGCGATGTTCAGGAAACAGTTTCACTTGGTCAAAAATGGACCGGTGGCAGAATGGTTCTTTATCCTGGAGATAAAACGCTAAAAGAAAAGGAAATTCCTGTTGAAACGTTTTTTCATAAAATTGTGATGATACGCGACAGGGTGAGGGTGATGGAACAACGGATTAATGGCAGCAATCTTTCCGATGAGGAAAAAGTTGATCTTGAGCAGTATATAACCCGGATTTATGGCAGCCTGACCACTTTTAATGTGTTGTTCAAGAATAAGGAAGACCAGTTTGTAGGGGATAGAGGGAAAGAATAGGAATTACCTGAAAAGCTTAGCTAATTCCATATTTTCAGGTAGAATTACTCTTTACTGCAATAATTTAAAAGAAGTGGTTTCTACCCGATATTTTAATGAATAAGAATTAATTCTTTCGCTTAACTCTTTTCCGAAAGAAGCAGCAGCCGTTTCACTTGCTAAACGCAGCTGCTGCTTTATTTACATCGGATGTTAGTCTTTTACAAGGTTGCTCTGAGAGTTATAAATACATTTCTCCCCGGAGCACTTATTCCGCTTGCGAAGTTGCGGTAGTGAACATCGAGAATATTTTCAATACCTGCCTGCAGACTTACATACCTGTTAAACTGGTAGCCGGCACGCAGATTAAGAGTATACCATGCAGGCATACCATCAGGAGTGGCATAGGCTTCGTTATCTTCACCTCCCGGGCTGTAATCGGCAATATGTTTCCATGCGTTGTAACGTGCATAGAATTCACCGGTGAACTTACTGAGTTCCAGTTTAAGCGAGGTTAACCCAAACATAGGCGGAATATGATCCAAAGGCACATCTCCGTCTTTTACATGACCGTAGGTATAGGTAAGGCTGCTGCGTAAAGATAGCGTTTTGGTAAGTTGTGCCAGAACGTTGCCCTCGATACCGTAGATTATTGCTTTGTCAACATTTTGCATGGCCTGAACGGCTGAAAGATTACCATCAAAAACTATTGAATCCTGGCCGTTGTATTGAAATGGTTTCGTTACAAATGCATCCGAAAGCATGGTGTAAAACCCGGTAACTTCCAACTGAATTATTTCCCTGAATGTTTTTCCTAAAGTAATTTCAGCATTATAAGCATTCTCCGGTTTCAGACCGGGGTTAGGAACAATAATCAAGTGATCAGTACTGTTCGAATCGTTAAGTTTTGAAAGGTCGTCGATATTAGGGGCCCTGAAACCAGTAGATAGGTTTGTTGTTAAACGCCAGCCCACAGCTGGCATAAATACCATTCCCAGGCTACCGTTCACAGCAGTATTATCCTGGGTCATTTTTGCATCGAACGGAAATTTAATCAGGTCCATCATAGCCTGAGTATATTTGGCTTCGAGCGAAACATAATTGAACCTTATTCCCTGCGAGAAAATGAGCTTCCTGTTTATTTCCCAGTTGTTTGAAGCATAAGCTGCCAGGCTTTTCATATTGTCACCACCGTCAGGATAACGGCTTGCAGCATCCATGGTAATTTTACCGGTAATAATATTCTGGTTGTATGCCTTGGAATCAACCTGGTTAAAAACGCCTTCTAATCCATAACGTAACTCGCTCCTGCTGAACATTTTCTTCATAAAATCCGCATTAAGCGAGATGACATTCACCGTTTCTTCCTGGTGTTTTTTCTTCGATTTCCCAAAGCTGCGGCTGATCCTGTCCTCGCTGATGTATTGGTATGCTGCAGTAATCTGGGCATAATCATATACGCTGGTGGCCTTAAGCCATTCGTTTTTCAATGAAATCAAACCCCGGGTTTGCGGCCCGTAATACCATTCAGCATATTTGAGATTTTCACCCGACATTTCGGTCAGGCGGTCGTAACGTGGAATATCGCTTGAATTTGAATACTGCATATTTAATGTCAGGGCATAATTTTCAGTCGGTTTTAACAGCACTTTTGTGAACAGGTCATATTGCTTATAACCTGAGTTTTTTTGCACAAGAGGATTATTATTTTTTGTAGTAACATCTTTTCCATCAATGCGCTCTGCATAATTCAGGCACTTTCCCCAATCACCATATTTGCTGTTTCGTTTACTCCCTTCACGCAGATCGCCGATATCATTGGTACTTCCTCCGATTAAAGCGGCAATTTTCTTGCCACCCACATTTAAGCTGAAACTTTGCGAATACGCGCTCGCCGCCGAGGAGTAACGCAGCATTGCATTTGCCGAAGTAAATACTTTATCATTTGTTGAAAGCACCGGGTTTCGGGTATAAAAGTGCATAACGCCACCCATTGCATCGCTGCCGTAAATCACTGATCCAGGTCCATGAAGGACTTCGACACGACTGAGAATATTAGGATCTATTGTAATGACATTCTGCAGGTGACCGGCACGGTAAATGGCGTTGTTCATACGAACTCCATCCACAACTATCAATACACGGTTGGTTTCCATTCCCCGTATTACGGGACTTCCTCCTCCCAATTGACTTTGCTGGATATAAACAGTACCGTTTTGTTGTAAAAGCTCAGCAGTGTTTTGCGGATTTCCGAACTGTATCTGCCTGGCAGGGATAATATCAATCCTCACAGGAAGATCCCGGTATTTTTCTTCAGTTTTATTGGCCGAAAGAACCACTTCCTGCAGATTTATTACTGCTACAGTAAGCTCAACATCAGTTATTTTGGCTGTAAATATTGATTTCTGGAATATTGCCGGAATAAATGAAATATGAGTAAATGTTAGCAGGTCGGAAGATTTGAATTCCGATAAGTCAGCCATGCCATTATTATCGGTTGTAATTGAAACTGACTTGTCGGCATTGTATATCAGGCAGTTAATTACCGGTTGAAGATCCGACTTGCTTATCACATGAACCTGTTGAGAAAAGGAGGTTGTTGCACAAAGCACAATTAGAAATGTAATTAGTTTTTTCATCTTGGTTGATTGATTGAGTATACTTTATAACTGAACACACCGGGCATTCAGTCTGAAAATTAATAATTCCCTGATAATTTGAAAATGTATCGGGGTAAAGAAATTATTGTTTGGAGAATCAACAAAATGATTGAGGAGGAGGAATTGCAATTTGTAAAGAGGGCCCTGAATATGGAGCCTGTTTGAAAGGAATAATTACTATTTTATACTCTTTTGAAAATAAATGAGTTGTTTGTGAGACTATGCCAGTTTTAATAATTTTATCGATAAGCATTCTTGTTGTCTTCTGATGAGGCATTTGCTGAGCCTTTGAGTTGAATAGTCGTGTTTTGGCAATCAACGTTTGTTCCTTTTGATCCTGAATGCAATAATAGGTCACAGATTTATCATCTTTATTCGTTCGCACAACATCATACAACTTCCCATCAATCAGAACTTCCTGATCGTTAACTACTTTTAGCCGTGAGTCGGGAGTGCTTGTTTTAAAAATGAATGTTGTTAACTTATTGTCCGGAAGAGTTGATAACTGAGCCCATTTTTGCTGGCGGACAGCCATTTGTATCACCGATAATACTATAAAATATCCTAATGAATTATAAACCAATAATCCACAAAGTAAAATTGAAGATATTTTCAGCATTGTTTTCTGCATCGCCACAAAAGTAATCACATTACATTGAACGAATGAGAATTGATTTTGTTTAATTCATAAGTTGCAGTAATTTCGTGCTTGCAAAACATCAACCTATTTAAATAGATTCAATATGTTATTTGACATTGAACTGGTAAGGACGGTTTATTCCTCATTACCTACAAAAATTAAAAAAGCGCGTTCATTGGTAAACCGGCCGCTTACGCTTAGTGAAAAGATCCTATACAGCCATCTTTGGGATGAAATCCCTCCAAAACCATTTGGCAGGGGAGAAGATTATGTGAATTTTGGCCCCGATCGGGTTGCTATGCAGGATGCCACTGCACAAATGGCTCTTTTGCAATTTATGACCGCAGGACGCAGCCGTACGGCTGTCCCGAGCACAGTGCATTGCGATCACCTGATTCAGGCTTCGGTAGGCGCAAGTTCGGATTTGGGAACAGCGCTTTCGCAGAATAAGGAAGTGTATGACTTTCTCGAATCGGTATCAGCAAAATATGGAATAGGTTTCTGGAAACCGGGAGCCGGAATTATTCACCAGGTAATACTTGAAAATTATGCTTTTCCGGGAGGAATGATGATTGGTACTGATTCGCATACCGTTAATGCCGGTGGACTTGGGATGATCGCTATAGGCGTGGGCGGCGCTGATGCCATGGATGTGATGGCAGGAATGGCATGGGAGTTGAAAATGCCAAAACTTATTGGGGTTAAACTTATTGGCAAATTAAATGGCTGGACCTCGGCTAAAGACATTATTCTTAAAGTTGCCGGAATACTTACTGTAAAAGGCGGAACCGGTTGTATAGTTGAATATTTCGGTGATGGAGCCGATTCACTTTCAGCTACCGGAAAAGGAACCATCTGCAATATGGGCGCTGAAATCGGAGCAACAACTTCTATTTTTGGTTACGATGCTAAAATGAGCGATTACCTGAAAGCAACCGGACGCAAAGAAATTGCTAAGCTAGCAGATGGGATAATCCAGGACTTGCGTGCTGATGCTGAAGTTTATAATTCACCTGCCGACTATTTTGACCAGGTTATTGAAATTGATCTGAATACACTTGAACCCTATGTGAACGGACCGTTTACTCCTGATGCCGCTTACCCGGTTTCGGAATTTGTTAAGATAGTTAAAGAAAAAGGATATCCTCAGAAACTTGAAGTTGGTTTGATCGGTTCCTGTACCAATTCATCGTATGAAGATATTACCCGTGCTGCCTCAGTTGCCAGGCAGGCAACGGCTAAAAACCTTAAAACGAAAGCTGAATTCGTGGTAACTCCGGGTTCGGAACTTATCCGTTATACAACCGAACGCGATGGCTTACTCGGCGATTTTGAAGAAATTGGCGGCGTAGTCATGGCGAATGCCTGCGGACCTTGTATTGGTCAGTGGAAAAGGCATACTGACGATCCGGAAAGAAAAAACTCAATTATTACGTCCTTCAACCGGAACTTTGCAAAACGCAACGACGGCAACCCGAATACACATAGTTTTGTGGCATCACCCGAAATTGTTACGGCGTTTGCCATTTCTGGCGATCTTTGTTTTAACCCTCTTACCGATTACCTGATAAACGCAGACGGCGAAAAAGTTAAACTGGATGAACCAAAAGGTATTGAATTACCGCCTGCCGGTTTTGATGTAAAAGATGCTGGCTTCCTGGCACCACCGGCTGATGGTTCAGCAATAGATATTGTGGTAAAACCGGATTCTGAAAGACTTCAGTTACTGGAGCCTTTTGATGCTTTCAAAGGTGCTGATTTGCTTGGCCTGCCTTTACTGATTAAAGCTAAGGGTAAATGTACCACCGATCATATTTCAATGGCTGGTCCATGGCTGCGTTTCCGCGGTCACCTGGATAATATTTCGAACAATATGCTGATAGGGGCAGTGAATTATTTTAATGATAGTACCAACGCCATCAAGAATCAACTGAATGGAGAATATGGTGCAGTTCCCGACACAGCCAGGGCATATAAAGCTTCTGGATTGGGATCGGTAGTAGTTGGTGACGAGAATTACGGCGAAGGATCATCACGGGAACATGCTGCCATGGAGCCTCGTCACCTTGGCGTCAGGGCAATACTGGTAAAATCTTTTGCTCGGATTCACGAAACAAACCTGAAAAAACAGGGAATGCTGGCACTTACTTTTGACAATAAAGCGGATTATGAGCTGATTCGCGAGGATGACCGTATAGATATTACCGGTTTAACTTCTTTCACTCCCGGGAAACCGTTGGTCATTGTTTTGCATCATTCGGATGGAAGCACAAATCAATTCGCAGTAAATCATTCATATAATGAAATGCAGATTCACTGGTTTAAAGCCGGAGGTGCACTTAACCTACTCAGAATGAGCATATAATAAAATTTTTGAATAAATTCAGCCACTTTCCCTTTCCCGGGAGGGTGGCTTTCTTCTTATTTACTTAGCCTTGATCGGAATTCAGTCTGCAGCCCTTTTAACAGGAATAGCAAACCAACCATCTGTACGATATGGAAAATTCCGTTGTGATCGAATTCCCAGATAAAAGTAACCTTAATAGTTTCAACAGCCTGGATGGCTGCTGCAATAATTGTAACCATGATGCCGGCAGCCATCAGCCAGGCTCCTTTTAATCTGTTCCTGGAGGCAAGAATGGTGTAAGCTATCAACGAAAATAACATAGCTATGGCTTCGTAAATGATAAAAACAATAAATGAATCCGGAATAATAACTGTAATTGTAAAAAATGCAATTGCGCATACCAGCAGAACCGGGATTAATGCTTTAGGCAGGGAAAAGTTCCTGTAATCGTATACTACTCCGGCTACAAAAAGGCCGATCGCAACCCCAAGAGCAAGGTTCAGAGGCTGCCAGAGAATGAAGTTTAAAAGTTTACTCATCTGGAATCCATGAGCAACAGCCCCTGTTGCTGAAGCAAAAGTCAGTAATCCAAAGGCCCAGACCCAGATCATGGTTTTTCTGCTATCAATAGATTTTCCTGTGCGGTACACTTTTAATGTTACGATAAAAGCAAGAACTGCCATTAAAATATCAGTAGCCGCAGTGGTTTGTTCGGTTGGAATATCAATTATATGTATCATAGCTTACGACCAAAGGTTAAAAAGAAAATACAGTTAATAAATTACTGACTGTTTTGATTATGCTTCTCAACAAAAATACAATAAATCATGTATCCAAATTCATGAATTGATGGTAATATCTAAAATCATTGGAATCAAAATTATATTGTTTGTAAATAAAAGTCTATAGTGTACATGATTTTCTAAAAATTATATCTTTGTTGTACTAAGTATTATTATCTGGAATTCATTTTCTTTTAATCATTTTGTAATGAACAATACGCACGTTGCTATAGGCATCGATATCGGGGGTTCTCATATTAGTTGCGGAGCTGTTGATTTGAAAATCAATGAGTTAATAAGCGGTTCGTGTTTCGAATCTGCGGTTGACAATAAAGCATCAGCTGATGTTATTCTGAATTCATGGGTCGGAGCCATTCGGAAAACAATGGATTTTGTGGGATTGGATGAGATCAAAGGTATAGGTTTTGCCATGCCTGGTCCGTTTGACTATTCAAAAGGAATTGCCCTTTTCGAAAGAGTTGAGAAATACCTGAACTTATACGGTGTGCATGTGGACCATGAAATCCGATCCAGGCTTGGCTTACCGGCTTCCATGCCGGTCCGTTTTATTAATGACGCCACAGCATTTGCGGTTGCGGAAGCCTGGATAGGAGTAGGTAAGGACATTCCAAGAATTATTGCACTGACACTGGGGACTGGTTTTGGTTCAGCATTTATTGCTGATGGAATTCCTGTACTCGAAGGTGAAACCGTTCCCGAAATGGGTTGTGTATGGCACCTGCCTTTCCAGGAAGGCATTGCCGATGATTACTTCTCAACCCGCTGGTTCGAGAAATCATACCTGAAACTTGCCGGCAAAAAAGTGGATGGTGTTAAAGAAATTTCTGAATTGTTTGACTACGATGAAATTGCCCATAAGTTACTTATTGAATACGGAACAAACATGGGTAATTTCCTGGCACCCTGGATTAAAAAATTTAATGCCGGTCATATTGTGATCGGAGGAAATATTACAGGCGCTTTCGATAAATTCGGAAACTATTTGCTGCAATCGCTTACTAATCATAATATTACTGCTGGCGTTTCACTTTCTATACTCCGGGAAAATGCGGCTATCATCGGCAGTGCCCGTCTTATAGATGATGATTTCTTTGCTAAGGTTGAACTCCTTTTACCCAGAATGTAAACACGATTCTTAGAGGTAAAATAAATCCGGAATCGATAACCCAGATATAATGCCATTAAAATACATTTTAAACATCTTAATAATCCGGATGAATAAAAACATTTTTTTTGTCTTTGCTCTCCTTTTCATTTCAGGAAATGCATTGATGGCTCAATCCTTTTTTACTCCTGATGATCACCTGATCAATGGTTATGCTGAAAAAGAATCCGGTCTGGATTATGAGTACACTTCATGTATCCCTGGTTTGCGCGAAAGTATTTTGCTTCGGTCAACCAATGGAAAAGATTTCATGGAATGGAATACCGATCCTGTCCCTGCGGGCATACGGGAGAAATATGCAACTTTCGTGTGGATTGCTGCCCTGGGCTCGGGTCCCGGACGTGCCCGAATGGATCTGGCTGTTAACGGGAGCCGGCAATTTTCATTTTATACAGATGGTCATCCAAAGTGGGAAATTAAGTATAGTGATGGTTCATCCCTGCAATTTAATTCCATCATGATTGATCAGTATGGCGATCATCATGGCTACATGATATTAAGAATTCCGGCTAACAAAGTTTTAACCGGTAAACCTTTGAAAATAAAAGTTACAGGGAGTGAGGCAAACTTATCTTCCTGGTATATGACCTTTAAAAAAGAAGTTAAGACAGGTGTTACACTTAACGCGTTTCCCGCCATCCTGAAAAATGGTGGTAAAGGATTTCAACTTGTTGAAGCCGCAGTTTTTTATTTTGGCCAGGAAATGAATGCCAAAATATATACAAACGGAAAACTGATCAAAACTGCTCCGCTGAAATTCGGATACAATACCGTAAACCTGGCTTTAGAACCGGTCAACAACCCAACTAAAATAAAAATGAAAGTTATAGCGGGTGATTTCTCTGTATACAATACGGTTACACTTTTTCCTGTCAGGAAATGGAAGATTGACCTGGTTCAACATACGCATACTGATATCGGCTATACCCGCTCACAAACTGAAATTCTTGCAGAGCACCTGCGTTACATTGACTATGCGCTCGATTTTTGCGATGCAACCGACTCCTACCCTGAAAATGCTAAATTCCGCTGGACCTGCGAAGCTTCATGGCCGGTAGATGAGTACCTGAAATCCCGGCCCGAAAGCCAGATTGAACGACTAAAAAAACGTATTCTGGAAGGCAGGATTCAGGTAACCGGAATGTATTATAACTTCAACGAAATACCTGATGAGCAAATACTTGCAGCATCCCTGGAAGCTGTAGGAAGAATCAAATCAGCAGGTATTCCGGTTACAACAGCGATCCAGGACGATGTGAATGGCATAGGCTGGTGCATGAATGATTATTTTAATGGGCTCGGTGTGAAGTACCTCAATATGGGTACCCATGGACATCGCGCTTTAATTTGCTTTGATAAACCTACAATGTTCTGGTGGGAATCACCATCAGGAAAACGCATGCTTGCATTCAGGGCTGAGCATTATATGACCGGAAATACTGTGCTCGAAATCCAATCAGGTGATTTGGATAAGTTTAAGAACAACCTCTTGAATTACCTTCTTAGCCTTGAGGCTAAAAAGTATCCGTTTAATGAAATGGCAATTCAGTTCTCCGGCTACCTCACTGATAATTCTCCGCCTTCAACGATAGCCTGTGATCTGATAAAAAAATGGAATGAAATATTTGAATGGCCTCAACTCGCCACTGCTACGGCTGAGACGTTTTTTATCAACATGGAGAAGGAGCACAGCAGCGAATTCCAGGTAATCCGGGGTGCATGGCCTGACTGGTGGACAGATGGCTTTGGAGCTTCAGCCAGGGAAACAGCAACAACCCGCGTGGCCTCGCGCACTCTCTCAGCAAACGTTGCCGGGCTTTCAATGGCTGCGGTTGCAGCTGTTAAGTTGCCTGATGAAGTGGATAAACAGGTAGATATTGCCAACAATGCACTGCTTTTTTACACCGAACATACTACCGGTTACTCCGAAAGTGTTCGCGAACCTTTCAGCAAGGCAACTATGGATCAACGGGCGCTCAAGGAATCGTATGCCTGGGAAGCCAACCGTCGGACAGCCTCCATCGGCGAAGAAGTAATGGGATTGCTGCAGAGTAAGTTCAGCCGTGAACGCGAGCCTTCCTTATTGGTATTCAATACATTAAATTGGAATCGTTCGGGTCTCACAACGGTATATATCGACCACCAGATTATTCCGCGGGGTAAAATGGCAGGATTTTTTGATCATGCCGGAAAGCGGTTGGCAGCCCAGCCTTTGGAATCACGTTCTGATGGAACTTACTGGGCAATCTGGCTTAAAGATATTCCTGCCTTTGGGTATAAGAAATTTATTATAAGGCCTCTTGATGATGAAATCCCATTCCCTCTTCAGGAATCTACCCAGGTTATCGAGAATAAGTGGTACAAGATTACCGTAGATACTACAAAAGGCGCTATTACGTCCTGGTTTGATAAAGATCTTGGGATTGAACTGCTTGATAGAGAATGCAAGTATAAAATGGGCGAATTTATTCTTGAGCAGTTAGGCAACCGCTCCCAAATGGAAAGCAGACACCTTGACGATTTCAAACGTTCACCCCTCGACAAAGTATGGTTTGATTCGATGTTGAAAGGTGAAATCTGGACCAGCCTTACGTTTTATGGTGAATCATCCACAACTGAAAACCCTAAGGGCTACACTTTCGAAATCAGGTTATTTAATACAGATAAGCGTGTTGATCTGGCTTGTTCAATGATTAAAAAGAGCATTATAACTCCGGAAAGCTTTTATATTGCATTCCCGTTCAATCTTAAGGATGGTAAACATTTCACTGAAGTTCAGGGTGGTGTAATCGAAACAGGGAAAGAACAGATTAAAGGCTCTTCCAACGATTGGTATACGGCACAGAATTTCACGTCAGTACGCAACTCTTCATCTCAAATTGTGATTGGCAGCGCTGAAATGCCTTTGTGGCAGTTTGGGGCAATAAACACAGGTCGCTACGTGGCAGGAGCTATGCCTCAGAGTACCAACATGTATTCATGGCCAATGAACAACTACTGGGTTACCAACTTTAATGCCGATCAGCGTGGTGGCCATGCCTGGACTTATTATCTTACTTCATCAGAAAAAAACTCGAATGGCTTTGCAACGCAATTCGGCTGGGGTTGCAGTATACCTTTTCTTACCCGTATTATTCCCGGAGCCGGAGCCGGCGACAATAAGTGGGAAGGTGCTTTTATAAAAGGCTGGCCAACGAGTGTGATACTGATAACTGCCATGCCGGCTTCTGATGGCAGGTCGGTAATCCTCCATCTTCGCGAAACCGAAGGAAAACATGCTGATCTTAACTTGACAAATGGGATTAATGGGCAACTATTACCTATTAATGAAGTTGATGTAACCGGTAAAACACTCGGAAACGGCAGCAAGAGCATTGATGCTCTGGAATCCAGGTTTTACAGCATAGAACTGGCCCCATAATATTCAGTATTGGCAATTACCCTTGTCTTTCAAGTAGATAAAGGGAGAAGGAAAGTCATAAATATTTTTTATATGAAAAGATTCCTTGTATGTTTTTAAATTAACTTTGTAAGAAGAAATCAAACTCATCAATAATAAATCGAAAAATATGGCAAGAAATATCTGTATTTCAACCGGATTAATAGCAATCCTCCTTTCTCTGATTCTAACGTCTTGTAATGATTGTATGGAAGGCAATGGTAAAATGGCTGTACGTTCAGCAAAATTTACTGAGATTACAGCCATTAACCTTTCGATAAACGCTGATGTAAAGTTAGTGGCCGATTCGACAGGTACTGTTAAAATTGAAGGAGAAAGCAATATCATTGAAGCTATCATTCTTGAGCAACAGGGTACAAAACTTCGCATTACTTCTGAGCCTTGCTTTTCAACCAATAAGCCGGTTACGATTACTATTCCGATGATATCAGTTTCGGATCTGCAGATTAGTGGATCAGGCAGTATCCGGTCGGAGAGCAAAATGGCTTCATCTGACCTGGAACTTGGGATCAACGGTTCGGGTGATATTGATCTTGAAGTAGATGCTGCCAACGTGTTAAGTAAAGTAAACGGTTCAGGCAATATTATCCTTAAAGGGGCTGCACAGCGTCATAAGATCGAAATCAACGGCTCCGGGAATGTGGAAGCTGAAAATTTCCCAAGCGGAAATGTTGCAATAACCGTTAATGGATCAGGTGATTGTAAAGTAATGGCAACTACTGCTCTGGGAATAAAAATCAGAGGAAGTGGAAATGTTTATTATAGAGGTACTCCTGATATCTCTTCTGATATAAAGGGCTCTGGCTCCCTTGAAAAAATTAAATAGGAATATTTTTTCTAAATTTACACATATCAGGCTGAACATTTTCAGCCTGATTTTTTGTGACTATAAATTATTTCGGAGTTCAAAAATAAAACCCGTTTACATTCGTTACTATAGCAACATCCTGATTATAATATTCACCCAAATTATACCGTTTGTGAAAAAAAACGTATTCAGAACTGTATGTATTATTGCTATTGGTTTTATTTTTAATATAACAGTTTCTGCTCAATCAGGAGGAATTGTTGCATTCGATTTTCTCAAACTTACGGGTTCTGCCCGCGTGGCGGCGTTGGGAGGCAATTTTCTTACTATTCACGATCATGACCTGAGCCTTGCTTTAGCAAATCCATCCTTGATTTCGCCCCGGATGGGTAATACACTTTCGCTCAACTTCATAGATAATTTTGCTGGATCTCATTACGGATTTGCCAGTTATGGATTCAATTCAAATAAATTTGGAAGCTTTGCTGCTACAATGCAATATTCCAATTACGGGAAATCTGTCAATACTACTGAAACAGGCGAAGTATTAGGAAATTTTAACGCAGGAGAGTATGCCTTTAACCTGGGATGGGGACGAATGCTTGATACTGTCTTTTCAATCGGAGCCAATTTAAAAATGATTTATTCAGGGCTCGAAACCTACAATTCGATTGGACTGGCAGTGGACGTTGCCGGTAGTTATATACCTAATGAATCTTTTTGTGCGTCGGTTCTTTTTCGAAATATCGGAAGGCAGTTAACAGCTTACACATCACAAGGTGTTGAACCTTTGCCCTTCGAAATACAGGCAGGTATTTCAAAGAAACTTTCACATGTACCTTTCAGGTACTCTATTTTATTGCAGCATCTCGAAAAATGGGATCTTACCTATATCGATCCCAACGCAAACATAGACCCAATTACCGGTGAGCCTGCCAAAGTATCAGGTTTGGATGCTTTTGCCGGAAAAGTAATGCGACACATAATCATTGGAGGTGAGTTTATTCCGGCCAAATTCCTGAGCATACGACTAGGTTATAATTACCTGCGCCGACAGGAAATGGTGGTTGCTTCCCGCCCTGCCATGGTTGGATTTTCCTGGGGATTCGGAATTAAGGTTTCGAAATTTAACTTTAGCTATTCGCGTGCCGCAGAGCATCTTGTGGGGTCACCAAATTTTATATCGATAAGCACAAACCTTGGTGACTGGAGTAGAAACTAGATTAAAGAATGTATGATTTTTAACCGGGTAATCATTTTAAAGGACTACCCGGTTTTTTATTACATTCGCATGCCATTTGATTAACGATGATGAAAGTGACTATCGACCCCGGTTCCGGATTTTGTTTTGGCGTCAACCGTGCCATATTAGCTGCTGAGGCTGAACTGGAAGCCGGAAACCCTGTTTACTGCCTTGGAGAGATGGTGCACAACCAGGTTCAGATGGAACATCTTAAATCCAAAGGCTTGCTCGTGATTTCTCATGCTGACCTTCAAGCCCTTAAAGGTGAAAAAGTAATGGTGAGAGCCCATGGAGAACCGCCGGAAACCTTCCAATTGTTTAAGGAACTTGGAATTACCGCAATGGATGCTACATGTCCCATTGTTATAAAGCTCCAGGAACGCATAAACGAAAGTTATATTTCCGGTTTACATGCAAATACTCAGATTGTTATATTCGGGAAAACAGGACATGCCGAAATTGCAGGGCTCAATGGAAATGCCGGTAATGCGGCTATTGTTGTCAGCAATGTAGATGATCTTGGGAAGATTGAATTTTCAAAACCTGTCCGTCTTTTTTCGCAAACAACCATGGATGCTGAAGTTTACCAGGCAATAGCAGCAGTTATTAAGGAGAGGATGATTGAAGCAGGGAATACTGACCTGGAAATCTATAAGAGTGTTTGCAAACAGGTTTCGGGCAGGGCTCCGGCATTGCGAAAATTTGCCGCCGAACATGATGTTATTATTTTTGTCGGGGGCAATAATAGTGCCAACGGTGCATATTTATTTGGCATTTCTAAATCTGTAAATGTAAAAAGCTATTATATCAGCGATATTAAAGATATTGACAATCAATGGTTTATTAATACAGATTTCGTTGGTATAACCGGCGCTACCTCAACACCCGGATGGCTGATTGAACAGGTAGCTTTACATTTAAAAACCATTTCTTAGTGTTCCTTAGTGCCCTACTTGCCTCAGTGGTTTAAAAATCCAGGATGTGATTCACCTGAGTTTGATAACATTTTATTCTTCAACCAATTTAAAACACTAAATTTGTGAAGGAACAAATCCCTCATATTCAACTGAACCGATAAACTATTGTGCATCTTAAAACGCTGAAAATCATAAATTTCAAGAATTTCGAAGAGCAGGAAATGGCTTTCTCGGATAAGATAAATTGTTTTGTCGGCAATAATGGCGCAGGCAAAACCAATCTGCTGGATGCTATATATTACCTATCCTTTACCAAGAGTTATTTCAATTCGATCGACCAGCAGAATATACGTCATAGTGAACCTTTTTTCGCCATTCATGGCACTTTCCACCGTAATGGAGGGCTTCCTAACCAGGTGAGTTGCATACAGAAAGCTGGAGTCAAGAAACAATTCCGCATCAATCAGAAGGATTATGACCGCATTTCGGATCATATCGGCCAATATCCTTGTGTGATGGTTTCACCTTATGACCGTGACCTTATCAACGAAGGCAGCGATATCAGGAGGAAATTTATTGATGCCGTAATTTCCCAGTTTGATAAGTCATACCTTGACAACCTGATTCGATATAACAAGTTGCTTGAGCAGCGAAACGGACTCCTTAAGCAATTTGCTGAGCGACGACAGGTCGACAGAGGTCTTTTGTTGCTGATTGATGAGCAGATGATGGCACCGGCCACCAACGTCAGTGACAAACGGAAAACTTTTCTCGAAGGATTTGCACCAATTTTCAGACATTATTTTGAGTTCATTAGCGGTCGCCCCGAAAATGTAAGCATTGAATATGAATCGCAACTTTCGGATGCAATGTACCTGGATGTAGCAAATGAAGCATTTACGAAGGATCAGTTGCTCAGGTATTCATCGGCAGGGGTGCATAAGGATGATTTTATCTTTAACCTGGAAGGCTACCCTGTAAAAAGATTCGGTTCGCAGGGTCAACAAAAATCTTTCGCTGTGGCGCTCAAACTGGCACAGTTTGACTTCACCCGCAACCTGATTGGATTTAAACCCATTCTGCTTTTCGACGATATTTTCGACAAACTTGATCCGGGTCGCGTACAACAGATCATTCAACTGGTCGATAACGATAATTTTGGACAGGTATTTATTACCGATACTGAGCCTGAACGGATAAGGCTTACTTTTGAGAAAGTTGCCATTAACCACCGTGTATTCGAAATACATGGAGGATCGGTGGATTTTAAATATTGAATAATTTTGGATAGCAATGAAAAAATCAAACGAAATACTTTTAAAAGACGCTATTTCAGCTTTCCTGAAAGATAATAACCTGGAATCAAAACTGAATGAAACACGGATAATAAGTGCCTGGGAAGAGGTTACAGGAAAACAAATTTCCCGGCACACAAACCAGATGTACATTAAAGATAGAATTTTGTTCGTTAAAGTCGATTCGGCGGCACTTCGTGAGGAACTGACCTACCAGCGGAGTAAACTGGTTAAAAAGTTAAATACGGCTGCGGGGATCGAGGTTATAAATGATATAAAATTTAATTGAAGGATTTTGTGTTCATTAATCTGGGTTTGGAGAAGAATCTGAATTTTCATCATATCTTATTCTCACACCATAGATTTAATTCACTGATAATCTGTTAAAATCCGGAGAATAGCTCTTTTACAAATCAACTATATTATAATCAATACGTTAAATCTTACAATTCATATTGAATCAGATATTATTATTTTAGCCTCAGCTTTCAGATCTTTGAAAAGCTCATCTTCAATCCTGTGAAAATTTTCTTTATTAAATGTTTTGGTAAACCTGCCATTTTCTAAAACAAGAATTTCATCACAAACTTTTAGAAGAGGGTCAATAATGTGTGAGGATACAAACACAGTTTTCGATTTTTCCTTCAGCGCGATTATTATTAATTCCAGAATCTTATTTGTTTCAAGGTCGAGCCCGTTAAAGGGTTCGTCTAATAAAAAAATTTTCTTGTCTTGTTTTAATACTCCCAGCAACGCAAGTTTTTTTTTCATACCGGTTGAGTATGTTTCAATAAGGTCGTTAAGAGGCAGTTTTAAAAATTGTTGTAAAGTATCAAGATTAAAATCAGGATTGGTTTGTTTGAATATTTTTAAATACTCGTTCCCGGTAATTTTTGAATAAAAGAAATTAACAGTTTCCAGATAGGCAATATCTTTATGAGTAATGTCAATTTCATTAAAATGCATACTGCCCGAATCAATTTTTAAGTTTGTTGAGAAAACATTGAAAAAAGTAGTCTTGCCGGCACCATTCAGACCCACAATTCCGTAAACCTGATTTGTTGAAAAATCGAATGAGAGCTTATCCAATACTTTTTTATCAGAATAGCTGACACTTACGTTTTGTACTTTAATCATTCAAATAATTTTTAAGGTTCTTTTTTGCCTTATAATAGGTTACGATTGCCATAAATAGTGGTATAGGTAAGAGATAAGGGACTATAGAGCCCATACTTACCAGCGACAATATAATGCTGTTTCCGATTGAATTTTTATTCGGTTGATAGACTGAATATTTTAAGCAGATAGCATACCATACTAAGGCAAGTTGAATGGGGATGAAAAATAAGTTCAACAACCAATATTCAATGTTGAAAATTGTATTTATCACCAGAACAGGGATATAAAGCAGCAGTATAAACTTTGAATGTTGAATCAGTTTCCGGCTGAGAAATTTTTTTGACGAAAGGTCATTTTCTTTAAGAATATGCAGAGGTTCACATTCGGTATAAAAAGACGCTATTGCTACTGTGATAAACCATAGTATGAATAAAGGTAAAATCCTGAACCAGCTGAACGCAATAGCCAAACCATATAAAGGAATAAGAAACAGGAATGATTTTCTGAAACCGCTGATCCATTCAAAGTCAGCGGGTGGAATAATCGCTGAAATGTTTTTAAAATAGGTTTTTTGTTTAAAAGAGTATTTCTGTAATGGAACAATCAGCAGCAATAGCAGTAAAACAGGGTAACAGTACCAGTTAACTGTGAACAAGCTTGGTACAGCAAAGGGAAAAGTAAGTATAAAATATTCCGTATAGATTTCTTTATGAGGATTTTGAATATGAGAGTAAACAAATAATTTGTCCTTGCGATAGGATTGAATGGATAAACAAATACTGAAGAGGAAGGCTGTGAGATAATATGCATCCGGTTTTTTTAGGAAAACAGTATAGGAAGCATACATCAGGAATAAGAATAGCCCTGTAAGAATAATTATTCCAGGGCCTGAATTTTCCAGCTCTCTCCTAATTTGTAATGCTCTGATATTAAGCAGGATCGTCATAGTGTTTATACCTGGCTACAGTAATACCCCAAAACTCTTTACTTAATATTTACTGTAAGCATTTTCTTCTCCCCGATAAAAGCCTCCAACTTGTCGCCGATAGCAACCGGACCAACCCCTGCAGGGGTTCCGGTAAAAATAAAATCACCCGTTTTCAGGGTCATAAATTGCGAAACATAAGCAATAATGGCAGGGTAGGAAAAAATCATATCTTTTGTATTTCCCTGCTGAACGGTTTCGCCATTCTTTTTCAGGCTGAAAGCAATCTGATGCATATCTTCAAATTCTTCAACTTTTATAAAACTGCTGATAGGAGCGGAGAAGTCGAAAGCTTTAGCTTTTTCCCAGGGCAATCCTTTTTCCTTGGCTTTTTGCTGCAGGTCGCGGGCTGTAAAATCAATACCGATGCCTATGGCATCAATATAACTAAGTGCGAATTTTTCATTGATGCATTTGCCAACCTTATTGATTCGCAGTACTATTTCGCATTCATAATGCAAATCCTTTGTAAAATCAGGATAAAAAAACGGACGGTTGCGGGTAAGCAGCGATGAATCGGGTTTCATGAAATATACCGGCTCGGTTGGAACGGCATTGTTCAGTTCTTTGGCATGTTCGGCGTAGTTACGGCCTATGCAGATGATTTTCATGGTGATAAAGTATTGTATCAGGTTGCTTGTTTCAGATTGCTGGTTTTTAGTTACGGAGTTTCATGTTTCCTGTTATTAAAAATCCTACAGCCTGTAGCTTTTCAACCTTTATTAAAATTTCTCAATTTTATAGCGGTAATGGTCCTTTTGGTCGAAAGCGGGAAATCTCCCTTCATCATCCAGTCGTAGTAAGAAGGTTCGGTTTTGAAAATCTCCTCCACTACTTTGCCCTTATGTTTTCCGAAATTGATGATCTCCTGTCCTTTTGCGTTGAAAATAATATGCCCGACCAGGTCAGCATTTCGGTTGTAGTAGGAAAATTCATCGAGTGCTTTCATATCATTCACCACTGGTGTTGAGGCATTTCCCTCCTTATCAAGATATTCAACTCCTTCGTAACGCTGGAGCTGTGCCTTAAGCACTTCATAGGTTGCCCTTGTATCAGCCTCGGCACTATGGGCATTGACTAGTTCGCTCTGGCAATAAAACTTGTATGCCGCTTTCAGTGTGCGCGGTTCCATTTTATGAAAAATATTCTGCACATCGATTATGCGCCGGTTCTTCAAATCAAATTCAATACCAGCCCGTAAAAACTCCTCCACCAGCAGTGGTATATCATATTTTATAGAATTATAACCTGACAGATCACTGTTTCCTATAAATGAATTCAGGTTGCCTGCAAGTTCTTTAAAAGTTGGTTCATTCTTAACCATTTCATCCGTAATGCCATGAATGGCAATCACCACTTCAGGTATAGGTATGGTAGGGTTTATGAGGTGCCTTCGAACTTCTTCATGTCCGTCAGGAAATACTTTTATCATGGCAATTTCTACTATCCTGTCGCTGCCAACGCTTACGCCGGTTGCTTCGAGGTCGAATATGATCAGTGGTTTGGTAAGATTAAGTTGCATGATTTAGCTCTTGGGGTAATATAGTATTGGTTAAATGGCTAAAGTATTGATTTTTCAGGTGTAAAAAGAAAAACCCGGCTAATAAAACTGCCGGGCTATTCTGTATTCAGGTTACTTGTTTAAGATTGTCACATACGACTTATCTGTTTTCAATTTTTTACCTGGTATTTTATATGACCATATTTACGTCAAAGCCTTCGAGGAGCTGTTGTACCCGTTTGATATACTGACCGGCCAGGGCTCCATCAACAAGCCTGTGATCGTAGGAAAGTGAAAGCATACAGATATGACGGATTGCAATCACGTCGCCCTCGGCAGTTTCGAGCACCCAGGGACGTTTTTTAATGGTTCCTATGCCAAGTATGGCAACCTGTGGCTGATTGATAACAGGAACCCCTGTCAGGCTGTCGAACGATCCGAAATTTGTGATGGTAAATGTTCCTCCGGCAATATCGTCAGGATTCAGTTTGTTTTTTCGCGAACGATCGGCCAGGTCGTTTACATCCTTAACAATTCCGAGAAGGTTTTTCTGATCCGCATTTTTTATTACCGGAACTATCAGGTTACCATCCGGTAAGGCTGCTGCCATGCCAATGTTTATAGCTTTACGCTGGATAATCTTATAGCCGTCGATCGAAGCATTTACATTGGGAAATTCTCGGAGTGCCCTGGCAGCAGCTTCGACAAACAAAGGAGTATACGTAATTTTTTGTCCTTCGCGCTTTGCAAAACTGTCCTTGATTTTTTCGCGCCAGCGAACAATATTGGTAACGTCCACTTCGATAAATGAAGTTACATGGGGCGAAACCTGCTTCGACATTACCATATGATCGGCAATAAGCCTTCGCATGCGGTCCATTTCAATCACAATATCACCGGTAGATGAGGTGACCACAGGAGCTTGAACTTTAGGCTTTTCGGAAGCAAGTTGCGGGGCAGGAGACGGTTTTGTTCCACGAGTCTGAATATATCCGAGTAAATCCTGCTTGGTAAGCCGGTTATCTTTACCGGTTCCGGGAACAGATGCAAGTTCGCGTAAGGGTATGTTTTCCTGTTTGGCAATGCTGCGCACCAAAGGTGAATAGAAGCGATCACTTTCAATATCAGCTTCAACATCATTTGCTGCCGGTGCGATAGAAGCCGGTTCGGTTTTAGTTTCCGGGATTTCAGGTTCGGGTATTGCCTGGCTTTCAGCAGGAACCACCACTTCTCCATCACCTCCCATATTAATGATGGCTATCACTTTTCCAACGGGAACAACATCACCTTCTTTAAAAAACAATTTGGTAACAGTTCCTTCAACAGGTGAAGGGATTTCCGAATCCACTTTATCGGTAGCCAGGTCGGCAATCGACTCATCTTCTACTACCTGATCGCCTTCTTTTTTATGCCAGCGCACAATGGTTGCCTCAATTATACTTTCACCAAGTTTTGGCATTACCAGTTCAAAATTTGCCATGATATGGGGTTATGCTTTTATAATTAATTTCTTGTTTCTCTTTGCAATATGAAGATTCTGCTTAGGTTTTAAGCACTTAAAGTTAGACTAAAATTTTATACCTTAAAATTAAAATCATTTTAAATACTCAACTTTTATTCAGTAATTCCTATATTGGCAATTCCTTCACTTTTGTTCAATTTCTTATCCTCTATACCTCAACAAATAAATACGCTGTTTGGTTCAATGTGTAAACTGTTTTCGGCCCAACTTCCGGAATCCTTTATATAACAGCCGGAATTCGTTGCTTATTCTGTAATCACGGGCATACAACATATTTAACCTTGTTATGGTTTGCGGATCAGGATTTTGCTGATCCAAAACATCTGTAGGAAAAATGATTCCATTACGAATTGCAGGCATTCTGTGTTCATTCTGATCAACAGGGTAGTAACCTGTGATTGAAAGGAAACCAAAGAGCACGTCGAATATATTTTTCAGGTAACGTAAAGGGTGTCCCGTAATAAAAACAGTTAAAGGGTATGAAGCCAGCAAGGATATGCTGATAACCACATCAAAAACCCGTTTGCTCCGCCTGTTTTGAAATTTTCCAATTGAATTAATGTCAATTACATACAAATCACCAGCAGTATCAATTGATTTACTGCCTATGATTGACATACTTTCAGGTGGCGCTATTTTATAGTCTATCTGTGTGTGTTGCAGCGCCGACATTTGGTCGATGATGTTTTCGGCAGGCATATCCTTTGCGCAGAAAATAAGTTCATCAATTTTATAAATGTTAATAATATCCTTAATCTGCGATATATTTCCCAGGAATTCATTTTTATCACTCTTTTGCGCACTGCTATTGATTAACCCGATAAATCCCGGATTGTAAAGCGTTTTCTGCAAAAGATCGGCAACGCGCTTTACTTCGGGTTCAGCACCCACAACAGCAAACCTTTTGGTTTTGCTTGCATTGATCCTGTATCCGCCGATCCGCATTGCATGCAACAACATTCGTGCAACCGAAAGGACAATAACGCCCCACGCCGTCCCGGTGAGGATCAGCAGGCGTGAAAACCTGAAATGCTCAGGCAAAAGTGCATAAATGACGAGGATAATTATTGTTCCGGCGACTAATCCGCGGTAAGCTCTCCATAGACTCAAAGGTTTGTCGTAGCCACCAGAGTAGTATATACTTATCAACCATGTAGCTATAAACAGGGGAATCACAAACAGATAAAGCTCAACAGGATAATGTCCGCCCCAGGGATAAATCACACGTTGTTCCCATAGCCGTGCAATCAGAGCCAGCCCGGCATACAACAATGCAGCATCAGCCAGGGGTAATATCGTATTTTTCAGTACCCTGCTAACTATGGACAGGAAAGCCCTGAAGTAGATGGCCATGTTAATCAGCATCGAAAACAAGCGGGCATTTTTTGCAGAATAATGTTTTCGTGCAAAAATGATCATTGCATGATAGAACACGAAAACATAGTTCAGACTGCCTTTTTTTGTGCTTTCGCCTTTGTAATGGATTATTCGTGCATCAGGAAAGTAATAATTATGAAATCCTGCTTTAATAATCCGGTAGGAGAGGTCGATATCTTCACCGTACATAAAAAATGCTTCGTCGAGCAATCCTACCTTATCCAGAACCGATTTGCGCATCAGCATAAATGCACCTGCCAATATTTCAACCTGATTGGTTTTATCTTTATCCAGGTAACCAAGGTGATACTTATTGAACGTTTTCGATTTCGGAAACAAACGTGATAAACCGAAAATTTTGTAAAAAGCTACTCCCGGCGTGGGTAAACCACGTTTCGACTCGGGCAGGAACCGCCCGCTTCCATCTACCATTTTTACACCCAAGCCGCCGGCATCGACATGTGTATCCATAAAAGCGATTATTTTGGAGAAAGTGTCTGTTTCAACTATAGTATCAGGATTTAATAACAAAATGTATTCTCCTCCTGATTTCCTGATAGCCTGGTTGTTAGCCTTAGCAAAACCAGGGTTATCCTGGTTTGCAATACATTTTACTTCCGGAAATTTTTCCAGCACCATCTTAACTGAGCCATCCACCGATGCATTATCAACCACAAAAATTTCAGTTTTAATACCTGAACTGGCTGCGCGCACTGAATGAAGGCACTGTTCGAGGAAGTGCTTCACATTGTAACTGACTATAATTACCGAGAGTTTCAAATGCAGGGGAGGTGTTGGGGGAGCAAATATCTTAAACTTAACTCAAAGTTATGCTTAAAATGAGATGAAGTGTGATTTTATTTTTCTAAATTCCAAAATTCAAGACCCAAATTTCAAATATCAGATTTCTATAGTTTATTTATGATTGAGGCTAAAATCGATTTAAATTCTGATGAATCTTTGACAAGATATTCACTTTGTTTCACATCTCCGACCTTCGACTGATTAAATATTCGCAGAAAATAATTTGATTCACGCATTTCTTTCAATACAATGCCGATTTTAGTTTTGGCATAGTGTCGGGTAGGAGAGCCTTGGGATTCTTCATAATTTGCACCACTGGATGTTAATGCTTTAACCAGCTGTCGTTTCATATCCAGTGTTTCTACGGAGTTTTTGACTGTGCGCAAATATAGAATTACATCCATACCAAACTGCAGCAGTCTGTCGCAAAGATCATTTCTTTTTTCCATTTTTGCCCTTTGAATTTGGAATTTGGAATTTGAAACCTGGTATTTATATTTTTAAAGATAACTGAAAAATTAAATCTCTTTTTTCAGATTGGTATCAGTCCTGATCTGTTATAATTTGCTGCAAATTACCAGGTCCTGATAGTCGGTATAATTTTTGCGGCCACACCACTGACCATACTTAATACTATCAGTTTTCAATCCGGCAGTTTCCAGTTTCCCCAGAAGCCATTCTTCATCATAAGCTACATTTGCCGTATCAACCTGTGACGAATGAAGCCTGTAGAAGCCTTTATTTACAGGGAAATTCATATGTGTAGGCTTACTGATCATGAGATCCTCCGATTCGCAGTTTACAAGAAAGAAAGACATCAGGCAGGTTGCTCCGGGTTTCATAACACGGCCTATTTCATAAATATAATGCTCAACTTCGGCAGGCATCATGTGCGTAAAAACGGAAGTCAGGAAAACAAAATCAAAATGACCGTCAGGATAAGGGAAAACAAAATGGCTGGCATCATCTTTATCCGAAGTATTGTAGAGTTGATTATACAGTCCTGTATAAAGAAAGCGGAAATCCGGATATTTATCTGAGATATTTTCTTTGCACCAATCAATCCCGCTTTTTACAATATCAAATCCATCATAAGAACCGCCATCGCTTAGATATCGTGTCAGGGGCAAAGCCATACGTCCGATACCACATCCGATATCGAGAACTTTATGGTCTGGTTTTAATCCGGCCAGATCCCTGAAATACCCAAGAAATTTTTCGCCGAGTTTCACGTAATCTCCCGGGCCAATAAAGATTTTACCCCTGGGAGGTACTCCATCCGGCCTGCGACCTGTGATGGTATCAAAAGTGTCGATTGGCAGGTAATACAACCGCCTGGCAAACAAGCGGTAAGAAACAGGTAGAAGGTAGTATAAAAAACGTTTCATGGTAGATGATTTGCTACATGCTGCTTTCGGCAAAAGTAGCAATTAATAATTGAATCAGAAGGTCAACCTGATAAATCATGGTAAGCAAAATAAGGATTTAGTGGTGAATAATAAAATATATATTAGCACAAAAACAGCAATGGGAATTTTCATTGAATCTTTTAAATATGTCACCGAACAGGAATGTGCATAGTTTCAGCTTCTTCTTAATCAGATGGTTTAGAATATTTTAGGATATTTACCCGGATTGTAGTCGTGCATCATATTATAAATACAATCGAAAACATCTTCAGCATTGGGATTTGAGAAATAATCACCGTCAGTTCCATATGCAGCTCTGTGGGCCTGAGCAGTTACTGTAAGAGGAACAGCATCAAGAAATTGGAATCCTTTTTGCTCTTCTATAACCTTTTGAAGCATATAGGCAGTAGCGCCTCCCGGAACATCCTCATCGAAAAATACAATTTTATTCGTTTTTTTAAGCGACTGGGCAATCATTCCATGAATATCAAAAGGCTCAAGACTTTGAACATCAATGAGTTCGACTGAAATTTTAAAGTCGCGCAGTTGAGCCACCGCATCCTGTGCAATGCGCACACACGAACCGTAGGTTACCAGCGTAACATCACTTCCATGTTCAATAATTTCAGGAATGCCGATCGGAATTCTGAATTCCCCAATGTTCGAAGGGTTTTTCTCGCGTAAGCGATAAGCATTCAGGGGTTCGATGATAAGTGCAGGTTCGTCGGATTGAAGCATAGTATTATAAAAACCTGCTGCCCGGGTCATATCGCGTGGAACAAGAACATAAACGCCTCGTATACTGTTAATTACCATGCTTAGAGGCGAACCTGAATGCCAGATGCCCTCGAGCCGGTGGCCACGTGTAATGATAATCATTGGCGCTTTCTGACCGCCCCTTGTGCGATATTGTAAAGTTGCAAGGTCATCGCTGATGGGTTGAAGCCCGTATAGCAAATAGTCGAAATATTGAATCTCGGCTACCGGGCGTAATCCGCGCATAGCCATTCCAATGCCCTGGCCGATTATAGTTGCCTCGCGTATACCGGTGTCAAAAATCCTGTTATCACCATATTTTGCCTGCAAGCCTTCATAGGTTTGATTTACTCCTCCGATCTTACCCACATCTTCACCAAACAAAACCAGTTTTTCATTCTGAGCAAACTGGTAATCCCAGTTGTCGCGAAGGATTTCCCTGCCGGGAATCAGTAATGCATCATCAGAATATTCGGGTTTAACAGGTGTTATCTTGAGCGCTGACTCTGCTGAATCGCTGTAAAGCCGTGTGTTGAATTTTTCGTGACTTACACCCAATTCTCTGTCAAGCCAGGCGGATACATTGGTTTTTAATGAGTTGGAAGGGTTACTACATGAATCGCAGATCAACCGCAGTATTTTTTTTGCTGACGACATGATATCCTTTCGGATGGGTTCGGCTATCTTACGCAAATCATCTTTGATTGAATTGATTTTTGCCGTTTTTGCGCAATTACAGGTTGTTACATCAGCAATACGAAGAAAGTCATCGCGCAGATGGGAAAGCGGTTTCTGGTAATTATTCCAGGCCAGTTTCTTCGCATGTTTTACCTTTTCAACCGCTTCATTTTCAATATTATAAAGTTCATCAACTGAAGCAATACTTTCAGCTATGATCCATTTCCGCATTTGCCTGATACCGTCGTATTCCTTTTCCCATTGCAACCTCTCCGCCGTTTTATATCTCTCGTGTGAACCGGAAGTGCTATGTCCCTGTGGTTGAGTTACTTCGGTAATATGGAATAAAACCGGAACATGATTTTTACGGCAATAGTCAACACCTTCCCCATACATTTTGCACATTCCGGCATAATCCCACCCTTTCCCGGTATATATCACGAAGCCGTCTTTTTCTTCCGTTTTCTCAAAACCCCTGAGCACTTCCGAAATACTCGACTTGGTTGTCTGTAAATTGTTTGGCACAGAAATACCAAAACCATCATCCCAAACTGACATGGCCACCGGAACCTGCAAAACACCTGCAGCGTTTATCGTTTCCCAGAAATGTCCTTCGCTGGTACTGGCATCGCCTATGGTACCAAATGCAACTTCATTCCCGTTATTCGAAATTTCGGTTAAATGAGCTAAAGCAGGGTTAGTTCGAAAAAGTTTAGATGTAAGGGCAAGTCCAAGCAGGCGAGGCATTTGCCCTGCCGTGGGTGAAATATCTGCAGATGAATTCTTTTGTTCCGTCAGGTTTTTCCAATGTCCTTGTTCATCAAGACTTCGGGTGGCAAAATGATTGTTCATAAGGCGGCCCGCATTCATTGGATTGAATTCAGCATCGGTATCACCGTAAATCTGGGCGAAGATTTCCTCCACTTTCATCATTCCGGCTGCCAGCATAAAGGTTTGGTCGCGATAATATCCTGAGCGCCAGTCTCCGTTGCGGAAAACCCTGGCCATAGCCAATTGTGCTACTTCCTTGCCATCGCCAAAAATACCAAACTTCCCTTTTCCGGTCAGTACTTCACGACGCCCCAGCAGGCTGGCCTGCCGGCTTTCGTTGGCAAGGCGGTAATCATTTAATACTTGTTCCTTATTGAATGCTTCAGAAGTAACCTGGAGAGGCTTTTTGGTAATTTTGACCGACATGCTTTGAAGAGTTTTTAAGGTATTGTATATAATGTAACAAAAATAAGTGAATCAATGTTCCGAAAATTTAATAATTCTCGGCAAGTATCTCAAAATAGGCTTGTGGATGCTCACATCCGGGACAGTTTTTCAAAGCACGTTCACTTTCGTAAATTAATCCGCACTTGCGACATATCCATTTAACTTTCTTATCTTTTTTAAACACAGTACCGTTTTGGACATTCGCTGCCAGGTTCTCGAAGCGGCCGGCATAAAATTTCTTAATCTGCCGGAACAACTTCAGTTTGGTGGCAATCTGTTTAAATCCTTCATCCCAGGCTACCTGTTCAAACCCGGCAAATAAAGTGCTGTATTGATCGGTTTCGGCTTCAAAAGCTGCTTTCAGGTTTTCGGGAGTTGTACCTATGGATTCAGCTTTGAACGAAGATGTTATTTCAAGTTCGCAATTTTCGAGAAAACGGAAAAGCGTTTTGGAATGTGACTTCTTCTGTTCAGCAGTTTCGGTAAAGATAGCCGCAATTTGCTGATACCCTTCTTTGGCAGCTACTTTGGCAAACCACAAATATTTTTGAATGGCCTGTGTTTCGATGGCAAATGCCTGCATCACCTTTCTGGCTGTAACTGTATTGCTGAAATCGTTCATAACGGATATGCATTAGTTTCTACGCTATAAAAATATGCATTATTATCGTAACCTCAAGATTCTGCGCAAAATAGGCTTAGTGCCCGTTTTCAAGCTATTGCCTTGGCGATGTTAAAGATATAAAAATCAAAAAAAATGAAAAACCGGATTCAGAAAACCTGATCCGGTTGGGAATTTATACTACCTAAATTAGCGGAGGACAATTTATTAAATCAAAAGTCCAAAATTATATATCCCAAATTTCAGGAACAACAATTAAATAAGCCGCCCTCCTGGTATGTTTGATTCGCGAATCAGGGATTAGTTACTGAATGGATGAAGGAATTTAACCTGTCCGCAGTATTTTTAACTGCTTACTTTTTACCTTCAATCCATTTTACAATCTGATCGTCGAAAGGCTTGGTCCTGGGACTTGCCATATCAACAAGATTGCCTTTTTCGTCGATCATGAATTTCTGAAAATTCCAGCTTACTTCTGCATCCATTTTACCATTCAGTGATTTGGTTGTCAGCCATTTGTAAATAGGATCTATGTCGTCGCCTTTCACCGATATTTTCTGCATCATCGGGAAAGTCACCTGGTAATTCTCGGTGCAAAATTGTTTGATTTCAGCATTGGTTCCAGGTTCCTGGCGCATAAAATTATTGGCAGGAAAACCGATGATAACAAACTTTTCACCACCATATTTTTGATAAAGAGCCTGCAGGTCTTTGTATTGTGGAGTATTTCCGCATTTGGAGGCTGTATTAACTACCAAAACTTTTTTACCTTTCAGGCTGGACAGATCGAAAGCTTTGCCATCAATAGTTTTTGTTTTAAAACTATAAAAATTTGTCTGCTGAGCAAAACTTACCACTCCTGCAAAAAACAAACTCAACGTTATTGTTAGGATTTTCATTTTAACTAATTGTTTAAATTGTTTAAATTGTTTAAATTGTTTAATTTTTTGGTTGGATTATTAAACATAAAACAACTCGTTTTACCGAATGTTCATTCGTTAAGAAGTTAAAATACTTTATTGCTTTTGAGCTGAAAAATAAATTTATTTGTAATCCGGGAGATTAACTTAGAGCTTAACCTAACTAAAATAGCAAGTTGTAAATCCTTTCAATTTTATCATGTAACTCACTGATTGATATATTTTTGCTTTCACGGATATATTCCTTTCCTTCAAAAAATACAATCAAGGTAGGTGAAGCAAAAACGCCATAATGGGCAGATGCAGCAGCATATTGATCAGCATGGATCAACCTGAACATTATTTTTGGAAAATCTGTTTCTACCAGTTCCTTCACTTTCGGTCTCAGTACTTTGCATGGTGCACAACTATCATTATAAAAATAGAGCAATACGGCTGAGTTTTCCTGAATAAAATTTTGAATATCAATACTTTCCATTATGTGATAGGGTATTCTAACGTATATTTTTCATTCACCCCGGTACCGAAAAGTGCAAAGTCATACTTTATCGGGTCCGACGGGTCAAAAGTACGCAAATTAGCTGTCAGCTCTTCAACCGCCCGCCAGTCATCCTGTGTGCGTTCAAGTAAACCAAGTCTGCGCGCGACTTTCCCTGAGTGAAGGTCGAGCGGGCAGAGTAAATCCGCCGTACTGATGCTTTTCCAAATACCAAAATCAACGCCTTTATTGTCATTTCTGACCATCCATCTGAGGTACATGTTTAATCGTTTTGAAGCTGAACCAGCCATCGGGTCGGACACATGTTTTCGGGTTCTGTGCAGATGCTCAAAACTGAAAAAGGTTGCCCTGAATTTACTGATGGCCTCTTTCAGGCTGTGATTTGGCATATATCCTTTGTTCAAAACAGCTTCTAATCCGTTATGATATAAGTAAATCTGCTGAAGGGCATGGATAAAGTAAATACAGTCCTCTCCCTGGAAAGTACGATGGACGAACGAGGATAATGAATCAATCTCCTTTGCAGAAGCATGGCATACAAAATCGAAAGGCGTATTTCCCATGCGGTTTATCAGTTCACGGCCATTGCGGATTATGGTTCCCCGCTGGCCCCATGAAAGAGTTGCTGACAAGAAACCTGCAATTTCTATATCTTCTTTCCGTGTAAAAAGATGAGGGATGCTGATGGGATCATTTTCAATAAATTCAGGATTGTTATAAAAGGAGGCTTTCTCTTCAAGAAGTTCGAAAAGCTGCTGATGAGTTGAATTCATTTTACAAAAGTAAGGTGCACCACGATAATCCGCAAATCTTAAAAGGCAAAGGTTAAAATGGGAACTTGAACTCTATACCTTTGAACCCTTGAACCCATGTGCCCTGGTACCCTTTAACCTTGCAACTCTGAAACTCTGAAACTCTGAAACCAAGTACCCTAAAACCTTGAAACCCTGAAACAATTCTGAAACCCTTCAAACCCAAACCCAACCCCCAAGCCCTTAAAAAAAAGACCACCCTTTTCAGAGCAGTCTTCCATAAAAAGATAACTATCAATTATTTAATTAAGAACAAGTACCGGGTTAATCAGTCCTTTTCCGGTTTCAATGGCTTTCTCGTTTTCAGGAATCATAACATGATGGCGCGCTGGAAGTGATTTCTCCAGGCCTTTATGGATATATTCCATATCAACAATAGGTTTCAGCTTTAAATAACCACCAAGTACGATCATATTGAATACTTTTGAAAGTCCGAGTTTACCGGCCATTTCAGCAGCTTCAATCGAATAAATATTTATATCCTTCCTCTCCGGCAAACGTGTGATACCATTTGGATCGTATATCAGCAGTCCGCCGGGTTTTACTGCATTCTCAAATTTGTCAAGCGATTGCTGGTTGAGAATAATAGCTGTATCGTAAGCATTCAGTATAGGTGAACTGATGCGTTCGTCGCTGATAATTACCGTGACGTTCGCCGTTCCGCCGCGCATTTCAGGTCCGTAAGAAGGCATCCAGCTCACTTCTTTTTTTTGCATTACTCCGGAGTAGGCAAGAATTTTTCCCATCGAGAGTACTCCTTGTCCGCCAAAACCGGCTATGATTATTTCTTCAGTCATTTTTAAAAATTTTAATGCTTGTGTAAAGTGATTCAGCTTATTTATCGTCATTCACCTTTATATCACCCATAGGATAAAACGGGAACATGTTATCAACCATCCATTCGTTCGATTGCAGTGGTGTCATCTTCCATCCTGAATTGCAGTTTGAGACAATTTCGACAAAGGAAAGTCCTTTGTTCAGTTTCTGATTCTCAAAGGCTTTACGAACTGCTCTTTTTGCTTTGCGAACAGCGGATGGAGTATGAACTGCCTGGCGTGTAACATAAATAGTGCCAGGGAGGGTAGCCACCAATTCGGTCATTTTCAGCGGATTGCCCATGGTTTTTATGTCACGGCCGTACGGTGAGGTGCTCGATTTCATGCCTGGCAGGGTTGTAGGAGCCATTTGACCTCCGGTCATTCCGTAGATACCATTATTTATAAAAAAGATGGTCATGTTCTCCCCGCGATTGCAGGCATGTATGGTTTCAGCTGTGCCAATAGCAGCTAAGTCGCCGTCGCCCTGGTAAGTAAAAACGAATTTTTCGGGAAATAATCTTTTTATGGCTGTAGCTACAGCAGGGGCACGACCATGGGCGGCTTGTTGTATATCAATATCCATAAACTCATAGGCAAGTACCGAACAACCAACCGGCGCTACACCAATTGTATCGGATTGAATACCCATTTCTTCAATAACTTCCATTATAATCCGGTGAGCAGTACCGTGTCCGCAACCCGGGCAATAGCTGAGCGCTTTTTCGGTAAGAAGATCGGTGCGTTTATAAACCAGGTTTTCCGGTTGCACTATTTCAGCATTTGTTTTAAATTCAGCCATAATCCTATCCTCCGATAATTTGTTTCTTTAATGCTTCTACGATTTCTGAAGGTGAATGTACGATACCACCGTAACGACCGAAATGTTCCACTTTTACCCGACCTTCAACAGCAAGTTTTACGTCTTCAATCATTTGTCCGGCACTCATCTCCACACAAAGGATTCCCTTTACCTTTTTGGTCATTTCACTCAGTATTTTCTTCGGGAAAGGGAACAACGTAATGGGTCTCATGAGTCCAACCTTTATTCCTTCAGCACGTGCAATTTCAATGGCTTTCTGACAGATGCGGGCGCTGGTGCCATAAGCAACAAAAGCGTATTCTGCATCCTCACAGTTTATCTTTTCGTAACGCACTTCATCTTCTTCAATTTTGCGGTATTTCGCTTGCAGCACATGGTTATGCTGCTCCATTTTGAGCGAATCCAGGTCGAGAGAAGTGATAATATTGTGTTCACGATCAGGAGTTTTACCTACAGTGGCCCAGGGAGTATTCTTTTTGATTTCTTCCATCGTGAACCGTGGCTTCTGAACATCAAGTTCAACTTTTTCCATCATCTGGCCGATAGCGCCATCCGAAAGTACAAGTACCGGGTTGCGGTATTTGAAAGCCAGTTCAAATCCAAGTCCGGCAAAATCAGCCATTTCCTGAACGGATGCAGGCGCCAGAACTATTAATTTATAATCGCCATGTCCGCCGCCTTTTGTGCTTTGGAAATAATCGCTCTGCGAAGGTTGAATGGTACCTAAGCCGGGTCCTCCGCGAACTACGTTAAGAATTAAACATGGCAGTTCCGAACCTGCAATATAAGAGATCCCTTCCTGTTTCAGACTAATTCCAGGGCTTGATGATGATGTCAGGACGCGTTTTCCGCAACCTGCACCTCCGTAAACCATATTTATAGCTGCTATTTCACTTTCGGCCTGCAAAGTTACCATACCTGTTCGCTCCTGAGTTTTCTGAGCCATGAGGTATTCCATTACTTCCGACTGCGGGGTGATCGGATATCCGAAATATCCATCCGCACCTGCACGTATACAAGCTTCGGCAAAAGCTTCATTTCCTTTCATTAACCGTAATTCTTTCATTCTTACGTTTTTTTTTTGATGCTTTAATCATTAAATTTCTTACGGTAAACAGTAATTGCGCCATCAGGGCAAACGACGGCACAATTTGTACAACCGGTACAAAGATCGTTTACCGGCGTTGCATAATGGTAGCCTTTCCTGTTTACTTGTTTGGCCATAGCTATAACTACTTCAGGACAAGCTGGTATGCAGACTTCACATCCTTTGCACCTTTCGATATCCACTACGATTTCGCCTCTATTTTTTGCCATAATAATTAAGAGTTTCACTGAATTGTGAGGGCGAAGTTAGAGATTTATTACAAATCAGAAGCTTTTTTTATGCAACATTAGCAATAATAAGTGTTAATTTAAAATGAGTTTAAATTGCTTTACCTGCAACAAGCTTTTTCAGGTCTTACTGGTGTTGCTATATCCTATTATTGTAAAAAGAAAATCTATTTTTTTCAATGGAAAATCATGGGAATAATAGATTTAAATCAGTGAGACTTTAGTTTTGAGAAACAAAACTATTTAGTCGAACTGATCCCGAGCGAAATCGAGGGATCTCTTGGGTAATATTCCCCGCTCCTTGGAGCGGATTTGACCCTGATTCCGCTGAGATACCTCGTCAGCTTGCTGCGAGGAGCTTTATTGTTTTATACGGAAATACCGGAAGCAAATATCAGCAATTACGATATGGGATGATGCTCATGAAATTTCTTCAGCCTGTATTCAAGGTCAGGGAACTGGGTTCGTTTTACAAGCGATACACAGGCCCGGAGCCCTTCATTATGCTCACTACCTGTGATTGACAATGAAATAGCACTTATTCCGTAAAAAATCAATTCTTCAATCAGATCCGGCCCGGTGAAGCCCGGGTACATAATGGTGAAATAGAACCCATCGGCAATGGGTTTATCGATATCCATATCATACACAATCCTGAACCCATTATCCTGGAACAGTTTTTTCATGATTTTTGCTTTCTCGCCATATTCTTTAACTGCTTCAACAAAATTGAATTTGCCTTCGTTTGCGGCTTTAAGCATAGCTGCCAGCGCGTATTGTGCTGAATGAGCGGTTCCTGAACTCAACGAATAAATGGATCCGAATACCATAGCCCTGCCAAACTGACTGCTCGAATAATACCTGAGCAAATCCTCGGCATGCGTATTGAATAACTTATCGCTTATCACCATCATCCCTATGCGCTGGCCGGCATAACTGAATACTTTCGAACTGCTGATCATCAGCAGGTAGTTATCAGTATATTTGGCTACAGTAGGCTGATAGGGAGGCATACCGGGCTTGCTGTAATCCTTTCGGAAATCCATTCCGAAATAAGCCAGGTCTTCCAGGATAACTACATTGTACTGGTTAGCCAGTTCTCCTATTATCTGCAATTCATGTTCGGTAAAGCAAATCCATGATGGGTTGTTCGGATTTGAATACAGTACCGAATGGATATTTCCCTTCTTAAAGTAGGATTCCAGCTTTTCGCGCAGTTTATCGCCGCGGTAATCGTACACATCGAAACTGTCGAACTTGTAGCCCATCACCCTGTGCTGCTGTTTATGAACCGGAAATCCGGGATCGATAAACAAGGTGGTATCTCTTTCTTTGTGCATGCGCGACAAGGTCATAAATGCGGCAAAACTGCCCTGCATGGAACCGACGGTTGGTATACATCCGGCGGGATTCACAGCAATATTGAGAAAATTCTTAACAAATAATGATACTTCCTTTTTCAGCGGAGCAATTCCGTCAATATCAGGATAGATAGCAGCAACACCTCTTTTCAAAGCTTCGATTTCGGCATCGGTTCCGATCTGTGAAGGAGGCAATCCGGGAATGCCCATCTCCATCCGAATGAATTTTTTACCGGAAGCTGATTCGATATTATCGACAAGACGCTTAATTTCCCTGATCGTGGCTTTACCAATAACCTGCACATTCAGTTCCTTCATCTTGTCCTTTACGATTTCAAAATCGATAGGGGTGTCTTTAACGGCTGTTTTCATGGGAATAAGAATTATTTATACAATAAGTTTGTTGCTGTTAAACAATTCACAAAGATTAGAAATAGGTTTGGGATAAGAAAGCGAAATGGAAAATATTTTTTTGAATCATGAAAGTCACAAGTTTTTTACGCCAAATAGGTTATATATTTGTAAAAATATACTATGATTTGAGAGTGAACTATATATGCTGTATTGGTTGGATTAGTATGATTCTATGAGATGTATTTGCGGGTTGTATGCAAGCCACGAAAACGACAAAGCGATAAATTGACAACTGATTTTAAAAGCTAAAAAGTAAATATGCCAACGCACAAAAGCAAGAGTGTTCAAGCCCGCCCAACAACCATTGCTTCGCAGCCTAACACTACCTGTCCCGATTTTTTTTCGGAATGCTTTTTTGCCCTTGCACACGTATAAGCATGATACTTTCGGATGGAAACTGGCGATAGAATTGTATTTTGCAGAATGATAATTAAATTAAAAATGAGATTAAAAGGATAACATGAGTTTGTTTCAAAAATCGGTAGAAAAAAAATATTTAAATGAATTAAAATCTGTTCTGATTGACCAGAAATACAAGGCATTTCAAGACTATTTTGGAAATCCTGCGATTCAGGAGAACATCAGAAATTCCAAAGAGGAGCAATTCCAGGAGGGATTTTTACGGGAACTTTTTGTTTCTATTTTTGGATATACACTCAATCCGCATCCTAATTTCAACCTCACAACTGAACTAAAGAACATAGTAAACAGCAAAAAGGCTGACGGAGCAATTTTAAAAGGCGAAGACGCAATTGCTGTTATTGAATTAAAGGGAACTGACACAACCGACCT
>JBBRCH010000026.1:0-54070 GCA_038204995.1 Bacteroidales bacterium | reverse complement strand
AAATATGCTGCTTCACAGCGGCGCTCACTTCTGCATGGCTTGAAATGCCCTACGCTCATAAAACCTTCCTTGAACTACTACTGAAATTCTATAAGGACGGTCCTTCATAAGAAAGTTTTTCTGAATCCGACATTTATTTGGAGAAGTTATTTTGCAAGTTTTCCTAAAGCCCCGGCAATACATATTATTTCCGGGGTTTTTAATGTTATTTAACGTTAATAGGCCAGAAAGGCGAACAGCTACAATAATAAAATACTAATTTTGCACTATTAAACCAGCCAATGCTTGATTCTGTCAGTAGAAATACATTCCGTAAACATGAAAAAATCTGTAATCAGAATCAGATAGACAATCTATTCAAAGAAGGCAGGTCCATAAAATCGGGTTTATTTCGTTTGTTATTTTTTGAAACAGAACTAAAAGGAAGTTCACAGGTGCAGCTTCTTATTGCTGTTCCAAAGAAAAACCTGAAGCTTGCTGTCACCAGGAACCGCATGAAACGTCTTATCCGCGAAGCATACAGATTAAACAAAGATAAAATCATTGAAGAGTACAAAAGAGCAGGAAAACATTGTGATCTCGCTATCATTTATACTGGTAAACAATGTATTTCGCAGGCTGAAACCCTAACCGCAATAAAAGAGTTACTGGATCGTTTAATTGGAATACATGAAAAAAATTCTGAGTAAAATTATGATAGGCGGCATACGGTTTTACCAGTATGCCATTTCTCCGTATTTGCCTCCTTCATGTCGCTATGCACCAAGTTGTTCAGCATATGGAATTGAAGCCTTGAAAAAACACGGGCCTTTCAAGGGAGGATGGCTGACTATAAAACGAATAGCTTCATGCAACCCCTGGGGTGGCAGTGGTTATGATCCTGTTCCCTGATAAATTAATAATAATTAACTAAAAAAAAGCCTGGCCGGTATCTCCTTTCTCAACTGGCACCAACAAACCGGCAGTATTATTTGTTTTATCTGCCAATTACTATATAAAAAAAGCTCCTGAAACAATCAATCACATCGTAAAAATCGCAAGTATGAAAAATATAACACTCTTTTCGTTGAAGACACTGGTACTAATGTCGGTATTACTGGCATTTGCGCCTTCTGTTCCGCTGAAAGCGCAAACTTCTTCTGATTTTGAAATTTCAAAAAACCTGGAAATTCTCACTTCACTATACAAGGAGTTGAATACCAATTATGTAGATGGAGTGAATCCTTCGGATCTTATGAAAACAGGCATCGATGCCATGCTCGACAAACTTGATCCCTACACTGTTTTTATTCCTGAATCAGAAATTGAAGACTACAGGTTCATGACCACCGGGGAATATGGTGGAATTGGCTCTCTGATACACAAACAAGGTGAATATGTTATTATTTCGGAACCTTACGAAAACTCCCCTGCTCAGAAATCAGGTCTTAAAGCTGGTGATAAAATAATCAAAATCAATGATAAAAGCGCTTCAGGAAAATCCGTTGAAGATGTGAGTGCTATTCTTAAAGGACAGCCTGGAACAAGTTTTAAGCTTGAGATTGAACGGGAAGGTGCTGCCAATCCCCTTATTTTCGATATTGTTCGTGAGAAAATATCCATAGATCCTGTTCCATATTACGGCATGATCGGAGGTGGTATTGGTTATATTAAACTCAATAGTTTTACACAATCAGCTTCTGCTGATGTAAGAAAGGCCATTCTTGATCTGAAAGCTAAAAATCCGGTAACCGGACTAGTGCTTGATTTACGTGATAACGGAGGCGGACTTTTAACTGAAGCTGTAAATATTGTCAATCTTTTTGTGAAGAAAAACGAATTGGTTGTATCCACCAAAGGGAAACAAAAAGACAAAAACCGTAGTTATCAAACCACTACTGAGCCTGTTGATGCTAATATTCCGCTGGTTGTTCTTGTAAATAGCAACAGTGCTTCAGCCTCTGAAATTGTAGCAGGAGCCTTACAGGATCTCGACAGAGCGGTAATAGTGGGTCGCCGGACTTTTGGCAAAGGACTTGTTCAGAATGTTTTCCCGTTGAGTTATAATACACAGGTAAAAATTACTGTAGCAAAATATTATATTCCAAGCGGACGCTGCATACAGGAAATTGATTATGCTCATAAAAATTCTTCCGGAAATGTAGATAATATACCTGATTCTCTTATTACCGCTTTTAAAACTATGCATGGACGTACTGTTTATGATGGAAAAGGGATTTCACCTGACGTTTATTCAGATACATCAAGACTTAGTACCATTTCCTTCAACCTGATTACGAAATACATCATTTTCGACTATGCAACAATGTATGCCACCAATCACCCAGCTATTGCAGCAGCGGGCACTTTCAGGTTAAGTGATGCCGAATACAATGACTTTGTAGCGTATACAAATAAAAAAGGATTCGAATTTAAAACTGCTGCCGAAAGGGAACTGGAAGTCGTGAAAAAAGCTGCTGTTTACGAGAACTGCTGGGAAGATATGAAATTGCAGTATGATTCGATGCAAGAGGCAATTGCAACGCACAAGAAAAAAGATATTATGGAGAATAAACCTGAAATTTCCGATATTCTGCAGCAAGAAATTGTAAGTCGTTACTATTATCAGAAAGGCAGGATAGAATCAACACTGAGTGATGATAATGAGCTGAAAAGTGCTCTCAATGTATTAAATAATGCCATCACATACAATTCAATACTTGATGGTACCTATATCAAAGCTGACAATCAGTTAAAGTTACAAAAAACCCAGAATTAACTCGTACGATTGATGCAGTTTTATACAGGGAAATGGCTTCCTCGATACACAACGATGTACTTCATATCGCTGGCGTTACTGGTTGCTTCGCTGCCCCTGTCAAAATTTACCATGAGCCTGTTCCAGTTCAGTACACTGTTTTTCTGGCTGTGGCATGGAGTTGACACTACTTTTCTTAAAAAATATGCCTCCGGCAATTTACTCAATCCCTTAAACCTTATCAGGTTCCTGGCGGATGTTATAAAGGAGGTTTTTATTGCCCTGGCAAACAAGTTTGTTGAGTTTTACAGAAACAAACCGGCAATGGCAATTGCTTCCCTATTACTTCTACATGTTTTAGGCCTGATTTATACTACTGATTTTCAATACGCCCTGAAGGATCTGCGGACAAAACTGCCACTTTTTATACTTCCTTTATTTATTGCCACGGGTCCCCGCATCAGTACGCGTACTTTTTACTGGATATTAGGATGTTTTGTAGCTTCTGTGATTGGTGGCAGTATTTACCGGCTGGTTCTTTTTATAAACCTTCCGGTGGCTGACAGCCGTGCACTAGCCGCACACACCTCACATATCCGCTATAGCCTGAACGCCGTATTTGCTGTTTTCATCCTGTTTTTCTTTGTTCACTTCAAAAGAATAACAAATTATGGCATCAAAGCATTATTGATGCTTTGTGCCATTTGGCTGGTTTCCTTTTTACTTTATATGAATTATTCTACAGGCACCTTGATATTTGCTTTCTTAAGTTTCCTGCTACTGGTGTTCTTCACATTAAAAATAAAATTGTTGTTCCTGAAAACTGCTGTCTTCGTTGCCATTGGTTTGTTAATCATCATTCCTGTCTACTATATTTTGTCAATAGGTAGCAGATACCTGAATACACCTTCTGTAGAATTTTCAAAACTGGATAAATACACAACTAACGGGAATTCGTATTATCACGATACCCTGAACTTTAAATCCAGGAGCGGAGAGTGGATAGGACTTTATATATGTGATAAGGAGTTGCGCCAGTCATGGGAAAAGCGCAGCCATCTTTCACTCGACAGCCTTGATAAAAACAAGCAATTAAGCAGATATACACTGATACGTTACATGGCTTCCAAGCATGTTAGAAAAGATTCAGCCGGAATTAGTCAACTGAGTGATGAGGATATCCGAAACATTGAAAATGGAATCAACAGATATGACTACAGAAAATTACCAGGGCTGCAAAGACAGATTGAAGATTTTATTTCAGGGTACGAACGTTATGTTACCCTCAATGATCCCAATTCGGGTTCAATGATACAGCGCTTTGAGTATTGGCACACTTCACTGCTGATAATCTCGCAACACCCACTGATTGGAGTTGGAACAGGAGATCTTCCTATGGCATTTGAAGACCAATACCGCAAAATGAAAAGCCATCTTTCCAATCAGTACAGGTTACGGTCGCACAATCAGTTCCTTTCGATAACAGTTGCCTTCGGGATTATCGGTTTAATCTGGTTTATCTTCGTTATGTTTTACCCTGGCATTAAAACCCGCAATTTCAACAATTACTTCTATGTAATATTCTGGATTATTTTCATGATTTCAATGTTAACCGAGGACACCATAGAAAGCCAGGAAGGAGTCACATTTTATGTATTGTTTACAGCACTTATGCTTTTAGGAAGAGAAAAAACAGAAGAACAGGAATCAATATTTAATTGATTTAATCTATTCTTTCCTTCTATTTAATGAGAAGTAAGGATAATTTCAGCTTATATTGCTTCAATTCATTAATATTTTCAGAACACTGAACTGAATCCTGATAATTTTCAATACTTTTATACCCTATTTAGCCTGCCAATGATTACACATACATTAACAATAAAATATTCTGAAGTATCCGGGGAATCGCATCTTGAAGATTCGGACAGGCATTTGCTTAAAGAGGCATGGGCTGCCTGTGAATCAGCTTATGCACCCTATTCTAATTTTCGGGTCGGTGCTTCATTGAGATTAGCTAATAACCTGATTGTTAAAGGCAACAACCAGGAAAATGCAGCTTATCCTTCAGGAATGTGTGCTGAAAGGGTAGCTGTTTTTTCAGCTGCTTCAATGCATCCGGGTATAGCCATTCAAACTTTAGCGGTGGTAGCTAAGACGGATGTCTTCGACCTGGCTACACCCGTAACACCATGTGGTTCCTGCAGACAGGTTATTGCCGAATATGAAATGTTGTCGGGGATACCCATCAGGATTTTGCTGCAGGGCAATTCGGATAAAATATGGATACTTGAAGGAATATCCAACTTATTGCCCCTCATGTTTCATGGCGGAGAATTGAAGAAATAAGTCCTGATACTATCAGGCTTCATTGGAGTAATCAGTAGCTTATAAATAATTGATAAAAGTTAGTGGTTGCAAGTAAATGATCAATTGCCTTTCTTAAGATAAAATATTTTCGATCACGCAATAAATTCATCAATCACATTATACTTATGAAAAAAATCCTACTTCTGAGCATTATACTTATTACGCTTCTTTCCATGAAAAATGATAAGCCGGCATACCGTCTGTTTGACCAGAACGGTAAAAAAACTTCTTACAAAGATTTGCTTAAAGAGGCTTCTGAAGCCGATTTTGTATTTTTCGGCGAACTCCACGACAATCCTATCTGTCATTGGCTTGAGTACGAACTTACAGCCGATTTATATGCTCAGAGAGGCAAAAACCTTATACTTGGTGCCGAAATGTTTGAATCGGACAACCAACTTATTGTTAATGAATATCTTGCAGGACTTATTAAAGAGAAAAGCTTCGAAACAGAGGCCCGTTTATGGCCCAATTACAAGACGGATTATAAACGATTATTAAATTTTGCCCGCGACAGCAGTCTCAACTTTATTGCCACCAACATACCCCGCAGGTATGCTGCCATGGTTAACAAGAGCGGCTTCGACATTCTGAACACACTGGACAATAGTGCGTTGCAGTTAATGGCTCCTTTACCCATTAAATTCGACTCGACCCTTGCCTGCTATGTGGATATGATTAAAATGATGGGTAATGCACCCGCTCATGTTACCGCTAACATTACACGTGCTCAGGCCATGAAAGATGCTACTATGGCATATTTCATCCTGAAGAATTTCACGCCCGGAAAAACTTTTCTTCATTTTAACGGCAGTTACCACAGCGACAGATTCGAAAGTATAATCTGGTATCTGAAACAGGCAAACCCTTCACTTAAAATTGTCACGCTATCATCGGTTGAACAAAAAGATATGGATGACCTGGATAAGGATTCGGAAGGATTAGCTAATTTTATTTTGGTGGTACCTGAAACTATGTCGAAAACACAGTAAATAAATCAATTACTCCTGTTATCAGTGTGGCTCCAGATTGATAGTCTTGCATCAATGGGTTTTATCTGTAAAATCAACCGGAGAAGTGCACATGAAAGCATTGCTGATTTGCAGTGAGCAAGAAATCTTCTTGTTTAATCTTTCTATTTCAGAGTTTCTTATACACCTGGTATTTAAGCTTTTAAAATTATTTTCAATTATTTTGCATAAAAGTAAATACTATAACTTTTTAATTATCTTTACAAACTTTAAGTCATTACTATGACTGATTTCAGAAAGCATTTTCAATTCAAATAATTCTCATTAACTAATTCAGATTTTCTATGAAGAAAAATCATCTCTTACTTTTAAGTGGACTACTGTTATGCGGATTGGCTTTATCAGCCCAATCTGTTCAAAGAAATATGGTAGTACTCGAAATAGCCACCGGCACCTGGTGTACTTATTGCCCCGGAGCTTCAAACGGTGCTGATCAGTTAATTGCAGAAGGTAAAAATGTTGCTGTGATCGAAAACCATAATGGTGATCCATATGCCAATACTTTTTCCAATACACGAAACAGTTATTATGCCACCAGTGGTTATCCCACCGGAGTTTTTAACGGCACACTGGATGAAGTTGGCGGGGCTGCGTGCCCCAGCGGGAACATGTATACAACCTACCTTAATGATTATAATCAGAGTTATCTTGTTCCATCACCTATAACGCTTTGCTTCTCAGGAAGTAACATCGGGAATACCTATACTGTTGTTGTTTCGGTAACCAGGTTAAATAATTACACCGGAAATGATTTAAGACTTCACCTGGTACTTACGGAGTCTCATATTCCGGTAAGCTGGCAGGGTTGTATGACTGAAGTTAATTTTGTTAACCGGCTCATGGTTCCCGATGTGAATGGCACATCTGTGAACTTTGCATCAAATCCTACGCAACAATACACACTAACCTTTCAGAAAGATCCGGCATGGGATGCAGCTCATTGCGAATTAGTTGCCTTTGTACAGGATAATACAACCAAAGAAATTTTTAATGGCATAAAATCACCCTTGAATTCTATCCCCGCAACTCTCTTTACACTTAACGATTTCTCTGCCAATCTAACCTCGGGTTGCACACCTCTATCGGTGGATTTCTCTACATCGCAGGCTGCAAATGTCACCCTGGCATGGACGTTCGAATCAGGTAACCCTGCCACATCAACAGTGTCAAATCCGACTGTAAATTATTCAACATCAGGCGCTTTTGATGTGACACTTACCGGCACTAACGGCGTTTGTTATGATGCAAAGATTAAATCCAACTATATCAATGTCTTGTCAATACCTACAGCTCCTAATACTCCAACAGGGTCATTTGCATTATGTGAAAATCCTGTTAATCAAACGTATAACACTACTTCGCTTCCCAATACTGATGTGTACACCTGGGATTTAACTCCGTCTGTAGCCGGAGTTGTAACTTCTAACGGCACATCGTGCATCATTAACTGGAACGATACATGGACTGGTGGAGCTGAGCTGAAGGTTAATGGAAGCAATGCCTGCGGAACCGGTAACTGGTCGAACCCGTTAACTATCCATGTGGATGCTTCTCCCGGTCAGTGCCCTATGCCAACTGGCGCGACTTCGCTATGTGCCAATGCGCCGAATACACACTATTCCACTACCGGAATTGTCCCTTCAACCTATTATTTATGGGAGTTGACTCCTGCATCAGCAGGTACTTTCGCACAAGGAAGTTCTGAAACAGATATCAACTGGGCCGATAATTTTTCAGGAACTGCTACTCTGAGAGTTGAAGCTAATAACGGGAACTGCGAAGGAATTTTCTCCGATCCACTCCAGATCTCTGTAAATAATTTGCCTTCATCATTCCCGGTATCCGGGGGCGGGACTTACTGCGGGCCCAGTGGAACAGGCATACCGGTTGAATTGAGTGGTTCGGAACTCAATACCAGTTATGAACTATATAATAACGGAGTATCAACAACAGTTGTTGTTGCAGGAACTGGAAATATGCTCAGTTTTGGGAATCAGCTCCTTGCTGGTATTTATACTGTTCGGGCTACCAACCAGGCAAGTTGTATGTCAGTTATGACCGGTGATGCAGGAATTTCTGTCGATCCTCAGGTTCCTGACAAACCAGCTGATCCCGAAGGACCTGAAATAATTATTACTTCAAGTACTCCTACCTCCGAATTTGCTTCCAACAGTGCTTATGCCAGCAGTTACATCTGGAACTTAGCTCCCGCGGAAGCAGGTACAATTGAAGGCACAGAAGCAACTTCAATCATAACATGGAACCAGTCATATATCGGAACATCAACTGTTAAGGTTCAGGGAATGAATACATGCGGTAGTAGTGAATATTCAAACGAAGTGAGCACAAGTGTAAATATTGGTGTCGGACTTCCTGAAATACAAAAAGCGATATTTAGCCTTGCGCCAAATCCTGCTAAAAACAATGTTACCCTCTTTGCTTCACATGCAATGGTATGTGATGTTTCGATCATAACTTATAATGGTAAGGTAGTAATTTCCAAACCCGGAACAACTCTCGGAAAAGAAACAAGGATAGACATTTCGATGCTTTCATCAGGTATATACAACGTAATACTACGAAACCATGATGGATTCCGCTCGTTAAAACTTGTTATAGAAAAATAGGTATAGGTAATAATACTATAAAAGGAGTTCCGCTTACGGAACTCCCTTTTTCAGGTTTTATGATCATTGAAAATAGAATAATCACTGTATTCGAGATTACAAGGTTGTAGTTAAATACCGATATGAAATTCATAATAGACCATCCCGATAAATATCGGGAGAGCTAAACGAATTTCTAATCGGTATTTACCACTTTAGAATTTTACAACGGTCTCTGGCCTGTTATAAAATTCACATTGGTATTACATATTTTTCTGACTAATTAATTTCAGATCATACTTTTACCTGAGGCTTTCAGGATAAACGAATTACTTTGTGACTATAAAAAAAAGAAATACATAAAGATTGCTAGGTTTACTGATACTGCAAAATGACACCTAAAAAACTATCCCTATTTCTGATTATTCATTTATTAACCGGTTTTATTCTTGTAAAAGCACAGGCATACGACGGAAGTATTGATACCAAAGTCTTTCTGGGTTATACCAATACAGGAGGTAAACCTGGGGCAGAGTTCCGATACGAAAACGGTATAAACGATTTCTTCTCAATAGGCACAGATTACATCTGTTTGCTTTATAAGTCCGGATCTAAATCATACCTGGAAGAGAAAATTGAGCTTTTTATACAGCGGTCTGATTTCGGACTTTATGTAAACTATCATATTTTCCAGAATAAGATCACTTCCTCGAGGGTTGACCCTTACGTAGGTGCCTTCGTTTCATTTAAATCGCTGGGGCTGCAGGCCGGAGTAAAATATAATTTCAGCGAGAGACTAGGCCTATACGGGCAATTTAACCAAAGTTTCGGAAATTCCTTTTTCGGTATTGGGGGCACTCCCGATGACTTTGTGAACCATTTTGGAAAAAAAGCATCCGTAGCAGCTGGAATAACCTATAATTTCTTATAATGAACGAACCAAAGGATGTTCCCTGATTAATAGAATTACCTCCGGATAAATATAAAAATCTGACAATCAAACCCTGAATTTAATTTTTTACCTAAAAACAATTTTTGAAATTTTCAATAAAAAGCATAAAAATTGCTGGCCATTCAGTTCATATCCTATTAATATTCAAACCCATGAAAAGTTACTCCTGTTCACTCTCCCCCTCAAAAAAAGTATTTTTAAAATCAAGCATTGATCCTTTGAAATCAATCCGGTCATTTAATCTTGTGTTTATACTTCTGGTAATAAGTATACAGGTATCAGCCCAAAACAGTAAAAGAATAGAATTGGAATTGGATGACAATTTTATTGATGCTACAACAACTCCGGTAAAAGAATTTGGGTTTCTTTATCAATCATTTGCCAGGGATAAATCAAGTAAAAATGACAAATATAATGTGAGTTATTATTCGAAAGAACTGGTAAAGGGTAAAACTGAAAGTATGCCGGTTAAACACAATGCATTTATCTTTTATTCATACCAGGAACGAACAGTTAATTATACTTTATTTCTGGATAAAAATAATTATTACGCTTTAGTTACTACTGATTTAAATTCTCAAACAAGTACGAAAACAGAAGGAGAACTGCCCAAACTTACGAAAGTAGATCAATTTGTGATAGTTGGTAATTATTTATACTTAAGAGCAATTATCGGGAAACAAAACTCACTTATACAAATTAACCTTACAAATAAGAAGCTTCAAGATATGCCCATACATATCGGCACAATCCGAAGAAATGACATAAATCCACAGGATTTACAGGTAATTGATAATGAACTCCTTGCATTTGTTGAAGCTGAAACTGATAAGAAAACTGCTGATCTTTATTTGCTAAAATACAACAAAGACGGTCGGTTACAGAAAACAATCAATCTGACCAAAGACATTCATGAAAAGATTATTAACCTCGAAGCAAGCCTGATTGATGGAAAAATTTTGTTGGCGGGAACTTTTTCGAAGACAAGAAGCGGATCTTCTCAGGGTGTGTTTTTTGCTGAACTCAATCAGGATAAAGTAATTAATGTAAAGTTTTATAATTTTCTGGATCTGGAACATTTTAGCTCAACCTTGGGCAACCGGGCTCAAAAAGCGGTTGAACGGAAAAAGAATTATAGTAATGATAAGAACAAAGAACTCCTGCTGAACACCTTAACAATAATCCATCAGGTTGAAAAGGTAAAAAGCGGGTACTGTGTAATAGGCGAAATATACGAACCCATCTATGTTACACAGCGCAGTCCCACCGGCGGAATGTCGCGGGTACTTGCAGGATACAATTATTCGCATGCTATCGTTTTAAAACTTGATGCAACAGGTAATTTACTGTGGGACGAGAGTCTGAAAATGGGGTTTGATGTGGAAACGTACAATCTCCTTCGGTATGTTTCATTTTCGGAGACCATTTCCGGTGATATTACAATTGCATTTGCCGATCGCAATAAAATTAACACTAAAACAATGAATTACGGCGGTACAGTTATTAATGAGAATACATCTGATATGGCTGTTTCGGAGGCCAGAAAGGATAAAGCAAAGCGAACCACCACTGTAATTGAGCCCTGGTATGAGAATTACTTTATTGCATATGGCACACAGCTAATCCCAGGCAACCATTCAACTAAAAGGAGAGAAATTTTTTTTATTGAAAAACTTAGTGTTGAATAATGAGCGGTTTAATATCAGACTATATGAAAAAATTAGTTTTAATCAGTGCACTTTTGTTCACCTCTTTGTATTCAACACAATGCATGGCACAAGCCTATGATGGGAAAGGCGACAATAAAATATTCCTTGGATACACTAATATTAAAGGATGTTCCGGTGCTGAATGGCGGCTTGATAGTGGCATGGGTGATCTTTTCTCCATGGGATTCAATGCAACATACCTATTTATAAAAATTGAGCCGGTTTCAGAAGATGAGGGATCTGATAAGTTTGATAAAATATTTAAGAATATTGATTTGGGATTTTTGTTAAATTTCCATTTATCAGTTCCTTTAAACATGAACGAAAAAATCGATCCATACTTTGGACTGGTATTAAACCTCAAATCTGCAGGATTACATGCCGGTGTGAAATATAATTTTACCGAACGGTTTGGTGTATATATGCAGCTTACTGACAGTTTCATTTTTGCTATAACCGGCAAGTCAATAAGCTGGAATGAATCTCATTTCGGTAAGTATATCGGAGTATCAGGAGGCATTACTTACAATCTGATGCGATAGCCTTCAATGGACAGGAAAATGACTTACACAATAAATCAGCTATAACCTATGCCGCCATCACCTTAATCCGGTTTGTGTTTACTGAAGACAGGCAGAATAAAAGGAAGCTAAATTTACACGAATGTAAACATCAGGTTGACAAAGAAATTCCAGACCGTTACAATACCAATAGCAAACAACTTGGAAATATAAAAATTGTGACTGCGTTTACTTACAAGGAACCAGATGACCATAGTATTCATGCCAAGGCCAACAACGGAGAAGAAAAGAAACCTTGAATATTCGATAGCCAATTCAGGATTATTGCTGTGAAAAGTCCACCAGCGGTTTAAAAAGTAGTTACTTGAAGCTGCCAGGGTAAACCCGATAGCATTGGCCAGATACTTTTGTATCTTAGCTTTTTCTTTGCTTAACCAGGTAAATCCAAAATCAACAACCACGCCCGAAGCCCCGACGGCTCCGAATTTCATAAACTTAAAAAAGACATCCTGGGTAAAATACTGCATCATAGTCCACGAAGATACGTAAAAACATTTTTACCGGCTATACTTGCAGGTATATGGGATTTTTACTATAAATCATTATTAAATTTAAGCTGTTAAACGGAACAAATTTATCTGTTATTACGGTTTCCATGTATCGGCTTAGAATTAACAGATAAGTTGGCGGATCTGCCGAAGCCCGAATTCCTGATCAGGGTGTCACTATTTGTGTACACCAAATTCAGCATCAATCCAGCGTTATTATTGCTATAATTTCTGGTATTCGAAAGATGGAAATCCTTTTTCCAGCCTGTTATTTAGATATTTGTAAAAACCGATAAACCGGAGTTTATACAGATATCCTTTTGTATCGCGGATGATATAGATCAAATCCGGGTTAACAGTGTACGTACCTGCATCAAAATCGTATTTTTTCCAGTCGTAACCAATTCTGTCAGCCCTGTTCGTGAAATTTAATGCCTGAGCTTTTTCAAAGTCAATGTTATCGAACGGTGTTATTGAATCCACTGCCACTTCGACAAAGGCCCGGTTTAATAAGACCCCTGTAACCAGGTAGGGATACGGATCGCCTGCATCAGTATAAAGTAGTGTGGTATATTGGCTGAACAGCAGATCCCATTCAGCACTTTGAGGTTCGGAAATTCGCACCAAAGGATTGGTAATGGAGAAAAGCACATGATTAACCCCATCTTTTTTAGAAACCGCGTAAGACTGTATATTAGATCCGTTAATGGCAGCAATGCGAAAATAATAGGTGCCCTTTACCAGGCTATCAATCACCAATTGCCTGAATCCCAGCTCGTTTCCCACATCATCTACACCCCGGTCGATAACCAGAAGACGGTTAGTTCCTATGGTATCCTCATTAACTAGAGTGAACCATTGTCCAATAGCCAGCGAATCAGCATTGCCATCTGAAGGATTATACTGCCATTCGGCACCTGTAGTATCGGCAGGAGCTCCCATAACCTGACCACTCAGATAAGCCGCTTTCATAAAATTGCTGCTGTTCAGGATTACCCGCCATCCACTGGAAGAGCTTTCGAAACCGAGGTCCCAGTCGGTTTTAAGGTTAGTTCCGGTTTCAGTACTATCACCCAGGCTGTAGTAAACCTGGTATTTGTAAGTATCGGTAAGTGCTACCGTATCAATAATATAATTACCAGGCACATGCGGAGCAACGCGTTCATCCTCTTTAAAACAAGAGGTAACCAGCACTGCCAGCAGGAAAATCATTACATTCAGGGAAATTCGAAGCATCAAAATTTTCTAAAATTGTAGGTTAGTTTCATAAAAGCGGTTCGCCCCCAGGCAACGCGCGAGGCGCCATCACCTCCACCGGTATGAGCACCGCTGTTAACGATACCTGCTTTAACATCCTTAACATCCAGGAGGTTTTTACCTCCGATTGAAACTGAAAACCGGTTCTGACTAAAACTTTTCATAAGAGTAAGATCCAGGCTTGAATATCCGCCTATAAAATCGTTCTTGAACTCGCCATCGGGTGTTAATTGGGGAAACCTTCCGGTATATTTATAGTTAGCGGTAAACGAAGCATTGTATTTTACAAAATTATAAGTGGCCATTGCATTTAAATCAGTGCTGTAATGGAATTTACTATCGGTTTTATCAGCCGTATTATCCGGAAATTTGCGTCCCACATAGGATATTCCTCCTTTTAAAGTAAGCTTTGGGTAAAAGCTCACTGTTGTATTAGCCTGAATACCCTGGGAAATGAACTTTGAAACATTACCATACGTGTATGTAGTAATATCGGAGCCTTCCTGGAACAACCATATAGTATTGTTGACGTAATTATAAAATAAACCGAATTCGCTGTTCAGAAAGGCTTTTGGCGTTTCACGATTATAGCTGAAATTCAGATTTACGTTATTCGAGTATTCGGCTTCCAGGTCTGGATTGCCGTGCAGGTTGTGGTTGATATCCACAAAATCGAGGTAAAGTTCTTTAATGGATGGTGCCCTGAAACCACGTGCATAAGTAGCACGGACTGAAGTGTTTTTAGTAGCTCCGTATTTAATATTTAATGAATAAACAACCGGCGCATTGTATTTGGTATTATAAATGAACCTTGCTCCAGGCTGAACAGAAATCTTTTTTACAGGATCATATTTCAGGCTTACAAAGCCTGCATAATCACCTATTTCCTGAGATCCGCCTTCGATCCGCTGCCCTTCGTTCCTTTCGAGGTTGCCATCGAAACCTACCTGGTAATTGATTTTCTGTTCCGCATAATTCCGGTTATACCATGCTCTCAGCAGATAACTACCCACAACGGTAGTATCGCCGCCAGCAAGCCTTTTCTCGAGAATGGTAAGGTCATTTTGATATACTTCCCTCTTACGGTCATAAGTCGAATACGCTCCAACAAGGCTGATCTGCCTGTGTTCCGATATGGTATAAGAGCCTTCAATTTTTGATGTCTGCCTGACAGTGTGAAACAAATTGTCGGTTGCCGTTTCGTAATAGGGTTTCTGCAAATTGCCTTTGTCCTGAATCAGCTCATCGAAATACTGCATTGATAATTTTATTCGGGTTTTGCTGCCCGAATAGAGGTAATATGCATCTGCATTATATTGGAGCCTCGGCTTCCATTGCATCGATCTTACTGTATCTACCGTTGTATATCCATCGAAAAAATTCCGCGACAGATCGAGAGAAAAGTGATTACTTTTCCTTCGCACTGAAGCACCTGCATTGAAATTATACACGCCTACCGATTCGAGATATGCATTCGCATAAGTAGTTAGTGCTGAATAGTGATTTTCCTTGGTAATGATATTAACAACGCCTGCTATTGCATTGCTACCATAAATAACTGACATAGGACCTTCGATAATTTCGACATGATCCACATTATACAGATTCAACTGGTTGAGGTCAATATTCCCGTTTAAGCGGCCAACCACCGGAACACCATCAACCAGAAATTTCACATTTTCGCCCGACAAGCCCTGAAGACTAAGACTCGAGCCCATAACAGCATCCTGCGAAATACGCATATTGCTTTCGGTACTAAGCAGGTCGGTCAGATTGGTGGCGGCTTTTAATTCAATCTGCCGGCTGTTGATTACGCTGATTTTATAGATGGACTTATCTGCTCTTTCGGGAGTGAGTTGGGCAGTAACAACCACTTCACTCATATTTAAAACAGCAGGAACCAGCATTACGGTTCTGGCTATCCCGGGTTTAACCGTATCTGAAAAGGTTTCGTAACCTACATAAGATACAGCAACTAAACTCGTTTCTTTTACTTCGTTTGGAACTCTGCCATCCATATCTGTAACGAAATGTTTTTGGACTGCAGATTTAATACCAACAAAACTAACATGTGCATAAGGAACAGGCTCTTTGGTTTTGGCATCTAAAATTCTGATGGATGCCTGCTGACCGTAGATCTCACCTCCGGCCAGCAGTAATACCATCAAACCTAATAACCTGATAAACAAAACTTTAAACATTATTTTGGAAGTCTGAGATGAGTTTGCAAATACATGAATTGTTCGAAATTTTAATCCGGATGACTGCCGGGCTAAGAAACTTCTTATAACCGGCAGTATTACCATTAGCCCTACTAATCAATTAAACAAAACAATCAACTTTCTGTATTTACATATTTTCGAATGAGTAGAGTCAGAACTTCAAGGTTTTGAAATTAATGCTGGTAACCTGCCAGCCGGAAATATTTTCCCGGTCGGCAGAATCACCATCAAACCCTGATAATCTGATAAACAAAACCCACTATATTAATTTTTTACAACAACTTTACGGGAAATAATATTCATACCTACCTGAATCCTGAGCACATACAAGCCGGAAGGAACACCTGAAACCGGTATCTGCAAGGCAGAAAGTGCTTCGGATGGCAGTTCGTAACGATTACTCAAAACCGTATTTCCGGTTATATCGTACAATGAAATCAATGCAATCCGCTCAGAACCTGGGTTGATCAGAAGATTCATTACTTTATTTACCGGATTAGGATAAACTACCGCATTTAAATCGGATTTCCCGATTTCATTTATTCCGGTGGCCGAAATCATTTCCTTTTCGAAAACAATACGTCCGGTTGAACTTCCGGCAAAATCTTTGAATACAAGCCTGTGAATGTTACCACCACGGTCCTGAACGAAATAAACCAGCGAATCCACTACCTCGTAAGTGAAAGTTGAATTGTTGAATGCTTTCCATTCCCAGCCGATAGGCGAACGCGTAGAATCCATTGCTGCAAGATCAAACATCCTGTAATTCGTAGGAACATGTTCAAATTTGTTCACTTTCACCTTGTAGTTGCTGAGCACACCGGTAACCGGATAAATTGCACCATAATTCGGACCTTCAGGGTAGGTATACATATATTTCGCAAAAAGGATATCCCACTGTGCGGATACAACGGGTTCAAAATCTACGGCCTGGTTGGTCATAAGTGAGTAACCGATAAAATTCTTTTCCGCATATGGGTTGCAGTCCAGCGTTACTGTGTTATCATCCGTTCCGTCGATATTGGCAAAACGAAACTTAAATATATTCTCACTTGAAAACTTCCGCATAATCCATAATTTACGGAAGCTTCCATCGCGGAGCCTGATTACATATAATGAATCGCCAACAACGTCGTGTGAAGAGGCATTATATTTTCCCCAACCGTAATCGGGATGACCTTTCTGATACTGGCAAAATGCACCTGTTTCCCAGTCTGTGGTTGAATTAACCATATTACTCCACGAATACAACCCGGCAGTATCAACGGCAGCCCACCCGCTTGTATCAGCATTCGGGTATGTATATAATTCGACGCCTGATACATTGAGTGCCGTATTGTTAGCGGCATCATTCGTAAGAATGCTTGCGCTCATTCTTGATGTACGGAAAGCTATATCCCATTGTTTACGATCAATGGTGCCCTGGTCTCCGGCTGACATACTGTAATATACTTCGTTACTGTATCCTGGGCCCATGAATACTGTATCGTTTACCGGTATTGGACTCTGAGCCATGGCAGGTAACATGCCGGCAAAAATGGCTGCAAGTATGGCAGCAAATGAGTAGATTGTACTTTTCATTAGTATAAATTATTTTTTGGTTGAGAATCTCTTTGAGAAAATGAATTTCAGCTTATATGGGTTGGAAAGCCCAATATTGGAACAGATACAGGTTTTATATACACAAAGAAACTTTTGTGTATGGCTAGAACCGGTGATCAGAAACTATGCTGAAGGAGGGCCTCTGTTCAGAAAGGCCTGTGAATCCCGTTTTAATAGCGGGATATCGGGGAATATGAAATAACAGGATGTTATTTCAGGATAAGCAATATAAATAATCTGTTGATCGGGAGTTGAAAAATCAAATTGATGACCCGAAGCAAACCATTTTGAATTCCCATCATTTTTTACAAATGTGGCGGCATCTTTTTCTTTAACACGTGTTGAGGAACATGCAACCGGTATGAGTTGCTTCCCCCAAATACGATTCTGATGAAAATTAACAAGGTTCCCCAGGTATATCCATATTACTGCCAAAGCCCACCCGATGAGGATGAATTTGCGTAATAAAGATTTGGTCGATCGGAGGTAACCCATAATTCGTGCTAAAATGAGAGTGCAAAGTTGTCTATTTTTTGGAACAAAAAAACATTTTAACATCTTTTTTTTGCTAAAAAGCAATAAAAATTCAATTATTGACAAATATCAATCAAATTCAATATATATACTTGCAACGTACTGATTTATTACAATACTAATTAGACAAATCTGAATAAATGCTAAATTTTTCAGTTTTCGGGAAAAAAGTTGAAAAATAAAAATTAAATAATCCGATACCCCGTTTTCTAAATAGGTCATCAATTAAGTACCGGGATGAGGAGTCATAAAATTATGTAATCAGTTACAGAAATTGTATCCAGACTTACAAAATAGCTGCCAGTTAATATGCAAAAGCATTCTTCCCGGCAATGATGACTAGATTTTTGTTTCCTGCCTGATTTGTTTAACCCAGTCCTTGATGCGCTTTTCAGTAAACTCAGCCTGGGTATCATCATCAATTGCAAGTCCTACGAACTTTCCATCTTTTTCGGCAGTGGAGTAGTAGAAATTATACCCACGGGTTGAAGTATATCCCACAACATTTTCTTTAAAAGGCAAGCGGCAAAATATTGTACCCATTCCGTCCACAAAGCTCTCAGGATAAATTTTCTGATCACCTAATCCGAATAATGCAATTTTTTTCGCGGAAAGGTCAGCTTCAATCAGGGTATCAATAAACCGCTCCCAATCCGAATGCATTTCCCCGATACCCCAGGCAGCAGTTCCAAGCACCAGGAAATCATATTTTTCGACTTCATTCTTCGAAGCGTTGCTCACATTATGAACTTTAGCAATATCTGCACCAAACAATTCCTGAATTCTACGGGCCACTTTAGCTGTGCTTCCATTATCTTTACCGCCAAAAAAAATTCCTATCTGAGACATAACCTGTTTTTGTTACTTTGTATTCAATATGCAAATCTAACGAAAATCAAACGTAAGTGTTTATTTGCACCTATATATTTTCTGACTAATTTTGATATTTATGTTAAAACCCCGATCATGAAAAGCCGATTTATGAAACAACTTTATCTCAATTTTGTTTTGCCGACAATTTTAATATCCCTGTTAATAGGAATTATAATCGTATGGGAATCGCATTCCGGTTTAATGAGTATAGCGGTTTTTCTGCTCCTGTTTTTGATGATCTTCCTTAGCATTCGAATCGTTAACCATATAAATCAACTTCAGACTAATCTTACACATATTGAGAAGGGATCAGAATCAACCATCACACCTAGCAGGAATGTTGTTTTCGCGCAATTGGATAAAACGCTCATAACTATTTTTCAACGGATCAGGAAACAGGAAGATGAACTTCAGAATGAAAAACTCCGCAGGCTCCGCTCAGTTATTGATGGGCAGGACCAGGAGCGTAACCGCCTTTCGCGAGAACTCCACGATGGCATCGGGCAATCGCTCATCGCTGTAAAACTGCAGCTTGAGAATGCTGAAACACTTAATTACTCAATGATGAGGGCCAAAATAGACTCAGCAAAGAATATGATTGACCTTACAATTGAAGATGTCCGTCGTGTTAGCAATGCATTGCTTCCGGCCGCACTTGACGAATTTGGCATAGTATCAACCCTCAGGGCGCTATGCTCTGAATTAGGGTCATTAGCCAGGTTTAATGCTGTATTTGAGAATAAAGGCTCTTTGGATAGAATGTCGAAAAAGTCGCAGATCTATTTATATCGTATTGCCCAGGAAGCTTTGAACAACATTGCAAAGCATGCAAGGGCGACGCAGGTAAACATGAAATTGAACCGCGAAAATAATATAGTTACCCTGGAAGTTTCTGACAACGGAAAAGGTTTTATATTTGACCCGGTTTCTTTCGCGCAACGTAACGGGCTGCAGAATATGCGTGAACGGACAAATTTACTTCAGGGTGAATTTAGTATTAACAGCCAACCAGGCAATGGGACAACTATAAAGGTTTCAATACCTTATAATACCGGAAATGGAAAAGATAAGACTAATTTTGGTGGATGACCACCAACTTGTACGCACAGGAATTGCTAATCTGCTGACAGGGGAAGCCGGATTTGAAATCATAGGTGAAGCCGCTGACTCTAAAGATTTGTTTGAATTACTCAAACAATCGCAACCTGAAATCATAGTCCTCGATATTGCTTTACCGGGTATGTCGGGTATTGAAATTACCAAAAAGCTTCACAACAATTTCCCCGGTATCCGCATCCTGATTCTTTCGATGCACACTACCGAGGAGTTTATTTTTAATGCAATAAACTCAGGAGCCCGTGGGTATTTGCCAAAAAACACTTCGCGCAAAGAGTTGATCGAAGCCATAAATGCTATCCATAGGGGTGAAGAGTATTTTGCCGAAAGCATCTCAAATGTTATTCTCAAGAGCTATATCAAAAAGGCAAAATCTGATTCCGCAGAGGATGAAAACAATGAAAACCTCCTTTCAAAGAGAGAGATTGAAGTACTTAAACTCTTTGCCGAAGGAATGACCAACCAGGAAATCGCGGATAAACTTTTTATCAGTATCCGAACCGTTGAGTCGCATAAAAATCATATAATGGCCAGGCTGGAACTTAAGACGACAGTAGACCTGGTAAAATTTGCGATCCGTAATAATATTGTTTTGCTTTAAAGAATAAATGTTATTGAATTCTGACTAAATATCGGAAACACAGTCTTACATTGATTTTATAAATGAAAATTTCAAATCCGGAATCATGAAAAAACTGATATTTTTAGCTCTCTTATTTATACCCGGAATGGCGTTTACGCAGAAACTGAATCAGAAAACAACTGATCCGAAAAGAGATAATGAAATACTGATCGGGTATTGCAACCGCGATGGATTTGCAAGTATTAACAGCAATTTCGATTCAGCTTTCATGGCCGAATACCCTATTTATCAGGCCGATAAAGAAACCATGAAAAAACTTGCCGGTAGACTGGAAGACATTAAAGTTACCCTAGTAATGGCTACATGGTGTGGTGATAGCAAAGAATGGGTTCCAAGGTTTTATAAAATTATGGACCAACTTGAATTTAATTATAAAAACCTGACACTTATCTGCGTTGACCGTTCAAAGAAAGCGCCCGGAACAGAAGTGGAAAGGCTTACTATTGAACTTGTCCCGACATTTATTTTTTATCGCAAAAAGTCAGAAATTGGCCGGATTGTAGAGGTTCCTGCCGATTTACTGGAGAAAGAGATACTGAAAGTTTTGATGAAGTAAACCTGAAACTTCCAAATTATTATACCTTTTAAAAGATCCCTCTGAAAGCCATTAACGGGTATGGTTTTGTGCGCATTTATTTCTAAATATAATACTAATGAAATACCTGTATGTAATTCTGGTTTCCCTTGTTATTGGATTTTGCGGCTGCGAAAAGGCAGGAATAAGTCAAAAAGTGATTCCTGACGGAACGTATACCGGAACATTTCAAAGAAAAACGATTTCAGGGGAAGGACTGAAAGCAAATATTTCAATTACTTTTTCAGCAGGCAGATGGTATGGGCAGAGCGATATGATGAATTATCCCTCTCTATGCCGTGGAATCTTTAAAACAGAACTTAACAAACTGATTTTTGAAAATGAATGTGCCTGGACCGCTGATTTTGACTGGTCATTGATAGTGTCGGGAGAATATAAATATATACTTGCAGGTGATAGTTTACTCATTTCGAGAGACTATGGGAGCCATGGAGTTGAATCCTATACCGATGTATATACTATTTCACTGCCTGTAATCGGTTTAAAAGTGAGCCCCGTAATTGGAACGTGGGTAGAAACTTTATCAAAAACTGACACCATCGTGTTTTCGCCTGAATATGAGGGCCTGTACCCGGTTTTTAGCTTAAACAGAGGTTTCCGTATTACAGAGGGACATACTCTGCCCGAGTATTTTTCCGGCCTTTATCATTATATCCCCGGAGAAAACAGTATTTCTGTAAACTGGTTCTTATCGAGCAATTCAGCATTTAACAGGTATTATTTTGAAATGACACCGGATCGGAATGAATTCAGAATCGGTTCATTTTTTAGTGATCCGCCTGCACCCCTGCAAACAGATACTTTGACATTTATCAGGCTAAAATAATATATATTTGCCCTTCCTCCAGAAGCAGGAAATTGCTTCAACACGGAATCCTCAACAAGAATTATACGATAAAAATGATTCATCTTACCCAAACTATACCGGTAACCCGGACCGCTATTCAAAAACAAATTTCCAATGGTAAAACCATCGGGTTTGTGCCTACTATGGGTGCGCTTCACGAAGGCCACCTGGCGCTTGTTAAGCGGGCAGCATCTGAAAACGACTATGTTGTAGTGAGTATTTTTGTTAATCCGATCCAGTTTAACAATCCCGAAGACCTTGCGAAATACCCCCGCACCCTTGAGGAAGACCTGCAAAAACTTGAAGGTACAGGCTGCAGCCTGGTATTTGCGCCCTCAGGGGAAGAAATGTATCCTGAACCGGATCTGACTGAATTTGATTTCGGACAACTCGACAAAGTTATGGAAGGGAAGTTCAGACCCGGTCATTTCAGGGGAGTAGCGATTGTGGTTAAAAAACTTTTAGAGATCATAACCCCGACAAAAGCCTATTTTGGAGAAAAAGACTTCCAGCAGCTTGCCATTATAAAAAAGATGGCAAGCATGTTGAAAATGCCTGTTGAGATTGTCCCCTGCCCTATAGTGCGCGAACCTGACGGGCTGGCGATGAGTTCCCGCAACATAAGGCTAACTGAAGAAGAGCGTGCAGAGGCACCGGTTATTCATAAAGCACTTTCAGGCATCAAAGAAAATTATTCATGGTTTATTCCGGAAGGCGTTAAACAATTGATCAGGGGCGAAATTCAGGAAAGTCATTATTTTAGAGTGGAATATATAGATATCGTGGATACCGAAACCCTCCTGCCTGTTGAGGACTGGATGGATGTGGAACATGCTGTTGTATGTGTGGCTGCGTTTATCGGGAATGTAAGGCTTATTGACAATCAGATATTATTTTAAAACTTTTTCATTTTAATCGATACTCTTTTTTATTTGAATTAATCAGAACTGAATATCTTAAATACAATTCTATTTTAATTCTCAAACTTTATTCTCAACATCAACTAAAACCGGCTATGTTCTATGTACAACATCAAACTATTTTATTTCGTCTTGCCACCGCACCCTCAACCCCTGAAGGGGCGTGGCTTGCGCACGTGGGCAGATCCCCTTCAGGGGATAAGGGGTGTGGGTGGGCGGAGCATGCAAATATCCTTATTTATCAATCGTACTCATGAATTAAAAAATGCTGTACCTATTAGAACTTAGCGCTAATACCTAATATATGAAAACCACTCTATTGGGAATCGGAATTATTATTATTGCTATGTCTTTTAGTTTTATAGCATGTAAAAAAAGAGAAAGAAGTCAAAAAGAATTCGTTTAAATACAATCAGAAAGAATCCGAAATTAACACGGTTCTCGGCCTGCAACTCGGAGAATCCCCTGTTTCAGGGATATATGGTAATGAACTGGAATTCTTCGAAAAAACACTAAAAGTTCATTATGTAAATGGTTACCCTGACTCTTTGTCGGGTATAGGGGGTGTTCTGTTACTGGCTTTTTTAATAAAAAAAGAAAATGAAATTACCGAGGGGGTGTATACTTATCTTCCGGCAAATGACCCTATAAAAGCATTTGCGATTTATAATGCGGATGGAGAATCAGGTTTGCTAATTAATCTGGATGCATCAAGTAATGATGATCCCACAGTGGCAGAAATTTCAGGAGGAAAAGTAACCGTTGGAAAATCGGGTGAAGAATATGAGTTTACTTTTGATCTTAAAACCAAAATCAATACAAGAATTACCGGTTATTATAAAGGCAATCCAACGGTTTATACTGAGAAAAAAAAGAAATCAGTCTCAAATCAAAACTGGTTTTCTCAATTCCCTGATATACATAAAACCTATAAAGTATTATTTGAGTAGATGCATTATAATTATTGTACCAGGCAATTACTTGATGATTTCGTCTCTCCAATTGCTGTGAGAGAAAATGTGACAAAATATTTTGTAATTTTGCCGCGCTATGATAATTGAAGTTTTAAAATCGAAAATACACCGAGCCACCATAACACTGGCTAATCTGAATTATATTGGCTCCATTACTATTGATGAAGATCTGATGGATGCTGCAAACCTCATTGATTATGAGAAAGTACAGGTTGTAAATATTAACAATGGTGAGCGGTTCGAAACCTATGTTATACGTGGTGAGCGGAATACTGGCATCATTGCGCTCAATGGCGCGGCAGCCCGAAAGGGAGAGATTGGCGACCTGATTATAATTGCATCCTATGCCCAAATGGACTTTGAAGAAGCAAAAAGTCACAAGCCTGCCATAGTATTCCCTACTTCACAAAACCGATTAAGCTAAAAGCCTTGAATCCAAAACTCAAGAACATTTTCCGTTTTACTATATTTCTGGGAATCGGAATTTTCTTTATCTGGTTGTCTTTAAGAGGACTCTCAACAGATCAGAAAAAAGAGATTATTAACTCAATGAGCACTGCCAATTACTGGTGGATCTTATTAGCTATTCCGATAGGTGTGCTTAGCCATTTTGTACGGGCGATTCGTTGGAAAATGTTAATCGAAACAATGGAGTACAAACCTAAAAACAGCAATATGTTTTTTGCTGTTATGATAGGTTATTTCTCAAATTTAGCAATTCCACGCCTTGGAGAAGTAAGTCGATGTGCAGTTCTTACCACATATGAAGATATTCCGTTTAATAAGTCATTTGGCACGGTTATCACTGAAAGAGCTCTTGATATGATGGTCTTTTTCTTTCTTTTTTTTATGACTCTCACATTACAAGCCGATCGGCTTTCCGGCTTTATTGACAATGAAATTTACAAACCTTTACAGACCAAATTTGATTTGAGTTTTAACTTATCGGGTTCTTTCTTTCTGATTATAATTCTTGTATTTCTTGTATTTGGTTCAATTATCCTCATTCTAAGGAAAAGAATTTTTTCAAATAAACTCTTCCTAAAACTAAAAGAAATTGTTTTTGGATTAGTTGATGGAATAAAATCACTAGTCAAATTAAGAAATGTGTGGCTATTCGGATTTTATACATTTGCAATATGGGCACTATACCTGCTAATGGCCTATATCGTTTTTTTCAGTATACCAGCAAGTAGCAAGCTTGGATTAGATGCAGGTTTGGCCGTACTTGTTTTGGGTTCGATTGCATTTATGGTTTCACAAGGAGGAATTGGTCTCTATCCTATAATTGTTGCTGGAACTCTTGCCCTCTATGGTGTTGATTATGTACATGGATTAGCTTTGGGCTGGCTTATCTGGACCTCACAAAACCTTACCATCGCGGTAGTCGGAATTATTTCATTAATTTTATTACCGCTTTTAAACAACCGCAAAAATGTCGAGGCTTGAACTGACCAGGAAAAAGATTTACGAATATACTGAAAGCGAATACATCCGTATGCTTTCGATATGGCGGTTTTTAGGTAAGAAAATAGTCTTTACCAACGGATGCTTTGATATTATTCACCTCGGTCATATTGACTATCTTTCGAATGCTGCTGACCTGGGGGATATACTTATTATCGGTCTTAATACAGATCAATCCGTAAGCAGAATTAAAGGCGAAAAGAGGCCTCTACAGGACGAAATTTCACGTGCCATGATTCTTGCTTCACTCAGTTTTGTGGGTGCGGTGGTGTTTTTTGGCGAAGATACTCCCTACAACCTGATAAAAATCACTCAGCCCGATATACTGGTTAAAGGTGCTGATTATAAACCCGAAGATATTGTAGGTTATGATATCGTGAAAAATAAGGGCGGCAAAATTGTCACCATTGAGTTTCTTGAAGGGTACTCGACAACAGGGATTGAGAAAAAAATCTTAGCAGGAAAATAATAATTGTGAATTTTGGATTGAGGATGGCGGATCGTTAAACATATCACGTATCTAAATCCGAAATCGAAAATCCCCGATCGGCAAAATTTCTCTAACTTTACCATATGGCAAAAACCAAGACTGTTTTTTTCTGTCAGAATTGCGGTGCACAATCCTCAAAGTGGATGGGCCGCTGCACTTCATGCAACGAATGGAACACTTTCGTTGAAGAAGTGGTGCAAAGGGATGAATCTTCGGCTAAGGAAAGCGGGAATTTTAAAACAACCGAATCGCGTCCCCGAAAACTCACGGAAATAATACAAGGCAATGATCAGCGCACAACAACAGGTAACGGTGAACTCGACAGAGTACTCGGCGGCGGATTGGTCGATGGCTCATTAATATTGGTCGGCGGCGAACCCGGAATCGGGAAATCGACGCTCATGCTGCAGATTGCACTCCATATGCAGAATATACGTGTTCTATATGTTTCAGGTGAGGAAAGCGAACAGCAATTGCGCATGCGTGCCGACAGGCTTGGGTTCAACGATCCGGATTGCTATATACTTACCGAAACCAATACCCAAAGCATATTTCAGCATGTTCAGACTGTTGAGCCGGGCTTGGTGATTATTGATTCTATTCAAACCCTGCAGACCAATATTATCGAATCCTCAGCAGGCAGCATTTCTCAGATACGTGAAACGGCAACCGAAATGCAGCGCTTTGCTAAAACTACCGGAGTTCCTGTAATCCTTATCGGGCACATCACCAAGGATGGAGCACTTGCCGGACCAAAAATACTTGAACATATGGTTGATACCGTGCTGCAGTTCGAAGGCGACCGCAACTACGGATACCGGATTCTGCGGGCCGTAAAAAACCGCTTTGGTTCGGCTTCTGAACTTGGCATCTTCGAAATGCGTGATACCGGCTTACGTGAAGTAACCAACCCGTCCGAAATATTAATTTCCCAGCGAGAAGAACCCGCAAGCGGCATTGCTATTGCCAGCACCATCGAAGGAGCACGCCCTATGCTGATTGAAGTGCAGGCACTTGTAAGTTCAGCGGCTTATGGAACCCCGCAAAGGTCGAGCACAGGATTTGACAGCCGGAGGTTGAATATGTTGCTGGCCGTGCTTGAAAAAAGATGCGGATTCAGGCTGGGAATAAAAGATGTTTTCCTGAATATTGCCGGCGGTATCAGTGTTGATGATCCGGCTATTGATATGGCAGTGGTAAGCGCCATACTTTCTTCCAACGAAGATATTCCAGCCGATCAGCAAACCTGCTTTGCAGGCGAAGTAGGGCTGTCGGGCGAAATACGGCCTGTGAACCGCGTTGAACAACGCATTGCAGAAGCCGAAAAGCTTGGGTTCAAACAAATACTTGTTTCGCGTTATAACCTGAAAGGACTGAAAACGGATAAATGGGCGATTAAGGTTACAGGTGTAGGAAAAGTGGAAGAAGTTTTCGGGATATTGTTTGGATAAAATTTAGAAGAGAAAAACCACTTAGGCACTGAGATCACTAAGGTACTCTGAGATTTAATTGTTCTCTACTTATTAATTATCAGCGCATTTAGCACCTCCATGGTAAAAATCTAAGGATTAATACTCATCCCGGCTATTAATTGCAATATTCTCTGTCTGCAATTTGGCTGTCGAATATAAATGTATGTTCAAGCCGGATTTTGCGAACACTATTTTTCATGAACAAAACCAACACAGACTTGTTTGATTTTTGGAATACAATCAATGCATATAATTGTTTAATATCGACTTCAACCATGAAAAAGCTGCGTAGAATTATTCCTTTGGTAGTGATAATTTTAACCGGCTGTAATACAAGTTGCCAGAATACAACTAATGTAAACCAATTGATTCCTTTTGCAACTGGTTTCACAAACCCTGTATGTATCTCAAATGCTGGCGACAATCGACTTTTCATAACTGAACAGACAGGTTATATCCGCATTGTTAATCCCGATGAAACGGTTAATTCACAACCGTTTCTCGACATTCATCAGCAGGTAATTCCCGGTGGCGAGGAAGGTTTGCTAGGTCTGGCTTTTCATCCGCAATTTTCGGAGAACGGATATTTTTATATTAATTATATTGGTGTCGGCGACAGCTCACACATTTCGAGGTTTAGTGTAATGCCGGGTAATCCCGATGTGGCCGATCCTCAAAGCGAGTATAAATTATTGACTTTTCACCAACCTTATACCAACCATAATGGCGGCGATCTTTGTTTCGGTCCCGACGGATACTTGTATATGGGATTTGGCGATGGAGGTTCAGCAGGCGATCCTGAGAACCGTGCTCAAAACCCAATGGAATATTTTGGCAAATTACTACGCATCGATGTAAACCAGGGAAATGCATATGCTGTTCCGCCAACTAACCCATATTACAATAATGCCGACACTTTAGGTGAAATATGGGCTATGGGTCTGCGAAACCCTTGGCGATTCAGTTTCGACCGGCTTACAGGTGATTTATGGATTGGCGATGTGGGGCAAAATCAGATCGAAGAAATAGATTTTCAACCATCAGCCAGCCCAGGTGGCGAAAACTATGGATGGAGGTGTTACGAAGGTAATCAATCATACAATACCTCAAATTGTTCACCTTCTGCCTCTTTCACATCTCCGGTTTATACCTATCAGCACAATCCCGAATGTTCGGTAACGGGAGGATATGTTTACAGGGGTAATGCTGCTTCTCCTTTTTATGGATATTACTTCTTTGCCGACTATTGTTCAGACCGTATACGCACTCTGCATAACGAAAATGGGACATGGAACATGAACGAGTTCGGGCAATTTGCAGGCAATAACTTTTCTGCTTTTGGCGAAGATGCCGGCGGGACGCTATATATAGCCGGTCTTACAAGCGGAACTGTTTACAGTGTGGTGAATGAACCCACTTCAATAGGTAAAAAGCCGGTTGCATCATCACCTGTTAAAATAATTCAATTCCCGGGTTCAAATAAAATCCGTATCGAAACAGGCTTTAATCAAAACCTGAACATGCAAGTGATCATGTACGATGCAAGTGGGAAAACGCGCTTTGTTTCCTCAGAACAAGGTTCAGATTATGAATTCGATCCCGGATTTCTGCCAGCTGGTACATATATCTTAAAATTAGTGATTAATGGTGAATCCATAATTCGTAAACTAATTAAAGGGCTTTGAGTTAATAGGGTTAAAAGCTTCATTTTGCCAGGGAAATCTTGCTTATGCCCTTCAGAAAAGAAAAACCACCAAGGCACAAAGAGCACTAAGTTACACTAAGATTTAATTGAACTCATTTATTGCTTGTCAGCACATTTAGCCCCTTAATGTTAAAAATCTAAAGATTAATACTCATCCCAGCTATTAATCGCAATATCTTCGGGTTTCAGTTTGCAGACAGCATAGATAAAGGCACTGGCCAGGCGCGCATTAGTGATTAAAGGGATATTGAAATCTATGGCAGCCCGGCGAATCTGATAATCGTTGTAAAGTTCTGTTTTTGACAAGTCTTTGGGAATATTGATCACCAGGTCGATTTTGCGGTTTTTCAAATAATCCAACGTATTGGGACTATGTTCATCATCCGGCCAGTACAAAACAGTTGAGGGAATATTATTTTCGGATAAATACTTTGCCGAGCCGGGAGTCGCAAAAAGCTTGTACCCCAGTTCAACCAACATGCGGGCGCTTATCAGCAGTTCAATTTTGGAACGGGCATCACCGGTTGAAAAAAGGATATTTTTCTCAGGAATCCTGTATCCGACTGATAGCATGGCTTTCAGAAGAGCCTCGTAATAATTTTCGCCTATGCATCCTACTTCGCCGGTACTTGCCATTTCAACACCGAGTACCGGATCGGCTTTCTGAAGGCGTGAAAACGAAAACTGGGAAGCTTTAATCCCCACATAATCCAGATCAAACGCTGATTTGTGTGGTTTCTCAACTTCAATGCCGAGCATGATTTTGGTTGCCAGTTCAATAAAATTGATTTTCAGCACTTTGCTCACAAACGGGAAACTCCGGGAGGCACGCAGGTTACATTCAATTACCTTAATATCGTTGTCGCGTGCCAGGAATTGCATATTGAAAGGCCCGCTGATATTCAGGGCACGGGCAATATCGCGCGAAATGCGCTTAATACGCCGAGCAGTCTCGAAATACATCTTCTGTGCCGGGAAAACAATGGTTGCATCGCCCGAATGTACGCCTGCAAACTCAATGTGCTCGGAAATTGCATAGGCCACGATTTCACCTTTATCGGCAACGGCATCAATTTCAATCTCTTTGGCATTCTGAATAAATTCTGAAACTACTACGGGGTATTCTTTCGAAACCTTTGTAGCCAGCGTCAGGAAGAAATCAAGTTCCTGCCGGTTAGAAACCACATTCATAGCCGCTCCCGAAAGCACATACGAAGGTCGAATCAGAACAGGGAAACCGACTTCATCCACAAAATCATAGATATGCTGAATTTCGACCAGTTCCTTCCAGCGTGGCTGATCAATTTTCAGTGTGTCGAGAAGGGAGGAGAATTTATGACGGTTTTCGGCATTATCAATGCTCTCTGGCGAAGTGCCCAATATCGGAACATTTTGTCTGTGCAAACGCATGGCCAGGTTATTGGCAATCTGGCCGCCAGTGCTCACAATTACACCTTTAGGCTGCTCCAGTTCAATAATATCCATGGTGCGTTCGAAAGAAAGCTCATCGAAAAATAATCTGTCACAAGTATCGTAATCGGTACTTACCGTTTCGGGATTGAAATTGATCATCACACCACGATATCCTTCGTTCCGGGCAGTGGTAAGTGCATTTACCGAGCACCAGTCGAATTCAACAGAACTACCAATGCGATAGGCGCCTGAGCCAAGCACAATCACAGATTTTCCGTCTTTTTCAGGCTCAATATCATGTGCTGAACCGTTGTAGGTCAAGTATAGGTAATTGGTTTTTGCAGGATATTCAGCAGCTAAAGTATCGATTTGTTTAATATAGGGTACTATCCCCAGCGATTTTCGGTACTGACGGACGCGGATCATTTCAGTGTGCAGGTTTCCTTTCATTTTATAAACAAAGCGGGCAATCTGGAAATCCGAAAATCCTTTCTTTTTAATGGTCATCAATAGTTCAGCCGGGAGATCTTCAATCCTGTTAAATTCTTTTAATTGAACCATCTGTTCAAAAATCGATTTTAGCTTAACCAGGAACCAGATATCGATTTTAGTAAGTTCATGAATCCTGTCAACAGTATAACCTGCCGCAAAAGCACTGGCAATTGAATATATCCGCATATCGGTGGGAGCAGAAAGAGCCTGGTCGATATCGTCGAATTCAATATCGTAATTCCCCACGAAACCATGCGTGCCCTGCCCTACCATTCGCAAACCCTTCTGGATGGCTTCTTCGAATGTGCGGCCTATTGCCATAACTTCACCCACACTTTTCATGCTCGAGCCTATTTCTTTTGAAACCCCGCTGAATTTATTCAGGTCCCAGCGTGGGATTTTAACCACGATATAATCGAGCGCCGGTTCAAAAAAAGCGGTTGTGGTTTTTGTAACCGAATTTTTCAGTTCGTGCAGGCCATAGCCTAATGCCAGTTTTGCAGCTACAAAAGCCAATGGATACCCGGTTGCTTTTGATGCCAGGGCCGAAGAGCGGGACAGACGCGCATTAACTTCGATTACACGGTAATCTTCTGAATCAGGATCGAGGGCATACTGTACATTACATTCACCAACGATACCGACGTTACGTACTATTTCTATGGAGAGGCTGCGAAGCTTATGGTACTCGCGATTAGTAAGAGTTTGCGAAGGAGCTACCACGATGCTTTCGCCTGTATGTATCCCTAGCGGGTCGAAATTCTCCATATTGCAAACGGTAATACAATTATCGTAGCAGTCGCGAACAACCTCGTATTCAACCTCTTTCCATCCTTTAAGCGATTCTTCCACCAGTATTTGCGAAGAATAAGCAAATGCATTACCGGCCAGTTTCAGCAGCTCGTCGCGGTTGTAACAAAATCCGGAACCTTGTCCGCCTAAGGTAAAAGCAGCCCTGACAATAATAGGGAATCCAAGCTTATCAGATGCTTTGAGGGCATCGTCGATACTTGTGACAGCAATACTTTTCGGGGTTTTTATATTTATTTTACGAAGGTTATCGGCAAAAATTTCCCGGTCTTCGGTATCGATAATGGATTGTACGGGTGTGCCTAAAACTTTTACGTTATATTTTTCAAGAACGCCTGATTTAAATAATTCGATACCGCAATTGAGGGCTGTTTGCCCGCCGAAAGAAAGCAGAATTCCTTCAGGCCGGTCTTTTTCAATTACTTTTTCGATGAAAAACCTGGTGACGGGAAGAAAATAGATTTTATCGGCAACACCTTCTGATGTTTGAACAGTTGCAATATTGGGATTGATAAGGATGGTAAAAATACCTTCTTCGCGCAGTGCTTTCAAAGCTTGTGTTCCGCTGTAATCAAACTCTCCGGCTTCGCCGATCTTCAATGCACCAGAACCCAGAACCAAGACTTTCTTCATATTTTAGATTTATTAAATAGTATTCTAAGCATTTATTATTTACATGGATTTTCAGTGGTCAAACTTTTTCCTTGACCATTTTTAAAAAATCATCAAACAAATACTCACTGTCTGTAGGGCCGCTAGAAGCTTCAGGGTGAAACTGAACAGAAAAAACAGGTCGCGTCCGGTGCCTGATACCCTCGTTGGTTCCATCGTTAAGATTTACGAAAAAAGGCTCCCATTCATCGGAAAGTGACTTATTATCAATTGCAAAACCATGGTTCTGGGAAGTTACCAGCGCTTTATTGGTACCGCATTGCAAAACCGGCTGGTTGTGGCTCCGATGCCCGTATTTCAGTTTGTAGGTATCAGCTCCGGATGCAAGAGCAAGTAATTGATTCCCCAGACAAATACCAAAAACCGGAATGTTATGTTTTAACGAATCTGACAGATGATTGATGGTGGTGTCACACATTTTAGGATTTCCCGGACCATTCGAAATAAACAACCCATCATAGCTTTCCTTTGAATAATCATAATTCCAGGGAACACGGATTACTGTTGTGCCGCGTTTCAGGAAATGACGGATTATATTATATTTCACTCCACAATCGACCAGTAGGATCCGGGTGGAACCACTTCCATACGTAATAACTTTAGTGGTGCTCACATTCGCAACCAGGTTCACCGTATTTGGATCGTAGAATCCGGGATCATTTTCACCAAAAACAATTTTACCCAGCATGGCACCTTTTTCGCGGATAATCTTGGTTAACTCACGCGTATCGATGCCATATAAACCTGGAATTTCGTTCTCAGTCAGCCAGTTACCAAGGCTTCGCCTGGCACTCCAGTGGCTGTATTGTTCCGAATAGTCAGAGACTATGAGTGCCGTTACCTGGATGCGTTCCGACTCAAAATAGTCGGGCAATCCACCCGTAGTTACAGCTTCAGGAACACCATAATTACCAATAAGCGGATAAGTAGCTACCAGTATCTGGCCTGCATAGGAAGGATCCGTGAGGCTTTCAGGGTAACCGGTCATGGAAGTATTGAATACTACCTCACCTGCAACCGAACCTTCGAAACCAAAGGATATACCCGTAAATTCAGTTCCATCTTCAAGGATAAGCCTTGCTGTTATTTTATCTGCCATTATGTTGATTTTCAATATTACATGTACTAAAAAAGCCTGAATATTTAAAATTTCACCGTGCAAAATTTTTTCAGGCCGAAGCCTGCAATTTTTAAAAACTTTTCAGCAGGTTATGATGTATGCTTTATATTTTTATACACGTTCAGGGATTGCTGAAAACATCAACAATCCCCGCTTTATTCCTGAATTATGTCACTTGCCTGTAAGTGCCCGATTGAGTTTTTTAGTATTATACAGATTGATTTTACCGTTTAATTGGTTCCTATAATCTGCATCAGTTCATCGAGTTTGGGTGAAAGGATGATTTCAGTCCTTCGGTTTTTAGCTCTGTTTGAAGCTGAATCATTAGGCTCCACGGGTAAATACTCCCCCCTGCCCGATGCAACCAAACGGATCGGGTTAATTTTCCCGTTTGCCAGCAATATTTTCACAATCGAAGTTGCGCGCATGGCACTGAGATCCCAATTATCTTTAACCTGGTTCTGTCCGGTCAGAGGTACATTGTCGGTATGTCCTTCGATTAGCACATTGATATCGGGGTTATTCTCCAAAACTTTTGCCAGGTTTTTAATCGCGCTGATTCCATCGCTGCTTACATCCCATTTTCCGGAAGCAAACAGAAGTTTTTCCTCGAGCGAAACATAAACCTTCCCGTCTTTCATATGTACGGTAAGACCTTTGCCTTCGAAACCCATGAGTGCATCGGCAACAGCTTTTCGCAAAGCATTGGTAATTGAATCTTTTTTATGCATTGCCGCCTGCAATTCAGCCAGGTTTTTACCTTTAACCTCCAATTCGGATTGGAGTAACTTGAGCTTATCTTCTCGTAACAGGATGTTATCCTGTGCGGCTTTCAGAGCTTTCATCACTTCTTCTGAATCTTCGAAATTTGCAGCATACTGCGATTTCAGCAATTCGTGAGAGCGGTCGAGTTCATTATAATCGGCCGTAAGTACACGCAACATTGAGCCAATACGCGAGGTGTCGGCTTTAAGTTTAGTAACGTCTTTTTTGTATTTCTCATTTTCAAACGAAAGTTCATTTACCTGGGTGCCAAGTTCATCAACCTTCGTATTCAAACGGCTGCTTTCCTCATTGCATTTTGCGGTAAGTGCATTGTATTTCTTTGTTGAAACGCAGGAAGCAAAAGCTCCAGCCAACAGGACAACAGCTAATAACCTGATTACTTTCTTAAATGATACGTGAGTCATATCTTGTAATTTATATATTATATTCAATAAAGGATGTTAAGCTAAAAGTCAATTTCGAGTAATGATGGACAATGATCGGAATGCACAGCTTTAGGCATGATAACGGCGCGTTTCATATTTTTCTCCAACTCATCGCTCACCATATGATAATCGATGCGCCAGCCCAGGTTCCTGCTCCGGGCACCAGCCCGATAGCTCCACCAGGTATAGTGATGAGGTTCTTTTACAAAGTAACGGAAGGAATCAATAAATCCACAATTGAGAAATCCTGTGACCCATTCGCGTTCTTCAGGAAGAAATCCGCTGCTTTTTGCATTCCGCACCGGATCATGAATATCAATTGCCTTGTGGCAGATATTGTAATCACCTGATATCACCAGGTTAGGGCGGATTTGTTTTAATGCGAGAATATAATTCTGAAAATCGGTAAGCCATTGCATCTTGAAAGCCTGCCGGTGATCACCGGTTGTACCTGAAGGATGATAAACCGAAATTATGCTTTTATCACCATAATCAGCACGGATCATCCGGCCTTCGGAATCGTACTTTTCGATTCCCATACCATATACAACCTTATCGGGTTCTATTTTCGATAATATGGCTACGCCACTGTAACCTTTCTTTTCAGCCGGATACCAGAAAGTATGGTAACCTAAGGCTTCGAATTCAAAAATGGGAATCTGCTCATGCTGCGCTTTAATTTCCTGAAGGCAAACCACATCGGGGTCTGCAAACTGCAACCAGTCGAGAAAGCCTTTGCTTATGGCAGCCCGTATTCCGTTTACATTATATGTGATGATCTTCATTCAGCCCGGTTTATCAAAAGCAAAATTACATGATAAATGTAAGAGGCTTAGCATGAAAACGGATTAGTTTTACAAAAATAATCAACAATTAAAAATTAATATTATATTGATTTACAAATATTTATTACTACACTGAAAAGAATTGTTAAAAAGATTCAAAAACCAGGAAACGAAACAAGAGAACCAATCCGTATCCTGAACATCATATCAATTAAGCTTCAAATATGGAGCAGGTGCCTTTACAAATCCCCCCGCACTCATCAAGGCATGGCTCAGTATGAATCATAACCTCTGTTTTTGGTAACTTTAACTTGATCTGAGCCGTTATATCATCGCATATATCGTGGGCTATCTTAACACTAAGGTCTTTATTTACAACAATATGAAACTCGACAAATCGTTCGGATCCTGCTTTCCGTGTTTTAAAATTGTGGAAATTTAACACTTGAGGACTCATTGTATCAATGATCAGGGTAATAGCTTTTTCTTCATCTAAAGGCAAACTGGCATCCAGGAGGAAGGTAACAGCTTCGGATGTGAGTTCCCAGGCAGCTTTCAGGATGAGACCAGCTACTCCCATTGCTATCACAGGGTCAATCCAATGCAGGTTAAGCCGGGGCATATACCACCGGCCGATCATATATAAAGACAGCCCTACAGACACACCAATAGAAGTCCAGATATCGGTGCGAAGGTGCCACGCGTCTGCCAGCAATGCGGCCGAATCAGTTTCCTTGCCCACTTTGAAAAGTTTACGGGATACCAGCAGGTTAGTGATTGCCGATACACCCATAACGATGATGCCCCATTCGAGGTTTTCAACAGGCTCTGGGATAATTAATTTATTTATTGATTCATAGATGATCCAGCCGGCTGCTACAAAAATAAGCAGGCCTTCGATGGCAGCAGACAGGTTCTCGAATTTACCATGCCCGAAAGTATGTTTCTCATCGGCAGGTTTACCAGCGGCTCTTACAGCAAAAAATGCTATCAAAGCTGCAATCAGGTCGACACCTGAGTGAATGGCTTCTGAAAGTATTGAAACTGCACCTGAATAGACTCCAACAATAAGTTTAAAAACAACAAGCATTGAATTTGACAAAACCGATAATACAGCAACCCTGCTTTTTTTATTGTTGTGATCCATTTGCACAGGTTTAATTCTTAAACAGTATTAAGAAATTTAAAGGATATAAAAATCCCTATGGGCTCAAATTGTCCCACAGGGTTATAACTCCTGTTGCCGGATCAACCCGGCCCGGCTGCACCATCAGGTATAGAATGACCGCCTGTTCATTTTGCGGATGCAAAAATATTCAGCTTTAAGCAAATTTGCAAATGAAATGATAAAATTAGAATGGATACAGATAGCGAACTTATGATTATAAAGGCTATTCCGGAAATGACGAAACTTGAAAAATAGGTGTAGTGCCACTTAAAAATTGAGCATTGCCCAGGCTACCCTTTAATCTCCGGAGTAAAAAAATCTCGTGCACAGAAGGTTGAGTTTTATGTTGTATAATAAAAATAAAGAAATGAATCTGACAAGGATGCTTGGTGAGTTTACCTGGAAGCATTAAACCCAAATTACGCAGTAGCGCAATCGATAAAACAAATTTAATGTATTTTAATGGAAGATCATTGAAATACAATGATTTGCAAGACCGGGGTTAACCCAACTTATAAAAATGCCGATATAACAGTCGTTTAGTCCAAAGCATTTGGACTATTACGAATGTACAATCGGTATAACGCAAATAGTTCGACTTTGCCTCCTATTGCGTAATTTGGGTTAAATTAAGAATTTATGCCGAACAGCAGGGTTTACCGGAGCAGCAATTTGCAATTTTAAGAGTTTAAATTCGGAAAAGGAAAGCGCAGTAACCTGAGGAGATTTAGTGTCATTTTTTATGAGACCCGGAACAAATAAAACTCTATAAAACTCAAAAATAAGCACATTGTTTTTATCTAATTGCATACTAAAAGGATGCATAGGAACTGCGTTCATATCTTTTGAATCTGAGCCAGAGAGATGGACGCCTCATGATATTACAACCGGATTTTACCTGCTGAAGCCAAACCTCCAGAATTATCATCCGGTATATTTTAGGAAATGTGACTAAATTGAAATTTTCTGAATAAAATTGGTATATACTCATTTCCATCTTTTTTCGTTATCAATTGTTATCTTTGCAAAGATATGTCAAGTTAAATGATGTAAAAAGATTTACAGCTTATGCGTTTGACCGAATGCATATCAGACTATAAGCTGATAATTTTGAAGTTACTAATACCCTATAATTTAATAACGCAACCCGCAATCTGCTATTTACTTCTGACCATTTAGATTAATTACTGGTTTCAATAACAAGACTTAAATGAGACTGACCATCATCAACTTTCTATTTCTCGCTATATTCCTTTTATTCTACAATAAAGGGTTTTCCCAACAATATTTTGTAAAATCGTATACTATTGAAGACGGTTTACCAACCAGGAATATTAATGATGCCTGCCAGGATGAAAATGGATACATGTGGTTTGCAACAAATTTCGGCATATCAAAATATGATGGATCCACTTTTACAAATTATGACACAACAAATGGTTTACCCAATCAGCTTTACCGAAAACTAAAAAAAGATGAAAAAGGCATTCTATGGGCGATACCTGATGCTAAATTGGACACCATAGTTTATTTTAAAGATAATAAATGGTGGAAAATAGCTCCACCGCCGAAAGAAGCCCGGAACTACCAGATGAATTCTTTTGATATTATTTACAAAAACTCCAGACCCGTTATCTGCATGGGCAGTTTTGATGGATTTTATATTTATGAAAACGATGCATGGTTACATTTCACAATTTCGGATGATGAAAAATCGAATTATGTGTATACCGTAATTGCCAGTAATTATAAATTCTATATGTCGACAATGATCGGCGTATGTATATTTGAAGATGGCAAAACCGACTGGAGTTTAAACAAACTGATCCAATCTTACGGAACAGATATTATTGCGATCCATATAGAAAACGGAAATACTCCTGATGAAAAAATCTGGCTACTCAACGAAAAATGGCTCGGATATATTAATCATAGCAAGTTCAGGATGGTTAGTAATAAATTTCAGCTACCACATCCTTCAATTTTCTACTTTTCGTTCCTGAACAACGACAAAAAAGGCAATGTTTTTTTCGGAAACATCTGGGCTAAATATTTCATATCAAATACAAGTGATATCCCGGCCCCTTTGATGTTTGATAATGGATTTTCATCTCATGGGGCAACTTCGATATTTATTGATCACGAACAAAATATTTGGATTACCGATACAAGGGGCATTAATAAAATCAACAACCTGAAGGTAATCAACTATTTCAAAAAAAATGGTATGCTTGAGGATGAAGTTACAGCTATTGCTGAACTGAATGATGGCAGAATCGTTTTAGGACATAACAATGGTTTATCGATACTAAATAATAATACTATCAAAACCATTGAATTCCCTGATTTAAAGCTAAATACAAGACGGGTATCGGATATGGTGAAGGACAAAGAAGGGAATCTCTGGTTTGTATCGATTAGCCGTGGTCTGGGTAAATTGCATCCAGATGGGAATATAAGCTGGTATAGTTCAGAAAAGTATCCGATCATCAATGTAGTTCATCAGGATGAATCAGGAAGAATATGGGTTGGAGCCGACACCAAAATCTTGTATCTTCAGGATGGAAAGCTTGTCGAATATGTAAATTATAAAGAGGAAAGCAATAAGATAAGAAAAATATTTGCGGCAAAGAACGGGGGCATTTATGTCGCCGGATCAAGCGGGTTATGGCATATCCTTGATGATAAAATCGAGAAAGTTCCCTCTGCTTCAGGCAATCATCCTGATAATGTTTTCGCATATTACTTTGACGAAAGTAAAGGGGTTGAATATGTAGGCACATTAAATGGCCTTTATGTAATTGAAGATGGCAGGATTACAAAATACAGAAAAAATGGTATAGAAATAAATCATCCGGTATTCTTTATTTTCCAGGATAATGAAGAGAATTTTTGGATAGGTTCCAATGATGGGGTCTATAAATGGAATGGCTTTAAAAAATTAGATGTTTTTAACGTTTACAATGGCCTGGCAGGATGGGAAACCAATCGTGCTGCCGGAATGGTCGATTCCAAAGGCCGGATCTGGATTGGAACGGACCGTGGCCTTACCTGCCTGTTACCGGGATACGATAAAACAGTTATACCCATTCCTGAAATAAAGCTCCTTTACTCGGAAGACACCAAAGGTAACCTTGAGGAATTATCAAAGAAGTGTTCGATAAATTATGCAAACAATACCCTGAGTTTTCACTTCCTGGGCCTATCCTTTTATAACGAAGAATTGCTTGAATACAAGTATAAGCTCGAAGGATATGACAAAGACTGGCAGGAAGCGAATCAGGCAATGTTGAAAAACATTAAATATATAGGGCTTAAACCGGGAAAATATACTTTATGCGTAATGGCAAGAAATTTTTCGGGGAATTGGAGTAAAATCAGCCGGTCAGAAGTTATACGGATTACACCTCCTGTTTACCTCACCTGGTGGTTCCTGGTATTGGCATTCCTTCTGTTGAGTGGTATTATTTATGGAATAATCCGGTATAAACTTCAGAGAACACACAATTTAACCTTAGAGAAAGAAATAGTTGAACGGAAACGCATCGAACAGGCTCTTACCGAAAGCAGGAAAAAATACCTTGACCTTGTCGAGCTTCTTCCTGAAACAATATATGAAGCTGATTTTGATGGTAAGATTGTTTACATGAACGACACCGGCTTACGGCAATTCGGCTATCATTACGATGATCTCAAAAGCGGAATACGAATCAATCAGATTGTAGCACCTGAAAGCTATGACGATATGCATCAACATCTCACTGCTGTAAAAGAAAGTAAAAAATCAGACAGAGCCATAATGACCGGAATGAAAAAAGATGGGGCCACCTTTCCTTTATCTATTCATACGGTACCGATCGTAACGAACGCTTCCTGCACAGGAACCAGGGGGATTATCATGAACCTAACCGAACAGAAAAGATATGAAGATCAATTGCAGAAGAATGCGGCAGATTTGAAAGCACTGAATACAAGCAAGGATAAGTTTTTCTCCATTATAGCTCATGATCTGAGGAGCCCTTTTACTTCATTTCTTGGCTTTACTGAAATACTGGATGAAGAATTTGAAACACTTCCGAAAGACGAAATACAGACCATATTAACATCGATGAGTCTATCAGCCAAAAACCTTTACCAGCTGTTGGAAAACCTGCTTGAATGGTCTCTCTTAAATCGGGAAGTTACCAAATATGAGCCTAAATCCATGCATCTATTGCCGCTGGTTAATAATTGCCTCGATGTAAGTCTGGATACGATCAAGAAAAAGAAAATTAACTATAAAATTGAAATACCTGAATCTGTTGAAGTTATCGCTGATATTCATATGCTTCAATCCATTATCCGGAACCTCCTATCAAATGCAATAAAATTTACTCACAAAGGTGGCTCTGTGCAAATATCAGCATATGCCAGTGAAGATCATTTCGTCACCATAGAAGTTAAAGATAACGGAATTGGAATGGATGATTCTTTGTTGGAAAAGATTTTTCGGATTGATACGAACACAAATACAAAAGGCACTGAAGGAGAACTTTCAACAGGTCTGGGACTAATACTCTGTAAAGAGTTTGTCGAAAAACACGGCGGTAAAATCTGGGTTGATAGTACAGAGGGAAAAGGCAGTACTTTTTATTTTACAGTAAAAGGCATTTCGGGATAATGTCGCTACAAAACACATTACATGAACAATCGGAATAAAACATATGACCAACTGAAAGCAGAATTGCAGGAATTACAACATTCTCATGATTTACTGGAAAAAGCTCTTGAAAATAACTCAAACGGGAACGTTCATGTATTTACCAACAATGATGCGGGTGACAAAATCTTTCGTAAACTTTACGAATTTTCAGGTATTAACTGTTTTACCTTGAATGCCAATGAAATCATTGTAAATGTAAATCCCTCCTGGCTTCAAACCCTGGGTTATACACGTGAAAAAGTAGAAGGACATCACTTTTCTGAGTTCCTGTCGCCTGAGTCAGCCGAACGTCTAAAAACACTTCTAACTGATAGTAACAGGAGAGAAAAAAATCATGATTTCGAATTGAATATTTTCCATAAAGACGGAACCTCCCTGGTTGTAATTTTTGAAGCAAAAAACATAACTGATGATAATGGGAACTACCTGGAGACACTCTGCATTTTTACTGATATAACACAGGAGAAGAAAAATAAAGAATCGATCCTGATTAAGGAACACGCGCTTGAATCAGCCCTTGCCGCCTTTGCCATTTCTGACCTAAAGGGACTTATAACTTATATAAATCCTGCCTTTTGCAAATTGTGGGGATATGTTTCGCCCGACGAAGTAATAGGCAAATCTGTAACCGAATTCTGGCAATCAACGGGAAAAGCTATAGAAGCCATAGAAACCGTTCAGCAAAGTGGCACATGGACAGGCGAACTGGTTGCTCTTAAAAAATCCGGGGAGGAAACTGATATGCAGGTTTCGGCGAGTATAGTGAAAGATGACGGAGGCAGATCGCTTTGCATGCTTGCTTCATTTGCAGATATTTCAAATCACAAACAAGCCGAAATTGTAAAGACTGAAAATGAAATCAGTTACCGTGAACTGTTCGACAATGTAGCTGATGCCATATACATTCAGGATGAAGAAGGCACTTTTTTGGATGTTAATGAAGGAGCTGTAAAAATGTACGGGCATCCGCGTGATGTATTGGTTGGCAAAAATCCTCAATTTGTTTCGGCCCCCGGCAAAAATGACCTGGATGCAATTGCAGCAATGATTGAGCTTGCCAATGCAGGTGAACCACAGCAATTTGAGTTTTGGGGCCAGCGGGCAAATGGTGAAATATTTCCAAAAGAAGTTCGTATTGTCAGTGGCACCTATTTTGGTAAAAAGGTACTAATTGCCATGGCCCAGGATATTACCGAACGCAAAAAAGCTGAAACTGCTCTGCAGGCAAGCGAAAGAAAATACAGGGAACTGATTGAACTCGCTGTTGACGGCATACTTATAGGATCACCTGATGGTACCATCATCGGAGCTAATACTTATATGCAAAATCTCACAGGCAGATCGCTCGAAAACCTGTTTGGCACTAATATAGGTGAATTATTTAACTCCAACATTCTGAAAGACAGACCTTTAAGATTTGATTTATTAAAAAAGGGGGAAACTGTTTTCAGCGAACGGGATATCAAAGGTGCGGATGGGAAAATCATTCCCATCGAAATGCATACCAAAATGATGCCCGATGGGACCTATCAATCAATTTACCACGATATAACTGAACGTAAAAAAGCAGAAGTAACGATAAAGCAAAGTGAGGGAAAATACAAATCTTTAGTAGAATCTACATCCGACATAATATGGGAAACAAATACCGAAGGCTTATACACTTATCTTAGTCCGCAATTTAAACAAATCCTTGGTTATTCGCCGGAAGAATCTCTAGGAAAATCTCCTTACGATTTTATCTCCGATGACCTTTTGTCAGAGGTAAATGCACGGATTGACACCTCTGAAGAGACCATGAACCCGTTTTATTTACTGGTTAATAAATTTAAGCACCAGGATGGTCATCTCGTTCATTTCGAAACCAGCGGAGTGCCGGTTTATGATCATTCCGGAAAACATACAGGTTTCAGAGGGGTTAGCAGGGACATCAGTAAGCGCTATCAGGCCGAAAAAGAACTGCATAAACTTTCTGCAGTGGTTCACCAGAGTCCGAATACAATAATTATTACCGACCTTGACGGGAAAATAGAATATGTCAACCCTTCGGGATGCAACATTTCAGGATACAGCTTCGACGAACTATCAGGCAAAAGCCCTTCAATCTTCAGTTCTGGTGAAACATCCCGGAAAACCTATAAATCCCTGTGGAATACAATAAAAGCCGGTAACGAGTGGAAAGGTATTCTTTGCAATAAGAAGAAAAACGGAGAACTTTTCTGGGAAAGCGTATCTATCCTGCCTGTTAAAGATGCTGAAGGAATAATTACCCATTACCTTGCGCTTAAAGAAGACATTTCGAAAAGTCTGCAGGCTGAAAGAGAATTGAAAGAAAGTGAAGAAAGGTACAGAAAGCTCTTTGAGTCTTCTCCTGATGCAATCATTCTTGCAGACATCGAAACAGGTATGCTCATCGATGCTAACACTTCTGCCTGTATGATACTTGGCCGTTCACTGGATGAAATCAGGCAGTTACATCAATCCATGATTCATCCACCGAAGACAGAGAATTTTTCAAAAGTATCTTTTCTCGAACATATTCAAAAAGCCGACAGCAACGAAAATCTGCAGCCCGTCGAAAACTTTATTCTCAGGTCAGATGGATGTGAAATACCTGTTGAAGTCCTGGCAAGTAAAATAACCCTTAACGGCAGGCAGATATTGCAGGGAGTATTCCGGGATATTACCGAACGCAAACAAGTCCATGAAGAATTGTTAAAGGCAAAAGAAAAAGCGGAAGCAAGCGACAAACTTAAATCTGCTTTCCTTAATAATATTTCGCACGAACTTCGCACTCCTCTAAATGGTATAATCGGGTTCAGTGAAATGATTACTCAAATGGACAGTACAGATGAGGACCGGCTGGAGTTCAGTAAAATGATAAAAAAAAGCAGTACAAGGCTTATCAATACCATCACAAGTTACATGGATATTTCAATTATTGTATCCGGAATCACTGAAATCAATACCAATCTGTTCAGTCTTAATCATTTTTTCGATAAAATCTCTGACCAAACCATTGAAATCTGCGACTCACGTAACCTGAAACTAAACATTGTAAAAAAATCTCAAACGAAGGACTTTCAGATCGAAACGGACGAACATCTTCTTTCTAAAATATTCTCTTATCTTATCGATAATGCTATCAAATTTACGAAAGAAGGATCTATTACCCTTAGCCATGAGATTAATAACGGATTCCATCAGTTCGGCGTCAGTGATACAGGCATGGGAATAAGCAAGGAATCTTTATCTGTTATTTTCGAAGTTTTTATGCAGGCGGACCTGTCAACCTCACGAACTTTTAGTGGAAGCGGCTTAGGATTATCAATTGCACAGGGATTTGTAAAATTACTGGGTGGTAATATCTGGGTCGATTCAAAGATTAATGAAGGATCAACATTTTTTTTCACCATTCCCGCCAAACCCAAAACCAACTCAGCTCAAATTGAAAATATTGAAAATCAGGATACGATTAAGTCAACTTCACCTCTTATTCTTGTTGCCGAGGATGAGGATTCAAATTATAAATATTTGGAAATAATCCTCAAAAAAGCATCCTATGCCGTGCTCAGGGCTAAAAACGGATTCGAAAGCATTGATATTTGCCGGACTAACCCAAATGTAAAACTATTACTTACAGACCTGAAAATGCCCGGAATGGATGGTTTTGAATCAACACGTCAGATTAGAACGTTTCTGCCCGGATTGCCTATAATTGTGCTTTCAGCTTTTGTTACATCGAGTGGTGAAGCAGAAGCCAAATCTGCAGGTTGTACTGAATATATAGAGAAACCAGTTAACAAAGCCAAATTACTGGTAGCAATTGACAGAATTTTAAGTACTAATATCAATTGAACCGTCCTGTAATTAATCTCGACAATCTATTCCAGGGTATAATTTCCTGAATTTCCTATTTGTGTACTTTACGGATAAAATCCTCCACTTCCTTTACACCGCCCTGGTATATCAGGTAGCCGTTGTAAGGCTCGCGGGGAGTAGTTTCATCATTGATAGGGGTAAGCATAATCCGCTTCACTTCTTCCAGGTCATTTGTCTGACCTAAAGCCCACCCAAGTTTGATGTAAGCAACTTCGGGTAACATGTTTTCAGCCGGAACAACACCTTTAGCCATCAGATCGCGGCCCGTATCGTATACAAACATATGAACATAGCCCCAAAGGGTCTGTACTGTCATATATATTGCAACTCCGGCTTTAGCCGCCCTTTCGATGGCCGGATAAAGTGGTTTGTTCACATGCCCCAGACCCGTACCCGCAATAACAATACCTTTATACCCGTTTTCAACCAGTGAATCAATAATATCCGGTTGCATATTCGGGTAATAATAAACAATCGAAACTTTCTCCTCAAAAAAGGGTAAAATGGTAACTTTACGGTCCTTGCGGCGATGATTGTAAGTTTCTTTAATCGGCTTCAGCCCTTTCCGGGTGATGGTGGCAAGGGGCGTATCACCAATGGTACGGAATGTTGAGCGGTACGAAGAGTGCATTTTACGTACGCGTGTACCCTTATGAAGGAAGCCGTACTCGTCGCTGGTAGGTCCAAACATACAGATCATTACTTCGGCAATATCACCATGTCCTGCGGCAGTGCACGCGTGCATCAGGTTAAGTGCGGCATCGGAGCTCGGGCGGTCGCTCGAACGCTGCGAACCTACAAGAACAATAGGAACCGGAGAATTCTGCACCATAAAAGTAAGAGCGGTAGCTGTATGATGCAGCGTATCAGTTCCATGTCCTATTACTATCCCATCCACACCTGCTTCAATTTCTTTGCCAATGGCTATAGCTAATTTTTTGTAGTTATCGGGCGCCATATTCTCGCTGAAAACGGCAAAGACTTTTTCGGTGGTAAGATTGCATATTGAAGCCAGTTCGGGAACTGCTCCGTACAATTCGCCCGGTGAAAAAGCCGGTATTACTGCACCGGTCCGGTAATCGAGGCGGGAAGCAATGGTGCCTCCTGTGCCAATCAGCTTTACTTTTGGTAAGCCTTCAGTATATGGAAATTCTTTTTCAGGAATTTTATAATTGGCCTTTTTATAGCCGGTTTCCTTCATACCGGTGATAGTGGCAACATCGAGGCCTATATTGTATCCGGTAGGAATTTTCATTACAATATGCTTGTCATCATCATTCTCGGAACGAGGAAGTATAGTTCCGGTAAATTCGCCCCGCGTAGTTTTTACAACAGCCTGGCCCCAAACCCGGACATTGAATTTCTTGAGTACTTCGAGTGCAGTTCCTTTATATCCTTGAAAAATATCGTCAGTCATTATTATTTGCGATTATTAATTTTCGATTCCGGTTTCAAATTCTGATTTCAGGAAATAAAGATACAATTGATCACCAACCGTAACTTGTCATTCGTCAATCGTCATTTATCATTACTTACTATTGCTTCATGCAAATCCATCATACTCATATTCCCTTCAGCCTGTCTACGAAGTTGTCCCATTACCCAATTGTGCTCAACATCAGATCCTTTCGAAAGCCTGATTTCAGCCAGTTTACTCTTCAAAAAGGGTATTTTCGAAATTATCTGCTCTTTAGGAACTGCTTTAAAATTTATACTGGTAAGCACCGACTCAAACTCCATTTTAGGATACTGATATACCAGTGGGAGCATACGACGGGCAATACTGATGTCGAGTTTCCTTTGTTTAATAAAACGCAGCAAGGCATAGACAATTTTATAATCAAACTCTGCTGCAGGTTTGTACTGGCCTTCTACCCATTTTACCGAATGTCCGAAGAATTTACCTACAAAAGCAGGATTCATATCCAGTTCAGTTATAATCCGTTCGATAAGCGGGAACAGGTTTTTCTTAAAAATGTATGTGTAACAATCTTCCGGAACTCTCCAGTTTTTAAGGCGCTGATAACGTTCAACGACTTCCTCGGGTATGTTTTTACCAAGGGAATCGATAAAGTCATTCTCCAGCGGAATGGGCGCTGAATCTGTATCAGGATACATGCGGTCGGCACCCGGAAGAACACGTTCAAAGATAGTAGTACCGTTTTCGAATGATTTCCGGGTCTCGGGAGGGACTCCGGAGAAAGCCATACGACAACGTTCCTCAACGGTTTCGAGGGCAGTCTGTATGTCATCCTGAGGCCCACGGATTATAATCTGAGCGTCATTTTCGCCTGGTTTCAGGAGTGTGCATACTTTTTCCCACTCACTTGCCGTAAACTCAGGTTCAGGTTCCTCACTGTGAGTCATATTGGGTAAATCAATGCAGGCGATTACCTTCAGGCGCTCAATAAGTTCGTTTGCGAACATTTTACCCGGTTGAGTAAAGTGTGAGAGTATTCCTTTAAACCCCGGAAGGTTTACTGCTACAAGTTTATTGCCATAAGTTTTGGCATCTTTAATAAAACCGTTTTTTACATTAAATCCATTCAAATCTACCTCCACATAAGACGATTTCCAGGATTTACTGTCCGGAAAACGTGCTTTCAGCATATCGCGTATGGCCAGTAATGCCCACTGACGGAAGCATTCGTTATGTGTTAGTTCAGGAATCCAGCGGCTGTGGGCAACCCCTTTTATTTCTACCCTGGTGCCTCCTTTACAGCTGACATTTACATCCTCTCTCCCGGCTCCTATCCCGGTCCGGACCTTGGCAGTACTACGGCCAAGGAAACGGATATAGTTACATGCTTCCTTTACTTCATCCGGGTTAGTCATGTCAGGATAAGTCACCGTTTCGATCAAAGGCATGCCAAGCCTGTCCGTTCGGTATATGCGTGTATGACCAATATCGCTTACTTCACGACACGAGTCTTCCTCCAGGCTGAGTTGTATGAGCCTTACCTTTTTATTTTTCAAAGGTATCTCACCTTCAACGCCTATGATGGCCGTACGCTGAAATCCGGTAGGTATACTACCGTCAAGATATTGTTTGCGGGTAATATGTACTTCGCCAACAATATTCAGTTTCGAAACAAGCGATATTTCAATGGCAATGGCAAGAGCCTCGCGGTTGAGAGGGAAGGGAGGTGTATCGTCAACTTCGTAGGTACAGGTAGTTTTACTTTTCAGACGATAGATGATCTCTTTGCGGGTTTTAAATTCCATGAGCGCAGTACCATCGTATTCACCTAATTCGCTAAGGGTTGGGCGCATATGCCTGATGACTTCAGCATCAAAATCGTCCGGTTTCTGGTATACCCCGGCAGGACATCTGCAGAAAAGTTTTTGCGCTGTTTTAAGTTGCTGGTGAACTTCGAGCCCCGACATAAAGCCGATCCGATCGTATGTTTCCTGGGTAGATTCACGGCGGTTGACGTAACCTATCCTTTGTTTTGATTCTTCGTAGTTAAGCTTTGGATCTATATTCTGAGCCATTGGAATGATGAGTTTTAAAAGGCTCAAATGTAGAAATATCTTTTATGCAGTGCAGATAAATATTCGTTATGTTTTGTGATTTTATTAACAGTAAACTTTAAAACACCAGCAATTTCATGTACTAGACTGTTTGAAAATAAGGCATCCTTAATTTATTAAATAATATTTTTGTTGTTTGTAGGGGTAAACGTAGTTTCAAGTGTCTATATATATGTCAAATTCTTTTAATTAAATTTTGTATATTATGAGAACTCTACTATTTGCCCTGATCACTTTATTTTATACAATAAATGGCCAAGCAGCAACATATATCATTCATAATGGAGGCGATACAGGCCAATTTACTCTAAGATATTATATTGAAGTTTCTTCACCCTTTGATTCAATTCAATTAAGCAGCGACATAGCTGGCATTACCCTAACTGAAGGTGAATTGTTGATCCAGCACCCTTTAAGTATAATCGGGCAGAACGGGATTCAGTTTATTGAAAGAAATTCGATTTCAACCACACCTGCTTTTCGAGTCTTTCATTTTATAAACAGTGGTGAGGTGCTGTTAAAAAACCTTGAAATCAGGTATGGTTTATCTCCGCTAAACAGCTATACTCCTCAACCTGGGGGAGGCCTTTTTATAGAGGATTCAAATTGTTATCTCCGGGTTGAGAATTGCAGGATAAATTCAAACAAAGCGATGTCAGGTGGATTACTTCATACTTATTTATATGACGATTTACCGCAAGGTGGCTACGGTGGCGGCGTTTGTAATTTTGGCAACCTGAACATTATCAATTCTGAAATAAACAACAACTCAGCCGGAGATGGTGGGCTAATTTTCTTTGTAAAACAAACAGAAGCACCAACTTTTGCTTGTCTTGCATTCAAGGGTGGAAACGGGGGAGGAATAGCTAATTTTCATAATTTATCCCTAAGTAATTGTAAGCTAATAAATAACAAAGCAGGTAATGGAGGCTATTTTTTGGAAGTTTTCACTTTGCAATATTGTTGTGAAAGCGGTGGATCAGGAGGCGCTATTTACAATAATACAAGTGCTGGCATATCGTTAATAAATTGCCTCATAACCAATAATCATCCTGGTAATGCAACATCTTGTCCAGTTGGAAATGGTGCTGCCATCTTCAATTCAGGGTATATTAATCTTTCAAATTCAACTGTTTCACATCAATATTTTCCTCAGGATGTTGCAAACAAAACAAATATTGATTCGACAGAAAGGGGAACTAATGCCAGTATATTGATTACTGTTAATTCACCAACAATTATTACTAATTGTATTCTTTACAATGATCCTACTGATAATCCTGATGTGGTATCTTATGATTTGTATACTGGTGACACTACTTCAACACAAATCAGTTACTCTCTGATTGGAAAAAAAAACTGGGATAATCCTCAAGGAAATAATAATTTATTTAATGTGGATCCTGGCTTTGACGGTACTAACAGTTATGAGTTAGCATTTAATAGTCCCTGTATTAACAGTGGTAACCCTGATTTTACCTGGTTGCCGCCCACAGACCTTGCAGGTCAACCCAGAATTGTTGAAGGAATTGTTGATATGGGAGCTTTCGAGTTTCAAGGCTTGACAAATACGAATTACACGCGAAGTAATTACTTAACAGTTTATCCAAATCCATTCACTAGTTCACTAACCATTAAACTGCTTAACCAGTATCCAGGTGAACCATTAAATTTGAAGCTATTTGACATTACCGGAAGATCAATTTTTCAGCATACTATATTGAGCAGCAATGTTGAAAACTATATTGGTATACCGATATCGCTTCCTCCAGGAACCTATGTACTTCGAATTGAAAGCCAAATGGAAGTATTTAATAAAAGAATTATAAAATTGTGAGTAATTCTTATTATTATGAAGTTTTCACTTAAGGCAACTCTGAAACGTTTCAATAAAACAAAAATTGTCTTATTCGCCTATTAATCTGGCTAGCATTATCCCTATACCATCGGTAGCTGCAGCCCCAGACTGGTTGCTGTTCCGTTCCCTACTACCCCATCAGCCTCCGCTAATCCGAATTTGTCAGTTTGATAGGCTAATACTGCCCTCAATGTATTCCTGCCGAAATCACCATCCTGATTGGTATGATAATATCCTTTGGCAGCCAGTTTGGCCTGCAGCATCAAGACTACATTGCCTTTTGAGCCAAACCTCAGCCGGGCCTGCATCAAATTATTTCCGTTAACTGAAACAACCTGGGCATCAACAGATCTGAACAGTACATAATCAAATTTCTGCTGGGAAGTTCTTCCATAAATAATATCATAAAAGGCCTTCCAATAAGATGTATTCTGGCTGTTTGGGCCGCGGCCTTTGCATTTTGGCTGGCCGATTATAACCTGGCAGCCTGCACTGTTATATTCTCCATTAATATCATTGCAATAGGCTGCATGAATATTATCACTCGGATTACCGACTTCAACAGTGTCATCGTTTGAAAAAATCAAATCATTGGTCGAACGGCGTAAAAAAATATTAGTAGCCAGTCGCAAAGCCTGGTGGGCGCTTCTTTCACTCGGGTAGTGATATCCCTTTTCATAATAGCTGTAATAACCGGTCATCATACAATTCGCCTTTGCTGTTCCTTCTTTATGTTTACGGATGTATTTCAAATTAGGCACCGTACTGCCTGGGAACAATGCTATTTTATTATCTACCGGGCTCCAGATGCCTATACTGCAGTTTGCTTTTGTATAATCCACGTCCGCCTTTTCAATAGTATGAGAATGTTTAAAGGTGGTATACTCATTACCCAGGGGTCTGGCCCCCCTGATTCCGAAAACCAGGTAGTTGATTTCTGAAAAATTATAGAAATTTAACCTGAGCAGTTTTCTAAGATTGTCGGAAGAAAATGTGATGCCTGGCATAGCTTTTTGATTTTAATTAAACATGAATGAATTATGTATTATAAGTCAGGAACTGATCGTCTCAAAGCGACACATTAAAGCTGTTTCTCTTTCATTTTAACCGATACGAAGAGTTCACTATCATCAACAGTTCTAACCATCGAAATAGAGACTGAAATTTCCTGACAATTTATTTACCTTAAAAATTACTGATTATTCTCCTCCAAATATAGTAAAAAAAGCTCAAATTCATTGTTTTAAAGAAAAAAGCAAGTGATGAATTAGTAGTATTTAATTCATCAGGATCACTTTTGATGTGGCATAGGCAGGGATAATTCCGGTTAAAAGACAGTGCAGTGTGTTTTGCATTTTTAAGTGTCATTCCCGATCGGGTTGCACCACTCAACTATTTGTTTACATTACTTACCTTTGCCACTGAATAAAAGTACAATGTCGAAATTCCGATCTCTTTTCATATCGTCAATCACTCTGCTGCTTATTATTTCAGCTATGCATTCAGCGCAGGCTCAGCGCATGACTATCCGCATGAATGCAGGCGAACTGAGGCACTCTAGCGATATGGGTGATATGACGCGGGCACTCAACAATCCGGTGTTCGAGCATGAAGGTGCATTTCTATACTGCGACAGTGCCTGGTTATTTGAGTCTACCAATACAATAGATTGTTACGGGCATGTACGCATTAAATCGAGTGATACCTTAAACATGTATGGAAAATTTCTGCATTACGATGGTAATACAAAAATAGCTAATATCCGCGACGAAGTGAAACTTGTGGATAAACAATCTACCCTCACAACTGATTATATGGTTTTCGACCGGAATACAGGCATCGCTAATTATACAACAGGTGGTAAGATGGTTAATGGTGATAATATCCTTACCAGCCGAAGATGTTATTACTATACTAATCAAAAGCTGATGTATTTCAGGGATGATGTGGTACTTACCAATCCTGAATACAAGATCAATTGCGATACCTTAAAATATAATACTGTATCACGCATTTCATACTTCCTTGGGCCAACTATTATGAAAGGCAAAGACAATTACTTGTATTGCGAAGATGGCGAATACAACCGGGTAACCAGTCAGTCCCGCTTCAGTAAAAATGCTTTGATGGTCGACGATAACCGCCGCTTAACGGGTGACAGCCTATATTATAATGATAAGCTGAAATATGGCAGAGCTGTTCATCATGTTGTAATGACAGATACCGTTCAGGATGTTATTATCAAAGGCAACTTTGCGGAGTACTGGCGAACCAAAGGATATACCCTTATAACAAATGAAGCTGTTGCTATCATGGGGGATAAAAGAGATACCTTATACCTGCATGCCGACACCCTGAAAGCAACTTTTGACACTACCAGGAATGAAACCAAAGCGATTTTCGCCTATCACAACACCCGTTTTTACCGCAACGATATTCAGGGTGCCTGCGATTCGTTGCATTATAATTTCGCTGATTCACTGATCACCATGTATCGCTTGCCGGTCTTATGGTCTGATAAAAACCAGCTTACAGCTGACACGATAAAAATACTTACAGGGAAAAACAGGATCAGGGAGATTTATATGTACAGCACCGCCTTTATTGTATCGAGCGATACAACAGGCACTTTTAACCAGATCAGGGGTAAGAATATGATCGGACACTTTGTTGACAATGAACTATCAAGTATTGATGTAAACGGCAACGCAGAAACGGTTTATTATGTGCGCGAGGATGACAAATCATTGATAGGAGTTAATAAAGCTCAGGGAAGCCGGATGAGGCTCTATGTTAAGGACAGCAAAATTGAAAGGATAGTCTATTTTGATAAACCAACGGGCAATATGTTCCCGGATAAGGAAGTCCCGGCTGAAGATCGTTTGTTAAAAGGGTTTAACTGGCGGTTTGTTGTAAGACCGCAGAATAAAGATGATATTTTCCGGATTCCGGAAACGCAAAAAGGTGCTCCTGCAGAAATACCCGAAAAGTAGATATTACCAATGTGAATTTTATAACAGGCCAATGGCCGTTTTAGAATTCTGCAGTGGTAAATACCGATCAGAAATTCGTTTAGTTCAATATTGGACTATTGGGCTAATTCTTACATTGAGGTGCTATGAGATATAACCTCAGGTATTAATTCAATTTACTTGTTAACCCCGAATTTTCATAAGCATCTTTATTATTCTTGTTCTTTTGTCATGCCACAAAAGAACCAAAAAGTCTAGGC
>JBBRCH010000025.1:0-54207 GCA_038204995.1 Bacteroidales bacterium | reverse complement strand
AATTACAACACCAGGAGGAGCCTCTCCGTCATCAACAGTGGCAATTTATCAGGCTGTAACCCTCGAAGCGGGTAAGTTGTACACTTTTAACGGTGCATTTATTGATAATGCAGGAGGACTTTTAGAAGCAGGAATACAAGTATATCTTGGTACAACAGAACCAGGCACAACAGACTATACTGACGGGTGGTTATGTGAATATAACTCCTGGGTTCCAGGTTATGAACCAGCGGATAGGGATGACACTTTCGAAACTGGTGCAAGCGGTTCAGGGAAATTACTTTGTACAGCTTCGGGAACTTATTATCTCGTGGTGAAAGTAGGACTATGGAATACCCATACTATGGATATTTCATTAGATGAATTATCATTAACTGCTTCTGAAGTTGTTCCAATCACAGGTGGTGGTTTATTACAAAATGGTTCTATGGAAACAATGGGTGCATGGATTGAAAGTACATTGAATTCAAATCCGGCACCCGTCTCTGCATGGGGATATTCCGCTGATAGTCCTCAATATGGTGATGCTGGCTGTTTGAGACTTACCGGAACAAAACCTGCATCCGATTTCACTAACTTTTGTATTTATCAAAAAGTATCGCTCGTAGCAGATAAAACCTATGAATATGACCTTGCTTTCAAAGATATTTCTGATGAATGTAAGGAAGCGTGGGTGAATATTTATTTAGGTTCATCAGAACCCTTATCCGGAGCTGACTACACAGAAGGTAAAATTGGGCTTTTAAGTTCATGGAATCCAGCGTATACACCTAGTGAGAAAGATATAACTTTTCAATCAGCTGCAGGTGATGTGAAAAATTTCGTTTGTACTGAAACCAAGGACTATTATTTTGTGATAAAAGCCGGAAGTAATTTTGATTTCGATTTTCTGTTTGATGAGGTATATTTCAGGGAAAAGGGTACAATGTCAGCAGTAGAGTATATCAAAGCGGAAAAATATAAAATACTTGCCGTTAATAGTAGGATCGTTGTTGAAGGCGTAACTTCTAAAGTTGAATTGTTCGACTTGAGTGGCCGCTGCCTGCAATCGCAAAAAATGTCAGGCACTTATAGTTCAAAAATGTTGAATACAGGCTTGTACATTATTCGTGTTGATGGCTTTTCATCAAAAATAGTTGTCAGATAATCTCTGAAAACAAATAATGAAGCAAACACTATTTAGATATAAAGTTGATGACGAGGACTTTATAAAATGTAGTGTTTGCTTTATTTAAGTGATTGGGGCAGGATAGTGGCCAATCATGGAGATTAGTGCCTATATTTTCCTTTTGAGGATAAAGCCTTGCAGGAAAAAGAAATTTACGAATTACGAATGATGATTTACGAATGACGATTTACGAATGACGATTTACGAATTACGAATAATCAGGATGTTTTACGAATAAGAAATGTAGATCCTCACAATCGTACCTCGTAAATCAAAAATCGTAAATTATTAAGTCTGTTTCCCATCTGCGATTTACCAATTACTAACGAATGACAGCATGTTAGTAAGTTCTGTTCTTATAGGCACTAATTTAAGGATTGATAAATGCCTTGTCATTTTATGCTTCGACGGTAATATTGAAGTACTCTGCCGTCTTTCAAATGTATGCGAAATTATTCTTTACCTGATAGTACCAATCAACTTATGAAAAAGAACATTTTACCCAGTTTAAACAAAATAATCCTGGCAATTTTTGTCAGTATGCTTTTCATATCCTGTTCAAAACATGATGATGAATCGAATGATGATGAAAAACCAATAGATTCGATTCCAGCAATCGTGATTGATACATTGGGTAGAACGGTATATATCAAAGGTAGCAATGAGAAATGGGAAATCATCCGAAATGGCAAACCTTTTTTTATTAAAGGTGCCTCAGCCGGATATGGAACAGAAGTTGAATTTAAAACCATGCAGGAATATGGAGGGAATTCAATCCGACTTTATGATTTAAGCAACACTACAAAGAGTTCGCTCGATTTGGGGTCAAAATACGGAATTACAGTGATGCTTGGAATCTGGTTTCTTCCGGAAGAATGGTTCGATTATTCGGATCCCGCGGCTACAAGTGCCAAACTTGCCGAAGTTCGTTCAAAGGTAAGATTATATCGGAATCACCCTGCACTTTTAGCATGGGGGATAGGCAATGAAGTTGTGGGCGAAAATTCGAGTGATGAAATGTTCAGGTTTATGAACGATGTTTCGGTTATGATGCATCAGGAAGATTCCAATCATATTACAGCTATCGTTACCGCCGGAATAACAACAAAATTAGCAAATAGAATAGCTACCCTGATACCTGATCTGGATTTTGTAGGAGTCAATTATTACGCCGGAATACCTGCAATTCGTCCACAAATACAGGCTTCTCAACTCAAAAAACCTTATGTAGTAACAGAGTGGGGCGTAAATGGAGAGTGGGAAGTTGCATTAACACCATGGGGATGTCCGATAGAGGAGAGCAGCCGAAAAAAGGCAATGGTTTTCAGAGACAGATATAATTACTACATCAAATCGTATGAGGGAAGTTGCATCGGATCGTATGCGTTTTTATGGGGAGATATACAGGACTGGGGGCCAACATGGTTTAGTTTATTTTACAATGGAAATGCAGTTGAACAGGTGGACGAATTAACAAAAGCTTGGACAGGCTCATATCCCGCTAACAGGGCTCCTTCTATATTAGGAAGTAAACTAAACGGAAGTGAAAGTAAATCCAATTCCGTAATAACACAGCCTGACGGGAATATTTATACCCAGCAAGTATCAGATAGTGAGGGCGATGTGCTGAGTGTTGAATACATTGTACAACCGTATAATTCGACTGAAGGGCTAATATCTGATAACAGTCACTCCATGAAATACATACCTGGAATAATTTATGAAGAAACCACAACATCGTGTAAATTGAAATTTAGTGACAGCCAGGATGAAAAAGCCTATAAACTTTATGTAATACTTAAAGATTCGAAAGGTCGGACAGCTACTGAAGTTTTCCCGTTTAGGGTAAGCCTTTAAGGATACGAAAATGACAAAAAAGTAAGTGTATTTAGCTGGTGCTTTAAATTGGCTCAATTCGAGTTTGAATATAACTGTTTAATTCCTAAAAACACATGCGCAAATTCAATAAACGCTACATCTTCGGCATTTCAATGATCTCCGCCATGGGCGGCTTACTCTTTGGATATGACTGGGTAGTAATAGGTGGTGCAAAACCATTTTACGAGCGATTTTTTGATATCGCTTCTTCAGCTAATCTTCAAGCCTGGGCGATGAGCAGTGCCCTGATCGGTTGTGTGTTGGGTGCTGTTGTTTCAGGTATGGTCAGCGATAAATTCGGACGAAAATGGCCTTTGTTACTTTCTGCTTTTCTTTTTACTGTAGCATCTCTGGGGACAGGATTTGCTTCTTCATACATGGCTTTTATAATTTTTCGCATCATTGGAGGTATAGGTATCGGTTTAGCATCGGCACTGTCACCTATGTATATTGCTGAAATTGCACCCTCACATTTACGGGGGCGTTTCGTTTCTCTCAATCAAATGACCATAGTAGTTGGTATTCTGGCTGCACAGGTTATTAATTTATTAATTGCGCAGAAAGTTCCTCTTGGGGCTACAGACGAATTTATACGTACATCGTGGAATGGGCAGATAGGATGGCGATGGATGTTTTATGCCTGTGCTGTTCCTGCAACGCTGTTTTTTATACTCGCATTTTTCTTACCCGAAAGCCCCCGCTGGCTGATGAAAGCAGGCAAATCAGATAAAGCATTGCCGACTTTAAAAAAAATTGGTGGCGAAGCTTATGCCTGGGACGAAATGACATCAATACAAGCTACCCTTAATGACGTAAGTGAAAAGGTTGATTATAAAACTTTGTTTAGTCCCAGGTTCCGGCCGATACTTGTTATTGGTGTTGTTTTGGCGGTATTCCAGCAATGGTGCGGAATCAATACCGTATTCAACTATGCCGAAGAAATTTTTACCGCAGCCGGTTATGGTGTAAGTGATACTTTGTTTAATATCGTAATTACCGGAAGCGTAAACCTGATTTTTACTCTTGTTGCTATGTTCACGGTTGACAATTGGGGACGTAAAAAATTGATGCTATTTGGTTCAATTGGTTTGGCTATGAATTATATTTTGCTTGGAACTGCATTTTATTTAGGGATTAAAGGGATTGCTGTCCTTTCGTTAGTGGTTATTGCCATTGGTATATACGCTATGTCGTTAGCACCAATTGTATGGGTTATTTTATCCGAAATATTCCCAAACAGAATCCGTGGAGCAGCTATGGCAATGGCAACTTTTGCCTTGTGGATTGCCTGCTTCATTCTCACCTATACTTTTCCATTATTAAACAGAGGTTTGGGTGCAGCGGGAACATTTTGGGTTTATGCCGGAATATGTTTACTGGGTTTTGTATTTATCCTGAAAAAACTACCTGAAACTAAAGGAAAGAGCCTGGAAGAAATAGAATCAATGATTTAGAATACCCAAAACTGCCTTAAAGGTGAAAGTTTTGGGTCAATAAAATAAATGTAAAATGGAAGTAAAAGCATGGCAAGAGGATATTTTTATCCCGACATACAAAATCGGAATACCTGATAAAAATCCTATGTTTCTTGAAAAAAGGGTGTATCAGGGTAGCAGTGGAGTTGTATATCCTCATCCGGTAATTGACAAGGTATATGATGAAAAATACTACAAGAAGTACAACGCATTGTTTATCGAAAACCAATACCTTAAAGTAATGGTTTTGCCGGAATTAGGTGGCCGGATACAAATGGCTTTGGACAAAACAAACGACTACCATTTTGTTTATTATAACCGCGTTATAAAGCCTGCGTTAGTTGGTTTAGCCGGGCCATGGATTTCGGGTGGAATTGAATTTAACTGGCCTCAGCACCACCGCCCAAGTACATTCGATCCGGTAGATTTTTCAATTGAAGAAAATGCTGATGGCAGCAAAACAATCTGGGTAAGCGAAATAGAAAAAATGTTTCGCACCAAAGGAATGGCTGGTTTTACCTTGTATCCCGATAAGGCATACATCGAAATAACCGGGAAATTGTACAACCGCACTCCTATAGCTCAAACTTTTCTTTGGTGGGCGAATCCAGCGGTTTCGGTAGATGAATATTACCAATCTGTATTCCCACCCGATGTACATGCTGTATTCGATCATGGAAAGCGCGATGTGTCCTCGTTTCCTATTGCTACCGACGTATATTACAAGGTTGATTATGCTCCGGGTACGGATATTTCGCGCTACATGAATATTCCGGTTCCCACTTCGTATATGGCTGTAAATTCAGAATATGACTTTGTTGGCGGCTATCATCATGGCAAAAAAGCAGGAATACTGCATATTGCCAATCACCATGTGTCGCCTGGTAAAAAGCAGTGGACATGGGGTTGCGGTGATTTTGGTAAAGCATGGGACCGAATGCTAACCGATGATGATGGTCCGTATTTTGAACTGATGACAGGTGTTTTTACTGACAACCAGCCTGATTTCGGATACATAATGCCGCACGAAGAGCGTACTTTTAAGCAATATTTTATGCCGTACAAAAATATAGGCTATGTGAAAAATGCAACTTCCGAGGCTATGGTAAACCTTGAAATAGAAGAAAGCATTGCAAGCATAAAAGTTTATACAACCTCTGAACGAAAAAATCTGACTATCAGATTAGAAAAAGAAGGCAGACTATTATTTGAAGAGAAAGCTGATATCTCGCCGTTGCGTACGTATTGCGGAAAGGCAAAACTTGTGGAAGGAGAAACAGGTGATTGGCTGAAAGTAAGTGTTTTAGATGAAAAAGAAGAAATATTGGTAACATTTACCGCTAAACCGAAAGAAGATAAGCCATTACCTGAACCGGCAATGGCTATTTTGCAACCAGCAGAAATAAAAACAAACGAAGAATTGTATTTTTCAGGACTGCATATTGAGCAATACCGCCATGCAACTTTCAACGCGGCTGATTATTACCTTGAAGCAATAAAACGCGACCCTTCAGATGCCCGTTGTAACAATGCTTTGGGGCTTTTACTTTACCGTAAAGGACAATTTACTAAAGCTGAACCTTACTTCCGCAGAGCAATAGAAACCATCACATTCAGGAATCCAAATCCTTATAATAGCGAACCGCTTTATAATTTAGGACTTTGCCTGCGCATGCAAAACAAACATCAGGAAGCTTTAAAATGGTTCTATAAATCGGCATGGGATTCAGCCTGGCAGGATAATGCCTATTTTCAACTGGCACAAATTGCATCTATGTCACAAAACTGGAGCGAAGCACTTGAACTGATTGAGAAATCATTGATCCGGAACTCTCATAATTATAAAGCCCGACATTTAAAAACTTCTATTCTTCGTAAACTCGGGAAGTTAGATGAGGCAATAAGCTTTGCGCGCGAAACGCTTAAACTGGATTTATTCGATTTCGGTACGCGATATGAAATAATATTATTACTCGAACAACAAAACAAAACCATCGTAGCTCAGGGTGAATTTGCCTGCCTTACCGGAAAAATGCGCAATAATGCAAATACTTATGTCGAGATTTCGCTCGACTATTCAAATTCCGGAATGTACACCGAAGCGGCGGCAATACTTTCACTCATTGAAAAAGAACAGGAAGATCCTATGCCACTTTATTATCTTGGCTACTACCTCGCAAACTCAGGAAAAGCTATCGATGCAAAACAAGTATATCGTACCGCTGCCGAGAAAAATCCAAACTATATATTTCCGAATCGCCTGGAAGATATACACATTCTGCGAAATGCAATAGATACAAATCCTTCTGACTATAAAGCGCTTTATTATTTGGGCAACCTTTGGTACGATAAACGTCAATACAACGAAGCCATTGAATGCTGGGAACGCTCAGCAGAACTTTTCGATGGCTTTGCAACTGTTCACCGGAATCTTGGACTGGCTTATTTCAATAAACGTAATGATCCCCGTAAAGCCGTGCAATCTTTTGAACGAGCGTTTGCTCGCGACCAAAGCGATTCGCGGGTATTGTACGAATTGGACCAGCTTTACAAACGGCTTGGCAAAGCGCACACGGAACGGCTAGCATTGCTTGAAGAACATTCAGCTTTAACAAACGACCGCGACGATTTATATCTTGAGCGGGTAATTCTGTATAATCAATTGGGGAATCCGGGAAAAGCTAAAGAGCTTATTGAATCGCGTAATTTTCACCCTTGGGAAGGTGGCGAAGGGAAAATTTCAGGGCAGTACCTGCTTTGCCTTGCTGAGCTTGCCAAAAAGGCTATAAAGCTTAACGCTTTCGAGGAAGCAATAGCACTTTTAAAAAGTATTGAAATTTATCCAAAAAATCTTGGCGAAGGCAAACTTTACGGCGCGCAAGAAAATGATATTGATTATTTTATAGGCATAACCTATGAAAAATCAGGCGATCATACTCTCGCTGAAAGGTACTTTACAAAAGCCTCGGAAGGATTAGACGAACCGGCACCAGCCATGTTCTACAACGACCAGCCACCTGAAAAAATATTTTACCAGGGTTTAGCAAACCTGAAACTCAGGGATACAACTTCTGCTGAACGAAAATTCAACAAACTTATAGAATATGGCAAGGAGCATATGAATGATACGGTGAAAATTGACTACTTCGCTGTTTCCCTGCCCGATATGCAGATATTCGACGATGATCTTACCCAGCGGAATGTAAATCACTGTAATTTTATGATTGGGTTGGGTTATTTAGGATTAGCCCAAAAAGAAAAATCTGATTCTTATTTCAAAAAAGTATTGCAAAATGACTGCAACCATCTGGGGGCACTGCTTCATCTGAAACTTGATGTGTGAAATTCATTTAGCGTCAATACCTATGTGAATACTTTTTCCTCCTGGTTAATACCTGGATTTTAGGAATGAGGGAAGTGTCTTCAGTTAATTTTTCGAATTTGGTTTTCAATAATCAGGTACAATAAAAAAAATCGATACAAAATGTTCGAATCCAAAGTCAGCCTTTTATTGGCAATTTTAATGTTTTGCCATGTTTTTGTATTCAGCAAAGTTTTGCCACATCGCGAAAATATTTCATTAAATGGAGAATGGAATTTCTTTGTTGACAGTACTTCAACAGATAATCCTTTCAATTGGGGCGAAACCGAACTAAAAGGGAAACTAATTCGTACAGTTACAGTGCCTCATGCCTGGAATGCGGAAAAGGGGATGGAAAAATACTGGGGCAAATGTTGGTATGAGCGGGAATTCGAAATATCTGAGCAACAGCTTTTAAAAATAACACGTCTGCAATTTGATGGAGTATATCACGACGCTGAAATTTACATTAATGGCAAAAAAGCCAGTGAGCATAAAGGTTCCGGTTATACCCGGTTCCTGGTAAATATAACACCCTATTTAAAAGCCGGAATAAACAGGCTGACTGTTCGTGTTGATAATTCGCCTTCCCAAAATAATATCCCGGTCGAAAAGAGTTTTGATTGGGCAAATGACGGTGGAATATACCGGAATGTTTCGTTGTTAATTACTGAACCTCAGGCAATCAGGAACATTCATGTCTCTGGCATACCTGATAAAAACAAAGGGAATGCCAATATACGCATCAGCTTTCTAGACACATCTGACATTCATACTTCCACAATTCAATTAAAAGCTACTATCACTGAAGAAAATCAGTCATCAAAAAAGTGTATTTACGATGGATACCTGGAAGGAAATTACACAAATGGTTGTTTTACCAGTAGTCTGAATTTCGACAGAATCAATCCCTGGCACTTCGATGCTCCTAACCTTTACAAACTCAATGTGAAGCTCATAGTCGACGGCAAAGAAAAAGATGAATTATCCACTTGTTTTGGCTTTAGGAGCATTAAAATAGAAAATAACCGGTATGTTTTAAATGGTGAACCCATGCGTGTTGTTGGTGTAGAGTGGATGCCAGGCTCAACTTTAGAAAGGGGTATGGCCGAAACTCACGAAGATTTTGAAAAGAACCTCAGGTTAATGAAAAATGCGAATTGCATTTTTACACGCTTTCACTGGCAACAGGATGATTATATTTTCGATTGGGCGGATCGCAATGGAATGTTAATTCAGGAGGAATTGCCAATATGGGGCGCGGTGTCAATAACTGATAGCATCTATGCAATAGGGAAGCGACAAATAGATGAGATGACCGAGGCTCATTACAATCATCCTTCAATCATTTCGTGGGGTATCGGCAATGAAATGGATAGCCGAAACGAAACTACAATAGATGGTTTAAAAAAACTGTATACCTATGTTAAAAGCCTTGATTCATCCCGGCTAGTTACGTATGCTTCAAACCGGCTTGGGAACAATTCAATGAATGTAGGGGCTGAACTGCCCGATGCAACCGGTGAATTTGACATGATGATGTTTAATGAATATTATAGCACCTGGTTTGGGCAGTCTGTTGATTCTGTATCAAAAAGATTAGATGAAATTGCCCGCAATTATCCGGGTAAAGCACTTACTATTTCTGAATGGGGAATATGTGAACCTGTTTTTAACGGTGGAGACCCACGAAGAGCAAAAGAAATGATTCAGCTGATAAATATTTATGCTTCGAAGCCCTTTATAGCCGGAGCAATATATTTTTGCCTTAACGATTACCGGACGCAAATGGGTGAGGATTTTGCATACAGCTATCCACAACGTGTGCATGGTGTTTGCGATATAAAACTCAATCCGAAGCCTTCCTATGATACTTTAAAACACGTCTGTTCACCCATCATGGTAAAGAAATTATCTCAAAAAGAAGGTAAAATAAGTATTACTCTGGCAGGGAAACCAGGATTGCCAAATTATACAGTTCGTAACTATAGTATTGTTGCAGGTAACAAAAAAGTTCAGATTATTGAACTAAAACCTGGGGAGGAAAAGACATTCGAAATTAAGACAAACTCGAAGGAAATCAGGATTTTTCGGACAACAGGATTTGAGGTGATGCATTTAAAACTTTGATAGAAATATTGAATTTATCTTCAGAATCGAATTTGAAAATTGTGACAGTGAAATACCCCAAAACAGATGTCTGAACTTGCCTTAATAATTATTCTTTTTGGATAAATATTACTTCACTATTAGGGTCAGGAAATTAAATATTTAGTCAATTTGTTCACTGATCAAACAATAACTACAAAAACCACAAATTTGTTCTCCCATAAGGCGGCATTGTGTCGGAGGTAAAATGAGGAAATATTTCGGCAACCATTTCGGGGTATTTAGTGGTGGCAGGCAGGTTTTGCTGACTGATGCTTTTCCAGTGCATAAAGAAGAACTTGCTCAATACCGCAAAAGCAAAAAATGCATCAATCCAACAGGCTCGTCCCAGGTACAGTAGCTGAGATTTTTAAATTGAATTCATAACCCAAAGACATTGGTTCGAATCCAACAGTGTTACATTGATGTATGATTCAATTATAAACATCAATAAAATCAACCACTTTCGTAAAATCCCTGATTAATGAGAAGTTAGATATTACATCAGGGTTGTCTACTTTATAAGTCAGGTATTTACCTGACTTTTTTTTTGACCTTAGTTGAACGGAGTAAGGAAATGGAGTAAGGGAAAATTGGATTTTTCTTACTGGGGTAATCATTTCGACTCATAAAGCCTAAATCGATTAATACAGTATTCTGCTATAATTCCTCGTCTTTCATTCTTCAATCCAAGATAGTACCCTTTTCCACGTTTTTCTCATTTCTGATCCTTACACTCATTCAACAGATTAGTTTTATTTACCGCCATGGCAGTAAATAGAAATTTTTTTACTAAAAAGTAAGTTCAAATGGTCATTATTTACTGCATAGGCGGTAAATAAATGCTATTAGCTTGTTTCTATTTAAAAAAATGTTTACTTTTGCCGCTATAAAGGTAAACCATGGAACAAACTCAGTATTTAGCCCAGATTATCCGATTACACAGGAGGGCTGCCAAATTAAGTCGTGTGCAGTTGGCAGAACTTGCAGGGGTTGGAAAGACAGTAATCTATGATATTGAGATGGGAAAAGAATCTGTCCAATTGAACACCTTACGGAAAATCCTAAAAGTGCTGAACATAAAAATCATTTTGGATAGCCCAATAATGGACAATCTACAAAACGCTGAAAATGAGAAGAGCTAAGGTAAATGTGAAAGGAATTGAAGCAGGAATCCTTACTGAAGTAATTAAAGGTAATGAGTACCTGTTCGAATATCTTGACCAATACAATGGTCTTGAAGTTTCACGAACAATGCCAATAAAAGTAAAGTCATTCATGTTCAATAGATTTCCACCATTTTTTGACGGGTTATTGCCCGAAGGATTTCAACTGGAAGGATTGCTAAAAATTAAAAAAATTGATAGAAATGATTATTTCTCACAATTAATTGCTGTTGGGGAAGATATGGTTGGTGTTGTGACTATTAATGAAATTACAGAATGAACTTTTGTCCGATTACATATGCTCCTTGTGGAGATAATCTTTACAGTGAGGCGGGTCTTAAACTTTTATCACCAGACCTGAAGGTGTTAAAAGAGTTTGAATATACTGCTGAGGAGCAGAGAAGGGAAGCCTATAACCGTGCCTCAAAGATGTCAATTCAGGGAGTACAGCCCAAACTGAGTGCAAAATTGAGCATCAAAGAAGGGGAATTTGAGATTGTAGATACTGGCGGAAAATTCATTCTCAAACCGCAGCATCATCTTTATCCTGAAATGCCAGAGAATGAAGACCTGACAATGAAATTAGCGAATGAAATCGGCTTGGATGTCCCAGTACACGGGTTAATCTGGTCAAAGGATCATACCCTTACTTATTTCATCAAGCGGTTTGACAGAAGGGGACAGAACGATAAAATCCCTATCGAGGATTTTGCACAGTTGGCTGGTATGAGTCGGGACACAAAGTATAACTACAGCATGGAAAAAGTCGTGACTGTAATTGATGATTTTTGCACGTTCCCTTCGATTGAGAAACTGACCCTTTTTAAACTTGTCATTTTCAGTTATTTGGTTGGCAATGAAGACATGCACTTAAAAAATTTCTCAATCATCACCGAAAATGGGAAAGTAAACCTTTCACCATGTTACGACCTTGTGAATAGTACCATAGAATATAAGAAGCAGGATGAAGAAATTGCTTTGCCACTGAAGGGTAAAAAGAAACATTTGACTCGAAACATTCTGGTTAACTATTTTGGCATGGAAAGATGCGAGTTAACTACAAAAAGTGTCGATAAAGTACTTGAGACTATTTCCTCAAGTGTTACAAAATGGCAGGAATTGATAGATATCAGTTTCTTATCAAAAGAAATGAAAGAAAAATATCATGATTTGATGGAAAACCGCCTTACCATATTAGGAATCCTTTAAATACTAACGCGACTAATGGAGCTATCATTTCTCAATGCTGGATTTTGTTATCCGTTTGATTTAGTGGATAACCTTGCCCTATTCCCTTTAGAACATGCTATCCCTTGTTCGGTTCTTTTTAATAATGATGCCACTGGCGGATTATTATTAATTTGCCCTGCTTCTGATCTGGAATTTTTCGATATTGTACCTCCAAATCATCCTGACCCATACCTAAAATTAAGAATGCTCAATATCGATTTTAAATCATTTGCCATCGAAATACATTTGGGGTTCGGAAAAGACAGGATATTGAAAATTCATCTCAATCCAGCATGCGAATCTACCAAAGAATTCATACAGCTTTGTCTGAAAACCAAGATGATCTCGATTCATTATTATAATAAGAAGAAAAGGTTATTCACTTCATCCATCACGGAATTGGATGATGAACATGAGGGCTGGCTCAAAAGAAACTATGAACTGGCAAAGAATCTTCCTCCCTCCCAGGATTATTTGTCAATATGCAAAGCACTATTTTATGAAATGAAGGTAAATCAGCGGCTCTATCATTATTATGAAAATGACAGCATTGATTGTTTTATTAGGGAAGGAGCAGTTGTTGCAAAATTTGAGGATGATTTGAAAAGAGTTCCATCTGGATGGAAATATAATATATGGAACTGATATTTATTCCCACTTATCTTTTGCCTTAGATTGCTCAATTGTTTGCCATTGCATATTCGCTGGGCAATCGCATCCGCCTTTTTTCAAGGGTATAATGTGGTCAACCACATATCCTTTTCGCCCGTGTGGATAACCAGTTTGTCTCATAAATTCATGTTTTGCAGTTTCACTTCTAAGTATTTTACCATTCGCATCCCGTTTTACAGAAGAATTATTTGAGGTTTTATTTTCTTTATATCGCTTATCTGGTGTCCCATCCTTTTTTAAATGCTGCCCAGAATAATTATAAGATTTGGAAGTTGTAGGTAAGGAATATGAAGAATAATTTGAAATCTTATTCTCCTTATAACGCATGTCTGGTGTGCCATCCTTCTTTAAATGTTGTGCATTTAAAAAGCTGACAAAAATGAAAAGGCAGAAAATTAAATTTATTATTCTTTTCATACATTATAAAGGTATCAATATAACTCAGAATTTCATAAATAATATTTTTACCGATCAATAAAAAGAATTTGCTTCCATTAACTTAGGATATTTTTAATTAAAAACATGTTAACCTTTTCGAAAATATTAGATTATATGCATTAACAAAATAACACTCGTACCATTTTGAATTCATTACAATTATAATACATTTGCTATTATTAACAAACCATAGATATGATTACTACCAACAATATCAAATTAACAAGTAAAAAAATTTTCGAAATACTAATGATGACCTATTTAAAAAGAAGATGGTGGTTGTTTGCTTGGATTTGGGGCTTAGCAATAATTATTCTTCTGAAAGACAATAAAGAATCGCTTGATGTGTTTTTGATAATTTTCACAATAGTATTCCCATTTGTTCTGGTTATTCAATACTGGCGATTTGCGTATTCAAATCAAAATAAATTGTTTCTGCTTGGAAGATATTACGAGATTGAAAATGATATTATTACTGGTATTATGGAAGATGGAACCTCCCAGCCGATAAAGACTGAGCATTTTATAAAGGTTATTACTTCATCAAAATATTACTTGATGTACATCGCAAAATCTCAGTTTATTTATGTGCCTTTTGAATCTTTTAAGAACTCATCTGACAAAGACTGGTTTGAAAATGAGATAATTAAGAAGATAAAGAAATAGTTGGACACCAAATTGATTTTAAGGAATAGGATCAATTTAATACTTTTTAGGATAACTCAAATTTTGTATGGCTGAAGTAAGTCTTTGCACCTCGAAATGAAAATTATCAAACGAAAAAAACTTTATAGGATTGTACTAATTTCTTTGGTTGTAATTGCCTTTCTTTTAACAACATGGGCTAATATCACTGTCAAAAATACAACCAAGAAGTTTATAACTGACAATATCAAAAATGTGTCATCTAATAACATCGGATTGCTACTTGGGACAAGTAGAAACCTGAAGAATGGAAACAAAAATGACTTTTTCTTCAATCGAATTGATGCTACTGTTGAGTTATACAAAAGCAATAAGATAAGAAATATCATTATTAGTGGTGATAACAGCAAGGCAGATTATAACGAACCTCAGGATATGAAGTTGGAACTTGTCCTTAATGGAATTCCTGATAGCGTGATTTATTTGGATTATGCTGGTTTCAGAACTTTGGATGCTGTAATACGAGCAAAAGAAATTTTTGGACAGAATACATTTATTCTCATTTCACAAAAATCTCACAACGAAAGAGCTGTATTCTTAGCAAGAAAATATGGTATTAATGCATTTGGATATAATGCAAAAGAAGTCACAGCATACAAAGGCTTTAAAACAAAATTGAGAGAATTATTTGCACGGGATAAAATGTTTATCGACCTGCTACTTGGCGTAAAACCCAAATTCTTAGGGGATAAGGTAATTATAAATGATTAAGAGGTCATATGTGTTTCAATAAATATAATATGAAAAATTTGTTCGTTTATTCACTTTTAATATTTAGCATTCTGTCGTTTGCATGTAAAATGGAGCCAATTGCAAGTGATTATAAATGCGGATTAATTGATAGTTCAACTGTAATTTTGTCTATTGCCTTTCCTGACACAAAAAAGCATATAGAAAATGATTTAGTCATTTTCACTTTAATTAAAAATGGTGAATATATTCCAATCGATGACTTTGATAACAAAAGCAATAAATATTTAAATGAGAGAGATTCCATTCTGCGAGAAGTAAATTCATTTTACGCTTGTATCAATGGAAGCGAAATATTGATAAAAACAGATAGCATAGTCAGTTCAAGCTATGATTGTGATGATTTAAGAGTTGGACGATTTAGCTCAAAGTTAAATTTGTTGAACAATGTAATTGCATCAAATTCAAAAATCCCATGCAATAGTAAGTTTGAACGGATTAATAAAGATACTGGCGATTCTCTATTCTTTAAAATCACTAATGATAGCTTATTCAAAACACTACGTACAAGTTATAAAGATGTAGACTTCGAATTAATAAAACTTCAAGATTCAAATGATATTCTGTGTGTTGCGAATGCTGGAGATAGCGTAAATGTTATATCAAATTTGTATTTTATAAATTCGAGTAGTAATTCATTGACCCTACTCAATTCGTTTTCAGAAGAGTTGGAATTAGATAGTTGGGGAAGAGGTTTTGAATTCTTTGATTATAGAGATGTTGATAACGACAAGATTCCTGAACTCTTCATTATATTTAATGGCTATGAATGGACAACTATGATTGTTTGCAAAAAAGTTGGAAATAAATATGTTAAAAAACTTGAGACCACAATTTTTGGATGTTAAATTAATAAAAGTTCAGCAAGGAGACAATTTATAAATATGACATTAATCCTAAATTAAGGAAATCCAGCGATTCTCATACCAGCAAAAAATCCATCTCAGTTTAGATTACAATAATTAAAAAGAATTAACAAATTGATATTTGCACTCTATCTTGGAATCATTTTGACTAACAACATTTCTGTTCCATTTGATTTGGTGGACACTTGATTGACCCATATGAATAAAACACGCAACAATCACCTTCCAGTGGCTTTAAAACAGTTCCACAGCCAATACATTGGTAAGACCATTGACAGGAATCCTCAGGCACGGTTTCCTCTTTTTTGTACCCACAAAAAGGGCATGTTATTTCAGATTGGAGTATTGGCTTCATGTTATTTCGAGTCTTGTAAAAGCGTTGGCTAAAAGAAAGTAAAGATAATCATTCACTAAAATAATAGCTTAAAACCGATAGCTATCGGCACATGGGTAAGAATATTCTAAAAATACATCCCTGGCTGACAATGAGAAGAGATTTTTCCTGTTCGTTTCCCAACCAGATGAGAAATCTGTGGGTACATTTTGAGGAATTTGTGGGTACAATTCTATGATTTTAACTAAAACCAGTGGGTTTCTGATAAATTTTAGGATATAAATCTTGTACCCACAAGACTTTTTAATGTTGTACTTATCCACTGCCATGTAAGCCATTTAGTTAACCCATGGATAATATACCCATAAAGGCAAACGGGAAGCAATGGGTATTTTGACTTATATGGAGTAAGGAATAGAGTAAGGAAACAACCCAAAAATGTGTAGTGGAGTAAGGAAATTGAAAAAATAAATTTTGTTTATCTTTCTGTTATTCAATACGTTACAAAATTATAAATTCCGAAATATCGGGCTCATAACCCAAAAGCCGTAGGTTCGAATCCTGCCCCCGCTACTACGAAGCCCCGGTGCGCAGCATCGGGGCTTTTATTTTTTCAGAAGCACTGCAAACTTGTTTGCAAAGTGCTGAGGAAAAAATAAGAGACCAAAGCTCACGGTGTGAACGCAGGGCTTTGTAGTTAAGCCCTCCCCTTTCTGGATCATGAAATGATCCTGCCCCCGCTACTTATTGAAAACCTGTGTGTTACACATTCTTTTATGCCATAATCAAGAAGGTAAGAAAGTAAGGTAATGAAAATTCCTGAAATCCTTAATTGACTATATCACGCATCTCCACTCTCCTATTCCCAATTAAAAGTTACAGCAGAATTTATACATGTGACGATTCCTCTTTCTTCAATTTTGTAAAAGCAATAATCAGGAAGCTTACAATAAAGAATAAGGATAACAACAAGGTACTGTTCCTCATACTGCCGGTTACTTGTTCAATAATGCCAAAACCCAGCATCCCGATTACAATGGCTAATTTCTCAGTGCTGTCGTAAAAACTAAAATACGAAGCAGTATCTTTTGTATCTGAAGGCATTAATTTTGACCAGGTTGAACGTGCCTGCGATTGGATTCCGCCCATAACCATACCAACCAGTGCGGATAATACGTAGAATTGTATTTCGCTATGCACTTTATACGCTGAGAAACAAACAAATATCCAGATTGCAAGCATCCAAAGCAATGAAGTCCTGTTTCCAAAACGGGTAGAAACTTTTCCGAAGATAAACGCTCCCAGAATCGCGACAAGCTGAATAATCAGGATTGTTATGATGAGCATGGTATCACTGATTCCCAGCTCTGCTTTACCAAAAAGCGAAGCCACAATAATGATGGTTTGCACACCCATACTGAAAAAGAAGAAGGAAAGAAGAAACCGGTACATGGATTTGTGCTTTTTGATGTAACCAAATACACTAAAAACCTCATGAAATCCTTTTGTAAAAATGCTTAGGTCCCAACGAACCTCTTTCCGTTCTTCACGCAGGTAATAGAAGGCAATTTGAGAAACTGCCAACCACCATATACCCACCTCAATAAACGAAAACCTTATGGCTTCCAGACTATCAGAAAATCCGAACAGCTGATATTTTTGCAACGAAAAAATATTAAAGATCAGCAATAACATACTTCCGGCATATCCAAATGAAAATCCTTTTGCGCTGATCCGGTCATGTCGGTCGGGGGTGGCAATAATCGGTAAAAATGAATTGTAATAGACAAGGGAACCGGCAAATCCTACGACAGCCAGCATGGGAAGAATCAGCCCCAATGTAATATTGGCACCGGTAAATGCATATAATCCGATACAGGCAAAAGAACCCAAGATGGTGAAAAACTTCATAAACTGCTTTCGATACCCTCCGAGGTCGGCAATGCCCGATAATGATAAAGTAGTTAAAATGACTAAAAAGTAGCCCAGAGCTATAGCGTATTCATATAAAACAGTATTCTTGATATTCATACCCATGAACGTCACCATTTCCGAACCAAAAGCTTTGTGAGTAACCTGCTGATAGAAAATCGGGTATAACACGGTATTCACACTTAAAATATAGGCGGAATTGGCGATATCGTATGAACACCATGCGTTGATAACCTTCGGAGAATTTACAGGCAAAATCGGTCTTTTCATGTCAGGCTGATTATTTTCAGATAAAACTAGCATTTTTATTTGAATCAGTTTCAATTACTACATCGAATAATCCGATCGAAATATCTTCCCCCACCCTGATTCTGATTTCATTTAATCAAAACTTACTACATTTGGTTTATTAAGATCAGGTGCAAATGGGAAAAACAGACTTCTTCATTATACTTTTTTCGAAGATTCTGGCTTTTAAAGTCAGGCTGCTGCTTCGTTTTCGGTACAAATTTTCAATTAAAGGTTCAGAGATTTTACAAAACAACTCGCCGGTACTTTTTTTACCCAACCACCAGGCATTGATTGATCCGGTTATTTTACTGAGCCAAATCTATCGGTTTACTATCGCAACCCCTGTAATTTCAGAGAAATACTTCGACATACCTTTAGCAAAATGGTACTTTAAACGAACGGGGGCAGTCAGGGTCAGTGATCTTGAAACAGGCAACCGCGATACCCAGGTATTAAAATCAATAACCCGTTCCGTTTTTAAAGGGTTCCGACGCAACAAAAATATTGTTATATATCCCAGCGGGCAGATTGCAGGGCAAGGTTATGAGAAAATTTTCAATAAAAAAGCGGTTTATCATATTGTCAGAAAAATTCCTGAAAATGTTCAGATTGTAGGTGTACGTATAACCGGCTTATGGGGAAGTATGTTTTCGAAAGCTAAGACCGGGAAATCACCGGATTTTTTCGTGCAAATATTCAAAGGGATTTTTTATATACTTGCAAATCTGTTATTCTTTCTACCCAAACGTACTGTCAGCCTGGAATTTGAAGATCTCACCTCAATCGCCAAAGAAAAGGTAATACTGGGACAAAAACCATTCAATTCATTCCTGGAAGGTTTTTACAATCTGCATGGAGAAGAACCGGTACTCTTCCTGAAGCACATTTTCTATTTACCGCAATTCAAAAGAAAAGCTTTGCGGACTCCTAGCTCACAGGCTGAAGACTCTAATCCTGCTCCCGCTTCTACGAAGCCTTGATGCGAATCATCAGGGCTTTGATTTTTTCAATGTAGCAGCAAACTTATTTGCAAAAATCATTTATCATCCTCAACGATTTTAACACTAATTTTGCCGTTTTAACCGATATTCAAAAAAAACATGGATTTATTACATGCACTGAAATGGCGCTATGCCACTAAAAAAATGAACGGACAAGCCGTTTCCCGGGAAAAAGTTGATGCCATATTGGAAGCTGCGTATTTAGCACCTTCTTCATCGGGCCTTCAGCCTTTTGAAATTATTGTGGTCACCAATACCGACCTTAAAAATAAAATCGGAACTATTGCCTCCGATCAAACCCAGGTTACAGACTGTTCGCACTTGCTGATTTTTGCTGCCTGGGATAAGTATACCGTTGAGCGGATCAATGAAGTATTTTCACGGACCGTTGCCGAACGTGCTGTACCTGCTGATTCAATGGACGATTACAAAAACCGTTTAACGGCAAGGTATACATCCCTTTCCGCCGAGCAGAATTTTGCACATGCTGCACGCCAGGCCTACATTAGTTTTGGCATAGCAATTGCCGCTGCTGCTGAGCTGAAAGTGGATAGCACACCCATGGAAGGTTTCGACAATGCCGCTTTGGATGAACTGCTAAATCTTAAGGAAAAAGGACTGCGCAGCGTGTTATTGCTGCCACTTGGTTACAGAGATAACGAAAAGGACTGGCTGGTTAACCTGAAGAAAGTACGCACGCCCAAAGACCGCTTCTTTACCGAATTAAACTAAATTGCTTACTATAACGGCATGCTGACCTCCGGTTTTAAAAAGCCAGAGGTTTTTTTATTATAAATCTATACCCCAACCGTACATCAATATTTATTTCTGAAAAACGATCCTGTAAGGTCGCACCTCACTTCGTGATGTGCCGTTTAAAATTGCCGGATCGTGAGTAACTATTTCATTAAGTTCCTCTTCATTCTCAACATCGAGAACAAACATACCGCCTCTTTTTCCATCCAGAAACGGACCAGTGATAACGAGTTTACCTTTATCGAACAACCCCCTGAGGTATTCTACATGAGGTTTCATCATTTCTTCGGTAATGTTTTCCTTTATAAAATGATGTATTACAACATAATTCATGATTTCTCTATTTTAAATTTTTCAGAATGCTTATCTGATAAAACTTGTTGCCACTTTTTTCACCGGTGCCGGTGCAGGTAGCGTATCTTTGGTTTGTTCCCTCATTTTAAGCAGCCAGGCCATATTATTGCCCAGCACACTCATGATTTGTACGCCTTCGCTGTCCTGCTCTGCTTCCCCTGGTGTCCTGCCATGAATAACATTCCAATAGTTTGAAGTGGCCAGTATCATTTCGGAATAGGTAAGATAATGGTTCAGGCTGTCGAAAGTTACCGAACCACCGGTACGGCGAACGGCTACAAGCGCAGCTCCCACCTTATGCCGGAACAATCCCCCGTTGCTGCCCGATACATAGAATGCCCTGTCGAGAAAGCATTTCATGGTTCCCGCAATACCTGCATAATACACCGGGGACGCCAGTATAATTCCATCGGCATTTTTCATGCTTTGGATCCATTCGTTGAGCTTATCGCCGGTGGTGGTGCACTTTTCATCTTTATTTATACCACAATTACCACATGCCAGGCAGCCTCTTAGAGCTTTGTTGCCGATATGGATAATTTCAAATTCAATGCCGCTTTCTTCCAGTTGTGCACCTACCATTTTCAGGGCATGGTATGTGTTTCCTTCTTTTTTCGGACTTCCGTTAATTGCAACAACTTTCATGGGTTTATTTTATACAGTTCAGGTTATGTTTAAAAACAAAAATTATACTTGGTACCGGAATTCAGGATTGTGAATGTCTTTGGTTCTGTTTATTCATTCCTTTATTTGAAATTTCAGGTCATATTAATTTTGACATTCATTGGTTTCATTATTATGTGGGTAAAATAACCGGACAAATTTAAAATAAAAACGAAAACTGCAGGTTATATATGCCTGCTTGATTAAAATGCTGTATTTCTTCTGACGTCAAAAACACTATTTATAGTAATTCATGGATTATATTTATTGGATCGGACCGGCTGAAAGTGGTATGTTCCGGCAAGCGCCCGAAAAATTTGTATTCCGGGCGGGAATTGCTTTCCATTATTAATGCTGAAGGGGCAATAAAAAAAATCTCTTCTGTTTTTAATGATAACTTTGCCGGTTGCTTATATAGTATTGACGCAATGAATGAGCGAATCTGGAATAAGGATTTCATTTTACTGATATGGTCGAATTTCCTGATGTATATCACGTATTATGCTATACTTTCGGCTTTGCCCATCTACCTGGTCAACGATCTTCATGCCTCGAAACTGCAGGTAGGACTGGTTGTGGGAGCCTACACCATCGCTTCGGTACTTTCGCGTCCGTTTACAGGTTTCACACTCGACAGGTTTGGTCGCCGTACTATCTTTTTATCGGCATTAATACTTTATTCGCTGCTGTTTGCCGGTTACCTGGTTGCATTAACCATCCTATCAGTATTGTTGCTCCGGTTAGTACAGGGAATTACCTGGGGATTTACAACCGTTTCGGGATCAACTATTGCCGTTGATATAATTCCTGCATCAAAAAGGGGCCAGGGCATAGGGTATTTTGCACTGTCGACCACGATGGGTATGTCGGCGGGTCCGGTAATAGGTATGTTTGTATCCAACCAGTGGGGATATACTGCTATGTTTGTTTCGGGGCTTTTTATAAGCCTTTTAAGCCTGGGTTTTGCGTATGCCGTTCATCTGCGCAAACGTTTTGTTGTCGGGAAACATATAAAGATGAAATGGGACAGCATGTTCGATAAAAACTCCTTTCTGCCGTCGGCCAATGTGTTTATGACCATGATTGCCTATGGCGGCTTGCTTTCATTTATCGCACTTTATGGGCGCGAGATCGGAATCCGGAACTCCGCCCTGTATTTCCTGGTTTTTTCGGTCGGAATTGCTGCGGCACGGCTTACTGCCGGCAAAGTGTTTGATATAAATGGCCCGCGCAAGATTATCACATTTTGTATTATCCTGCTTATAATAGGTTTTCCTATGCTTGCCCTGGCCAAAAACGAAGTGCTGTTCTATCTTTCGGCAATTATAATCGGTTTTGGCAACGGGGTAATATTCCCGACGTTCTCGTCGATGGTGAATAATCTGGCGGATGCAAAGCATCGCGGAGCCGCTAATTCAACACTTTACACGGCCATCGACCTGGGAATGGGACTGGGAATGATTTCGGCCGGGTTAATCGCCCAGCATTTTTCCATCTCCGCTTTCTTCTGGATTTGCGCCCTGGTATGCGTTGCAGGCTTACTCTTTTTCCGGAACGTGGTACTTAAATTTTATGAAAGTAATTATAGCAGGTAACATGAGAAAGCTATAAAGGGTTAAACAGGGGTAATCATCTCACAAATACCTGAACTATTTTAAATCCTGCAGCGTATAAATTTCTGTACCGTCCTCGGTTCTTCGGGGATGTAATTGCAGGGAAATGATAAAATTCATTTTTAATTAATTTTGTATTAATTTTATAATCCTTTCCGGATTTTCTGATTTAGGTAATTAATCCAGGGAGAACAGTGTGCGAATGATCAGAAATAGAATAAATATTGTAATGACCAGGTTACTGATAGTCTTTTTGATTACTTTTTTTGTGCGGTCACTTTATGGACAGCAGAATCACACAATTATCGTTTTTTTTCTTTATGGTTCACAACCCAGGAGTGAATTCAAAAACGAACCAAGTTATTTGGGTGGTATTCACGGAGGGCATGTAAGTATTGGGATCGACAGTTTAGTTGTAGGATTCAGCTCATCACTGACTGCAAAACGACAGGTACACATTTTCCCACACAAACACAATTCCATCGGGAAATTTTTCACAAAAGATCTCACAGATTTTTTAAAGGACACCATCTCACGTAAGTATACAACAATTGCAATTCCTTTGTCAGAGGATCAATATGATACCATAAAGCACATACAAAATGATTATCTGAAAAATTCACCTTATGACTACGCATTTTTTGGTATGCGCTGTGCATCCTCTGCATATGAAGTTTTAAGCCAGGCCGGAATAGTAGAAAGAAAAACAAAATGCGGTGTCATCTTCTCTAACTTTTATCCTAAATTATTGAGGCATAAATTGCTCCACCTGGCGAAATTAAAAGGCTATAATGTAACAAAACATAAAGGCAATAAACGAAGATTCTGGGAAAAAGATTGATTCCGGAACACCCGACAAATCCTGATCCTGTAAAGGAGTGCATCAGCAACTGACAAGCCCACCTGGCTGATGTATCCCGTTGCATGCCGGCACAAATACACAGTGATTAACTAATTTGAAATATATTTCAATTTTTTTCCTCTCAACACTTTGCAGGAATTGATCCTTCGGTGGTTAAACAGCAATATTCAGTATCAGAAAATGATTCTGCAGGGAATAAGATGCGGGTAATATGCTGACAATTTGAGTAGCAGAGAACCTGGTTCATTCTGCTGGCAAGCCGGGATATGGGCCGGTGTCTGTATCTTAATTCGTTCAATTACATTTTATCGAAAGCCCGGGTTGAAATAAATACTGGTTTTTTAAAATAAACAATGGTATGTGCTTTATACCTTTTTAGCTACTTTTGTAAAAGGATGAAGGAAAGCGTATTAAAATCAGAACCGCCTCCTGGCCGCCGAATATTATCCTTGTTTAAAAGATTAAAACCCAAAAAATTATGAATCCAGGTATAATCAGGGAATTTGCTGCTGCTTTTCAGAAAAGCAGGATATTATTAAGCGGTTTTGAGCTTGATATTTTTACAAATTTAGCTGAATCCGGAACATCAAGCCTTCAGATTGCAGATAATCTGCATTTGGATGAACATGCCTGCGAACGGCTGATGAATGCCCTGGTATCGATAGGATTTCTTACAAAGCAAAACGAATTGTTCTTCAATACTTCTGATAGCTTTACTTTTTTATCCAAAAAGAGTCCGGAATATTTGGGTGGTCTGATGCATACAAACCATCTGTGGAATACCTGGAGTAAGCTTACTCAGGTTGTAAAATCCGGCCATTCAGCTCACCCTGATGAAATTAACGCGAGAGGGGAAGAATGGCTCTTCCCTTTTATCAGCGCCATGCACGACAGGGCAAAAAAACAGGCCCCGCAACAGCTGTCAAGGATCGACCTGTCAGGAATTGATTCAGTTTTGGATATCGGCGGTGGTTCGGGCGCCTTTTCTATGGAATTTGTTACCATAAAACCCGGATTGAAGGCTACTGTTTTTGATCTGCCGAATGTAATACCTATTACCCTGAAGTTTATTGAAAAAGAAGGTTTTTCGACAAAAATAGCAACCTGTAAAGGCGATTACACAACAGATGAGTTGCCTGCAGGATTCGACCTGGTTTTTTTATCAGCCATTATTCACAGCAATGCGCTGGAGGTAAACCGGGATTTAATAAGGAAATGTTTCAGCGCTTTAAACCCCGACGGCAAAATTATTATCCAGGACTGGATTATGAACAACGATCGTACACAACCTCTGTCAGGAGCTGTTTTTGCAATAAATATGCTTGTAGGTACCGAAGCCGGCGATTGCTTTAGCGAGCAGGAAGTTTCGGAAATGCTATATGCCGCAGGATTTAAAAATATTTCACGAATCGAATTTGAATCAGGCTTAAGCCAAATGATGGCTTATAAGATTTAATTAGTGTTATGATGAACCTTTGAAACAGATCTTTAAACTAAACTACTATGCATTGAAAATACGTAGGGTTAAAGATTTCGAATGAAATTCGATAAAAAAACTTGTTGGCCTGAAGTCAGAACAAATGGTGAATCGGATATGTAAAGCGGAGCATTTTATCATCGCACTCTTTGTTGTTTTGAATCTGATTCTCCATTTGGTCGCGGATTTTAATTCCGGCTATCACGGTGATGAATTATTGCACATTGTTGCAGGAAATCATCCTGCCTTTGGCTACATGGATTTTGCTCCCATGATTGCATACCTGGCCTATATTCAAAACCTGTTTCATTCCGATTCTCTTTTTATACATCATTTTTTTCTGTATATTGCCTCAGTATTTATTGTTGTTCTGTGCGGGCTGATGACTATTAAAATGGGTGGTAAATGGTTAGCCGTGCTTGCTGTAGAATCTTGTATTTTATTTTCCCCGGGCTTTGGCGCCTCACATACTCTCTTCCTTCCGGTTGCTTTCGAACAACTGGCATGGGGTATCTGCATTTATTAAATGGTTACATATTTTGAGACTGAACGTTATAAGTTTTTGGTTTTGGCCGGCATTTTTGCGGCACTCGGATTCCTGACGAAATATAGCATGGCGTTTCTGCTCGGAGGTATTATTTTTTCTGTAATGATTTCGCGAAGGGATATTTTTAAAAAGAGAACACTTTGGATTGCCCTGAGCCTTTTATTCTTAATTATCCTTCCTGATATTCTCTGGCAGGTAAATAGAGGGTTTCCGGTATTTCATCATTTTTCAAAATTGTACGAAACCCAGTTGGATAACAATTCGAGACTTGATGAAATCAAATCGTTGGTCCTATCTCTGAATCCTTTTATTTCAGTTTTCTGTATTTCCGGACTTCTGGTAGTTCCTTTTGTTCCGGCATTTAAAAAATACATTTTCAGTAAGTTATAGACATCCGGGCTATCAAAATTACTTTTTAAAGATATTTTTTTTCAATTCAACAATTAGTTTTCAGCATTCAACCGCCGGAATAAGGCGTTCGCCGATTTATACTTTTATGCTCCGGATTGTGATAGTAACTTTGTATCGTTTTAGTAAAAGAAGCGATTTCATTTTTAATAAATTCTTAACAAACCTGAAGTAACTTTTTGAATGAATAAACGTCTTAAATACAAATCTCAACAAACCAAATTTTTAAACCCCTCGAAAGAGACAAAAATATTAAAAAATGAAAACAAATAAATTTTTTACAACACTGGCATCAATTAGTTTTGTTTTGTTCCTGTCATTTTCTTCTGGTGCAAATACTGCAATTAATTATACCGGCGATATTACAAAGGCAAGTGTAACAAAGAATATTACCTCAGTTAATACTGTATCTTCCGGATCAGTTGGATCTGCCGAGGATAATGATTTCAGCTATCTTCGTTTCAATGTAAATAATTTTATAAGCTATAATGATAACGAAGAAGTAACTTACAATTCATTGGACTACCTGCGTTTCGAAGATAATGACTATATCAGTGCTAACGAACCGATACTATCAGAACTTCCTGCAATCAATGAGTATGATTACCTACGCTTCGATGTGAACCATTACACGACTGATGAATCTGATGACAACATTGAATTGCCTGTAAATGAGTATAATTACCTTCGCTTTGATGTTAATAATTATGTGAATCCTGACAACAGTGTAATTAATGAATTACCGGGAACTGAATAATGTTACCGGATTAAACTCCGGAAACATTTCCTTATATCTCCAGTCCTGCTGTTTGCAGGACTTTTTTTGTAGCAACAAATTGCTATACGACAAATTATTTATCAAGATTATAAAACACATACTCAATTTACCCGCATGAATTTTTATCAAATTTATTCGTTTTTCATCGATAAATTATGGATAAATTTTTTAAGTTCTTATTATAGAGTAATTCAACTCCTCAAATTCCGTATTCAAGCAACGAAATCCGCCATAGGCAGATATTTTGTTTTCCAAGTTGTGTTTTGAATATACTTTTGCTCTAAATAATTGGATTATAGTAATGAAAAACGTGAGATTATCCATCGTTCTTCTGATTGTCGTTATGGCAACAGTTGAACTACGGGCGCAGAGTAAGGGTTACAATTGCCTGTTCAACAAGGGAAATTCTGAAATTACAAATGCTGATTTACAGTTTTACGGCGGATTAACGCATCAGCACCAGAATTTTTTCAATAAAGCATTTTCATTCCAGGGTATCGAAGCAGGAATTATTTTGCATAACAGCCTGTTCTTAGGTTTTTATGGCTCTGCTTTCGTTTCGAACCTTAAAGTGGAAATTGCAAATAATCCTATGTATATTATTATCAACCAGGCCGGATTTGAAGGTGGATTTAAACGCAATGGATCCAGGCTTTTTCATCCCGGCGTGCTGTTAAACATCGGATACTTTTCCCTTGGTGGCGATGATTCAGCCATGCCGCTTTTTAAAATTGCTGACCATGAAATAACATTCAGCGGTTTGGTGTTCTCGCCTCAGATGTTTGGAGAAATAAATGTGACAAAATGGATGCGGTTTCGCACCGGCCTGGCTTACAACTTCTATAGTTTCGGCAAAAATGTATCCATTGCTGATTCTGACCTGGAGAATTTTTCGATCAACTTCGGATTTCTATTCGGAAAGTTTAATTGAGGTAAAACATACAAAATCAATATACATTTCATCCATTTAAAACCCAAAATTATGAAATTACTTGCCATTGAAAAAGAAACTGCACCTATAAACTGGAACGAAGAAAATGATATCCTGATTAACGAATCGTACCTGGTATACCATCTTTTCCAGGAAGGAATTATACGCGATATTTATTTTACAGAAACTGAAAACGCTGTTATCATCCTCGAATGCTCTTCAAAACAGGAAGCAACGGATGTACTTTCAACTTTGCCTCTCGTAAAAGCCGGACTTATAAGTTTTGAAGTGATGGAGTTACGTCCTTATAACGGTTTCGACAGGATTATCAGATCACAGTTACAATAATCATCGCCATGCAGAATTCCCTCATAAGGAAATCTTATACTATATTTCGCAGGAATATTGAAGGTTCCATAATAAGGATATTATAAGGCTCGGTTTTTATGCGGGGCTGAAGGTATCTTCACAAAAAAAGCACTGCCGGATTTAAAAATATGAAAATCGAGGTATTGAAGAATGTAAATTGTAAAGAAAATAAAGTTGTGAATACATGACTTTTATAAGAAAACGGATGCGTTAACCGGCTACATTTTAATATTTGTGATGGATCAACATTAGTTAATAATAATTTTCCGTGTCATATTCTGACCTTTGTTTGTGAGACTGACGATATACATGCCTTTGAGAAGCCTTACATCCATTGCAGCAAAGGACTGATTGATAATTGTTTGTTCTTTTACCAGTTTGCCTTCCATATCAATAAGGCTAATGACAGATTTACCTGTAAGGTCATTGAAACAGATATTTAGTATCCCTTCTGAAACCGGACTGGGATAAATGGAAAACCCCTTTTTACCAGGTATAGTATTTATGCCTAACGAGGGATCGAAAAGAAACGCATCCAGCGCTGCCGTGGGCTGTCCATTCGAACCCCAGCAGCTCAGTTGGTATCCGCTCCACGATTTTTCGCCTTCAGGTTCCCAGTACATAACTCCCAGGCCTTTGTGGTTTGGAACTGCGTTCACTTTATTAATAACAGCTACCAGCATATCATAGGTATTCTGAACCTGATAATAAAGTCCACCTGTTTCAACTACCATCACATCTTTCCCGTACCTGTCAGCCATGTCGTTCAGGTTGAGGCCCAGGGCATCGATGGTAACCGTGTAATCGCTTCCATTCCAATATGGATAATAAGATGCGCCGATGATATCGTATCGGACATTTTGATTTTTAGCATTATCAAAAAATGATCTGAACTTGTTATTGTTATTTCCATCTTCGAGATGAATAATTACCTTAATCGAACTGTCTACAGCCTTGGTGGCATCGTATCCTTTATTTAACATCTGCGCCAGCTGGGGCCAGTTTGCCGGACTTCCGGGGGCCCACAATTTCCCGTCGGGCCATAGCATTCCGCCTGCAATTTCATTTCCAACCTGTACCCATTGAGGAGTTACTCCAATTGATTTCAGTGTATCCAGTACTTCGAACGTGTGATTGTATACATCGTCTACTAATTGCGTGAAGGAGTGACTTGCCCAGGCTGCCGGTTTGGTTTGTTTTCCGGGATCGGCCCACGAATCACTATAATGGAAATCAATCATGATCCGCATGTCCATGTTCTTTGCCTGCAATGCCATTTGAGCCACTTCCTTCTTACTGCAATGACCATTCGTTTTATTGGTCGACGGATTCACAAATACCCTGAAACGAACTGAGTTGGTTCCTTTACTTTTTAGTATTTCCAGGCAATCCTTTTGAACTCCGGAACTGTCGTAAAATTTGTAACCGGTAGCTTCCATTTGCTGCAGCCAACCAATGTCGGCACCTTTAACAAATTGTGCATTCACCTTATCTGGACGAACTAAAAGAAATAATAGCAAGCTAAGGGTAATTAGCGTTCTATGGACGATTGTTTGAGAACCTGTTTTCATATTTTAATGCTCTTGTATTGCCGACAGTCTGATCAGGAGCAAATATCAGGGATTAATGCCTTGCATTTACCGATTGCTTTTACAGACAAATATAGGAATAATTTTTATTTTCAACGCTGCGGGACCGTTAAGGAAATTCGAAAGTTTATAGAGGCAAACGGTGGTAAAGAATGGGAGTTGAACTATACTAGGAAGATGGATGAAATATCCGTATCAAGCTGCTATGTGTCAGCACGTTTACGTTCTGTATTTGCGGAAGGTTGGGAGAACTTTAAAAAGCAGATTTCACGCACGAACAATAGAGGTGAAATCGAAACTGTTAATTATACTATTGAAGAAATATGGCATATACTGTTTTCATTTGAAGATGAAGAAAACTTTATAGAATTTCTGAAAAACAGAATTGAATTTAACGATGAACAAATAAAGGAGCTCATAATACTTTTTAAATCTTTCCCAGTTGGATATGCCAACCTTAGTTTGAAAGCAATTAGCAATATTCTTCCTTTTTTACGTGAAGGAATTATTTATTCTGAAGCAGTAATTTTAGCAAAACTACCCGAGATTATTGGCAAAAATCTTTTTGACGATAATAAATTCGGAATATTAGAGGAAATTAAAAATAAAGTTGAAGAAATTCGTTATCAAAAAACAATTGTAAATATAGCGAATAACCTCATTTTCAAATATTATGCCTTAGATTTCGACAACCGTTTCGGATGGAAAGACATAACCTACAAATTAGACGAGAGTGATTATAAATCGGTTGAAATTGCGTGTATAGAAAATTTTGGCGATAAGACATGGGGCAAATTTGATAGTGGGTTTCAGGAAAATGTCAAGTCTGCTGTTGCAAATCTTTACCAGATTTTTTTTGGTTCTGTTAAACGCGAACACATTAAACAGCCCCATTTGGTAAATAGTATAAAAGATTACATTTCAAAGAATTTTGATGTATCTGAACAGACATTAAATAAAATCTACCATCCTTCACAAATAGATATTTATCCTAAAAGAGAGGTTCAACAATACTTATTAAGCCCAAAAACAGCAGCATTCAAGAATCCAATGGCTTATAAAACTTTGTATAAGTTAAAGGATGTAATGAATCATTGATAGTGAAACAAGAATAGTAGTTGAAATAGCAAGAGATTTGAATGACAGTAATAAACGGTGGGCTATAGAAAAATACCAGCGTGATAGAGAAGCTGAAAATATTGAATTTTCAAATGCTATCAGTGAGTTAATAAAAGATCCAGTGTTTTCAGTTAATGCTGACCCTGACAGCGATTCAGATAATGATAAATTCAGACTTTGGTTTGAACAAACAGAAAAATACGATGAGATTTTCAAAGACATTCAAAATATTAATAAGGAAAAGGAATTAAATGTTTCCCAAAAGGATATTCAAAAGTATCGATTATGGAAAGAACAGAATTGTGTTTGTATGCACACTGGTCTGATTATTAATCTTACTGATTTATTTGATGCTAACAGAGTTGATTTTGAACATACAATTCCAAGAAGTAAATCATTTGATAATTCGCTTGCAAACCTTACTGTATGTTTTGCCAATTATAATAGAGATATCAAGAAGAACCAAATGCCAACGGAACTGCCAAACTACAATAAAGAATGCAAAGGCTACTCTGCAATAGAGCCAAGATTGGAAGCGTGGCAAAAGAGAGTAGATGAACTATTTAAGCAAATAGATTTTTGGAAGTTTAAATCTAAAACTGCTTTAGATAAAGAATCTAAAGATGATGCTATTCGTCAAAAACATTTGAGAAAAATGCAATATGACTATTGGAATAATAAACTGGAAAGATTTAAACAAACAGAAATTACCCAAGGGTTTATAAATAGTCAGTTGACAGATACTCAGATAATAACAAAATATGCGTTTCATTATCTAAAAACGGTTTTCACTAAAGTAGATGTTATAAAAGGCAGTAATACTGCTCAATTTAGAAAGATATTTGAAATTCACCCGAAAGGCGAAGTAAAGGACAGAGGTAACCATTCACATCATGCAATTGACGCTGCTGTTTTGACATTAATTCCATCTGCAAAAAAACGAGAAGAAATTCTAAAAAAATCATATGATTTTGAAGAGCATAATGCGGGTAAACAATATCACGTAAAACCTTTTCGAGAATTCCACAATTCATCTATTTAAGAATTGAAAAAAAATATTCTTATCAATAATATTGCAGATAAGGATCAGGTATTAACTCCAGGACGAAAGATTGTTAGAAAAAGGGGGAAAATAGTATGGATTGATCGAGAAAACAAAGTTCCAAAAATTGCTCAGGGTGATTCCATTAGAGGTGAACTGCATTTGCAAACATATTATGGCAAAATAAAAATTGCAGCAAAAGATGAAAATGGGAGTTTGTTAAAAGATGACAAGAGAAATGTTGTTTATAATCAGGTTGATGGGAAAGACGAAATATGGATGGTAATTAGAAAACCCATTGATAAAGTCAACTTCCTGACCGATGTAATTATTGATGAGCATATAGCAAGCTTTCTCAAAATGCAATTAGAGACAGGAGTGAAACAAAACGAACTACTCGATTTTCAAGGTAAAACGCTTCGACACTTGCGTTGTAGGGTAAAAGCAGCACGCGGTTTCATGAACCCCGATAATGTTACTGTTGTTAAAGAGCAGGTTTATAAATCAACAAAAGAATATAAGAATCATATCTATGCCGATTCTGGAGAAAACTATGTTTTTGGATTGTTTGAGAATAAAAATGGACGAGAAATAATTTCCATTTCAAAGTTCGAGGCTGCAAAATATATTGAGGCTTTAGGTGCTCCCAAAAATAAAAGGGAATTGTTCGAGCAAAAAGAACCAGTTTACATCAAAAAAGAGGAAAGTCAGTTAATCCACATCTTTGAGGTTGGGCAAAAGGTTATTTTCTATGAATCATTCAAGGAATTAAATGAGATTGAGAGCGATCCACAAGAAATCTCAAAAAGGTTATATTTTATTAAAAGACTTCATCAAGCTTCAGTTGGAAATATGCTGTTTCAACATCATATTGAAGCAAAAACTGACGAGGAACTAACAAAAGCTTATCCGAAAGAAACATTTAAATCAGCGGGGAAAGATGGATTTTAGAAGTATCAAACGGATTTTATAGCGCCGCGATTGCTTTTCAAACCTACAAAGCCGAATTTTATAGTTGAAGGCAAAGACTTTGATATGGAATTTGATGGAACAATAAAGTTTAAGTTTAGAAATTTCAAATAACTCATAGCCGAAGGCGATATTTTCCACTAGTCGGAGTGCGACTCAAAGTCGCACTCCGTTTAAAAATCAGATTTATGTATTTCGAACCCAACGGTATATATCATATCTATAACCAGGGCAATAACCGGCAGAAGATATATTACAATCGGGAGAACTATGTGTTTTTTACACAAAAAATCAGAGATCATATTCTTCCCTATGTTGATATATTGGCCTGGTGCCTGATGCCGAATCATTTTCATTTGATGGTGGAGGTGAAGGATTTTAGTCGGGGCGCGACTTTAAGTCGCACTCCGACTAAAAGTCTAAAAGCCGAAATTGATCTCAACCATTCTATCGGAGTAATGCTTTCGTCGTACACACGGGCAATCAACAAGCAGGAGAATTCTACAGGCTCGCTTTTCAGACAGAAAACCAAAGCCATATGTCTGAACGAAATTCAAGGTATTTCTTCTCATTGGTACACATCATTTGGTGTTACCTTTATGAAAATTGATCTTCCGGAATTTCAATATCCGCAGGTTTGCTTTAATTATATTCATGCAAACCCGGTTAATGCAGGTTTGGTTAAAAGGGCCGAAGACTGGGAGTTTTCGTCGTATAAAGATTTAATTGGAATGCGTGGCGGTAATTTGATTAACAGGCAAAGGGTTGATGAACTGGGACTTAAAACTGAACTGGCTTTTTAGTTGGGGTTGTAATCGGAGTTTAGTCGGGGTGCGACACTAAGTCGCACTCCGACTACCAAAAGAATAGCAAAACACATGATAAAACGCACCCTTTATTTCGGAAACCCCTGCTACCTGAAGAAAAAGGATATGCAGATGAATATTGAATTCCCATCAACAGAAAACAAACCACCGGCTTCTGTTCCCATAGAAGATATTGGCATACTGATTCTTGACAGCCCGCACATAACACTCACCAACGCGCTGATAGCTGAATTGAACCAGAATAATGTAGCCATACTTAGCTGCGATGCGCAGCATTTGCCTTATGGACTGATGCTGCCTATGTTTTCGCATCATGCATTTACCGAAAAAATGTACCAGCAGTTGGAAAGTTCCCTTCCTTTAAAAAAGAATCTTTGGCAGCAGACTATAATGGCGAAAATTGCGAACCAGGCATCCTTTCTTCGCCAAAATGGTATAGACGACCGAAAGATGCAATATTATCTGGGTTTGGTTAAAAGCGGAGATCCTCAGAACGTGGAAGGGCGCGCAGCTGCCTATTATTGGGAAAAGCTGTTTGCAGGTAATGATGATTTTACCCGCGACCGTTATGGCGATATGCCTAACGCCATGCTGAATTACGGTTATGCAATATTGCTGGCTATTGTTGCCCGTGCTTTGGCAGCCAGTGATTTGCTTCCTTCGGTTGGAATCCACCATCGTAATAAATACAATCCCTGGTGCCTGGCTTCGGATATTATGGAACCATACAGGCCGTATGTTGACAAACTTGTAATTCAGGTTGCTGCTGAATTTGCTGATTGTGAAGACCTGATGCCTGAAGTGAAAAGGAAATTGCTACAGATTCCGGTACTCGATATTTTAATTGATGGAAACAGAAGCCCGCTTATGGTAGGGGTGCAACGGACAACCGCTTCCTTGTCGGCTTGTTTCGAAGGTACCGCCAGGCATATTTTATACCCGGAAATGATATAAGCAAGTGGAAACAGATTTAACTGAACGACTAAACCAATATCGTATTTTGTGGATTTTCGTATTCTTTGATTTGCCAACCGATACCAAGAAGGATCGGCGTAACTATGCCATGTTCCGGAAAGGCCTGCAAAAGGATGGATTTACCATGATGCAATATTCCATATATGTGCGCCACTGCAACAGCCGCGAAAATGATGATGTACATGTGAGGCGTGTAAAAGGCTTTCTGGCGCCGAAAGGTGAGATTATTATATTTTCATTAACCGATAAGCAATTCGGCATGATGGAGTTTTTCCGCGGCCGCGATCTGAAAGAACGGCCAGGAACTCCTCAGCAACTCGAGCTTTTCTGATGCCAGGAATAAAAAAATCCTTCCATGGTTCACAGGGAAGGATTTTACTGAGCACTTCTTTAGTCCTGATTTCTGATTTAATTTGCTGTGCTTTAATTGATTGGACATGAGTATGTTGTGTTCAGTCAATCAAAGATACAATCTAAAAGCAATTCACAACACCTTTGGCATTAATCCGGATTTAATCACGGTTGTGTTCAGTCAATCAAAGATACAATCTAAAAGCAATTCACAACTACAGCTTGCAGGGGAGTTGAAGTGGGGGCGTTGTGTTCAGTCAATCAAAGATACAATCTAAAAGCAATTCACAACACATCGGCGGGAACGGCTAATTATATTGATGTTGTGTTCAGTCAATCAAAGATACAATCTAAAAGCAATTCACAACATACTTTTTGGTGTGGTTTTTTAGTATTAAGTTGTGTTCAGTCAATCAAAGATACAATCTAAAAGCAATTCACAACAGTTAATCACGGTGCAATGATTCTTCTTGCGTTGTGTTCAGTCAATCAAAGATACAATCTAAAAGCAATTCACGAAAAATGTAATATAGCTGATTTTAATAAAATATCCAATAAATCGGCATAATGAACATTGTCATAACAATGGTGTTTTAATACCTTCAAAGTGCGGATTTTATCTCTAAATAGGCTGCACTTATACAAATTTCATATAGTGACTGCTGACAGATCAAGTTTCCCCGTTTCTTCAGTAGCCGATTTCAGGCCAACTTATCGCGCTGCCGGTTGGTATCAGATTTTTTCCAGGCGATAAATCATTGAACTAAAACCTGACTTTAACAGACAAAGTAATGGCTGTCATAACTGTCTTTTGTATGTGTTGCCCGAAAATACACCCAAAACTGTGGAATAGTTTTATAGACATTTCAAATTCAAGATCATCCCATCCTCCCTGAAGACAGGAATATAGTGGTTCATAAAAAACTGAATTGCAACATTAATTGCCAATTACATATTCAATAACACATTAACAATCAATAAATTATGGAATCATGAAAAAAATTTACTCTATTATTTCAGCAATATTCTTCCTTACGACTCTATCGGCTCAGCCGGTCTTACAAAGTTCAGGATTAATTACAGGACTAAACTTCAATCTTTACTCATTAAGCAATGTAAATACGGCTAATCTTGCCCCTGCGGGAGCCAATATTACATGGGATTTAAGTTCGGCCACAGCAACCCTGATTGGAACAGTTGATTTTTTGGAAATGTCGGCCACTCCTTATGCTAATGATTATCCGGCGGCCAATTTTGCCATGAAATTTACTGTTGCTGGTAACTCAACCTATAGTTTGTTTAATCATACAAGTACCATACTTGAAGAAGTGGCCAATAACGTTGGAACCGGCAGTCCTGTTTCTTTTATAGATTTCAGGACCTCACTGGTGTTCCCTTTCAGTTTTAATTTATCCAATACAGATTCCTATCAAAAAGACGGCCAGGGTGTTAAGTCTATTAGCAACACCTATGACTCCTATGGGACATTTATTGCAAATACCACTTCCAACTCCAATGTGGTGCGTCTTCTTACTGATGATAACGGTAACACTTCCTACAACTGGTGGAGTTCTTCACCTGTGATGCCCTTATTCCAGGCAAGTGGCAGCGGGTTTGTATTATGGCAACTTACAACTTTAACCAATAGTAAGAAAATCTATGCCAATACCTTGTTTGATCTATACCCCAACCCGGCCACCAAAACCCTGAATATCATTAATAAAGAGTTGATTTCGAAGATTGAAATTTTTGACAATACAGGTAAGCTGCAATTCTCAACAGTTCAATCTGTTATTGATATTTCGATGCTGAAAAACGGAATTTATTTTATAAAAGCATATTCCGGAACCGGAACCGTTTCGCAGAAATTTGTGAAAGAATAAAAACTAACGGGGATGTAGAATAATTATATCATAGAACCCAATCAATAAAAATAGTTTCCAATAAAATAGAGGCTGGCATTATGTAATGCTGCCTCTTTTTAATTTAACCAAATTAATGGAAGAAGATTAATGTATGAAAGTTAGTCTAACCCTATTTTGTGTACCTGACAGCCTTATTAAATTACGAATTACGAATTACGAATGAATGACCAAATATTGGAACATTGAAAAGCTAACAGCCTAACAACCTATATTTTATTCCCTCACCCAAAGCCACAATCTAAAACCCATCCGCAACCTAAAACTTCCCGGTCATTTCAAAATAACTTTCTTACATTTGCACAAAATTAGAACCGCCGGTAATCCCTATTGCCGGCTTTACGCATTTATAAAATTAAATGAGTTCAAACGATAAGTTGGTGTTGGTTACTCAGGGTGAACCTGTTAACGAAGTTTTTTCAGCTTCACAATTAGTATCTTCTTTTGCCGGCGATCTTCGCATTCTTGCTGCGGTTGCTTTGCTCAAAACCCCGGAAAAGCAAAGGATATGGTTAAAAGGACTCGTTGGATCATCTTCATCTGTTGCCGTTGCAGCCATGCACCAGGCTATTCCGGGCCTTCACCTTGTTATTCTTAGCGACAAAGAAAGTGCCGTATATTTTTGCAACGACCTTGAAAACCTTTTAAACGACACCGACGAGAATTTCCACCGGCGTCATGTGTTATTTTATCCCACATCCTACAAAAAGCCTTACGAACCTGAAAAAACGGATAACTCCAATGTGCTCATGCGCACAGAAGTACTCAAACGTATCAGCACGCGAGGAAAAGATACCATCATCGTAACATACCCGGAAGCGCTCACCGAAAAAGTCGTGAACCGCAAATTTCTCGAGAAATCAACTTTAAAGATTAAACGGGGCGAAACCGTTGACCTCGATTTTATTTATGATCTTCTTGATGAATATGGATTTATCCGTACCGATTATGTGGTCGAACCCGGGCAGTTTGCATTGCGCGGGGGTATTATTGATGTGTTCTCGTTTACCAACGATAATCCCTACCGTATCGAATTTGCCGGCGAAGAAGTTGAATCCCTTCGCTCGTTCGACCCGGTAACCCAACGCTCAATCGATAAACTTGATCATCTTACCATTGTTCCGAATGTTCAGGACCGGGCGCTGGTTGAAACCCGCGAAACCTTCCTGGATTTTATTCCCCGTTATACAATCCTGTGGATTAACGATTCCGGCTATGTTGCCGATCGTATGGAAGGTGAGTTTGAAAAAGCAGTGCTTGCATTCGAATCACTTTCGGGACCTGTTGAGCATCTCGAACCAGCAGAATTATTCAGTGACCGGGAAACATTTTTACGGCAGTTAACTGGTTTCAACCTGGTAGAATTTGGTAAACACACATTTTTTGAACACTCCTTTGAAGCTGATTTTCAGATAACTCCACAGCCCTCTTTTAATAAAAACTTTGACTTGTTCCTGGCTGAAATTCAAAGGAATACATCTTCTGAAATTAAAAATATTCTTCTTGCCGACAGTCCGAAACAGGTGGAACGTATTTATACTATCCTCGAGGACCTGGAGAAAAACCACCCGGACGAAACCCCTCTTGAATTTGTTTGCATTAACCTTTCCCTACACGAAGGATTTATCAGCAGGGACCTTGGTATGGCCTGCTATACCGACCACCAGCTTTTCGATCGTTACCATAAATTCAGGCTCAAAGAAAGTTTTAGCGGTAAACAGGCACTTACCCTGAAAGAAATGTACGATCTGAAACCCGGCGACTATGTAACCCATATTGATCATGGTGTCGGCCGTTTCGACGGACTTGAAAAAATAAATAATAACGGCAAATGGCAGGAAGCCATCCGCATTATTTACCAGAACGACGATCTGCTATACATCAGCATTCATGCTCTCCACCGCATTTCGAAATATTCAGGTAAAGAAGGTCATATCCCGTCAATGGACAGGCTTGGGTCCAATTCGTGGAATAAACTTAAAGCCAAAACCAAATCCCGCGTAAAAGATATTGCCCGCGACCTCATAAAACTCTATGCCGAACGCAAAGCTTCCAGGGGTTTCTCCTTTACACCTGATACTTATCTGCAGCACGAACTTGAGGCTTCTTTTATTTACGAGGATACACCCGACCAGGTTAAATCCACCCTCGATGTAAAGCGCGATATGGAAGCCGCCCATCCTATGGACCGGCTTATATGTGGCGACGTGGGATTCGGAAAAACAGAAATTGCCATCAGGGCGGCGTTTAAGGCTGTGGCCGACAGCAAACAGGTCGCGGTCCTGGTTCCTACTACTGTGCTTGCCGTTCAGCACTTTCATACCTTTTCCGAAAGATTAAAGGAACTGCCATGCCGGGTCGATTTTATTAACCGTTTTAAAAGTACACAGCAGCAAAAAACAATTCTGAAAGAGCTGGAAGAAGGTAAAATTGATATTCTCATTGGTACACATCGTTTGCTGAGTGCCGATGTTAAATTCAAAGACCTGGGTTTGATGATTATCGATGAGGAACAAAAATTCGGGGTGTCAGCCAAGGAAAAACTCAAAAAACTCAGGGTTGATGTTGATACACTCATACTAACCGCAACACCAATTCCACGAACGCTTCAATTCTCGATGATGGGCGCCCGCGATATGAGTGTTATCAGTACCGCTCCGCCTAACCGTTACCCGGTCCAGACCGAAGTATATGTATTTAACGAAGAAATAGTAAGGGATGCCATCAGTTATGAGTTGACCAGGGGCGGACAGGTATTTTTTGTAAACAACAGGATACAAAACCTGATGGATATTGCCGGTATTATTAAACGGCTGGTGCCGGATGCAAAAGTCGGTGTAGGACATGGGCAGATGGACGGCCATAAGTTGGAACAGGTCATGCTCGGCTTTGTAGAAGGGGATTATGATGTACTGGTGAGCACTACCATTGTTGAATCCGGCCTGGATATTCCCAACGCCAACACTATAATTATTAACGATGCCCACCATTACGGGCTGAGCGATCTGCATCAGCTGCGCGGGCGTGTCGGGAGGTCGAACCGGAAAGCCTTTTGTTACCTGCTTGCACCTCCGCTTTCCGTGTTAAGCGATGAGGCACGCAAGCGCCTTCGGGCTATTGAGGAATTTGCTGATATTGGCAGCGGTTTTAATATTGCCATGCGTGATCTCGATATCCGTGGCGCAGGAAATATCCTGGGAGCCGAACAGAGCGGTTTTATCACCGAAATCGGTTTCGAAATGTACCAGAAAATACTCGATGAAGCCATGCATGAACTGAAATTGGCTGAATATGCCGATTTGTATGCAGATGAAAATGATACAAAGTTTGTTCGTGAATGCCAGATTGAAACCGACCTCGAAATACTTATCCCTGACAACTATATAAGCAATATTACTGAAAGGTTAAGTCTGTATAAGGAACTCGACAGCACCGAAACTGAAGAAGCGCTTCTTGCTTTTCAGGACCAACTGATCGATCGTTTCGGGCCGGTTCCTTCGGAAACACAGGAGTTACTGAATGCAATCAGGCTCCGACGGCTGGCGAAAGCCATAGGTATTGAAAAGCTAATTCTCCGCAACCAGATTATGACCGGCCACTTTTTAAGCAACGAAGCTTCGCCTTATTACCAGAGTGAAATTTTTACCGCTGTGCTGAAATACGTGCAGACACATGCTTCCTCCTGCAGAATGAAAGAAGGTTCAGGGAAACTGACAATAACATTCCACAAGGTTTATTCCATATCCGGGGCATTGCTGGTGCTGAGGGGATTTAATATTGAAGAACCGGTATAAGCTGGAAAAAAACGCGAAAATCATCAAAATATCATAACTGAATGCTGAGCAGACAAAAAAACTTAAAAAATGCAGACAATGAACAATTCTCTTACTGAACCACTTCATTATGTCCCATACTTTGTTTAAAACTAATGCTGATTCCTTCGAATAAATTAACAGAATGATGCTAAAAAATAATCTCATACTCCTTTTTACCGGATTACTTCTGATGTTCCCCTTGTTCTCGGAAGCGCAGGAACAATGGATGGTATATTTCAGAGATAAGCAACATGGTGACTATAATCCGTATACTTATTTAGATTCAAAAGCTATTGAGCGCCGGATCCGGACCGGTCTGCCTGTTGACGATCCTTTGGATTGGCCTGTAAATGAAAGCTATGTGAACGAAGTGTCCCTGATGGTAAACGAAGTAATGATAACAAGCCGCTGGTTTAATTCAATAGCGGTTGAAGCGTTTGATCAGCAGATCAGCAATATCAGGCAACTTCCATACGTGCTTGATATAGAATGGATTGAGCCTTCGGTATTGCAGATAGCAGGTTACGACGACTTTGATACTTCACTTAATTCAGATGAAGCAAAAGTTCTTGCAGGACAATTGCAGAGCCTGGGATCAGATGCATGGCGCAAAGCAGGTATCGATGGGAAAGGTCTCCGGATTGCCATTTTTGATGTCGGCTTCGATCATGCGGATAAAGTTCCGGCATTCGATCACATCCGTAGCGAAAACCGGCTGATTGCCACCCACGATTTTACCAACCGCAAAAATGACGGTTACGTTTATTACGGCAATGGGCATGGAACAGAAGTCTGGTCGTGTATTGCAGGCAAAATTGGAGATATTCAGATCGGGCTTGCTACCGGAGCCGAATTTTTACTGGCAAAAACCGAAAAAAACTCCGAAAAATACTCCGAGGAACTTTACTGGCTTGCGGCAGCTGAATGGGCGGATAAAAACGGCGCTGATATCATTAACAGTTCATTGGGATATACCGGTAAAAGATATTTCAACTGGCAGATGGATGGGAAAACGGCTTTTGTCACACGTGCTGCTAATATTGCAGCCAGGAAAGGTATGCTGGTTATTAATGCTGCCGGTAATGAGGGCGATAGCAAATGGCATTACATGGGTGCCCCTGCCGATGCGGATAGCGCTCTTTCAATTGGCGCTATTGATCCCGAAACCGGTTATCATATTGGATTCAGTTCCTACGGCCCGACCAGCGATAAACGGATGAAACCCAATGTTTCGGCATATGGCCACGTAATTGCTGCCGCTCCTTCAGGGCTTAAATCTACCCAGGGAACCTCGTTTGCTTCGCCTTTGATAGCCGGGTTTGCTGCCTGTGCATGGCAAAGCCGGCGTTCGCTGACTAACATGCAGCTTTTCAGCGAAATAGAGAAATCCGGAAACCTTTATCCGTATTTCGATTATGCACATGGCTTTGGTATTCCGCAGGCAGGTTATTTTCTGAGCACAGAAAAAATTACATGTGATCCAACATTTACGATTGTTGAAAATGGTGACAGTATCCGTGTGATTGTAAATAAATTTGTTCCTGAATCGGATACCTCACCCGGAAATACGGAACTCAAAGCCGGACTTAAAAAGAACGAAGATATCTCAGCTGGCAAAGAATACCTGTATTATAACATTATGAATAAATCAGGTGTTCTCGACCGCTATTTTGTATTGGATGTTAAGCAGCCCGAGGTGTTTTCGATCTTAAAAAGTGAGCTGCAGGATGGTAAAACCCTGAATGTGCATTATAAAGGTTTCAGTAGCGCTATTAAACTATAATTGGTCAAAAAAATGAAAAAACTATTCACTTTACTTTTACTATCCTTATCATTTGGGGGATTTTCGCAAGAAATTCTCCTTAAGCAAAATGTACAGGCTGATACAATCAGGCCCGGTTGGGGCCCTAACCTTAAAAATTATCTGCATGGCTATGTTGGCCTGGGTTTTCCTTTATTTATTAATGAAGAACCGGCTTATACAAAAGTCGGTACATCAGTGCAATTTGATTTTGGGCTTCGGTATAAACGAAAAATAACAAATTATTTCGCTTTAGGCATGGATCTGGGCTTAAATTCAACTGCCTTTAAGATTAAACAGGATGACGGGAAGTATGTTCCTGATAGTATAATCAATAAGAAAGAGAAGCTCCAGGTCAGCGCGGCTTCCGGTTCGGTATTTGCCCGGATTAATATTGGCAGGCGGGGTAATTTTATTGGTAATTACATCGATATGGGAACCTATGGCAGCTGGAATATGGTTAAGAAGCACAAAACCACCAATAAAAATACGAATGGTGAAAAAGTTAAAGTATCAACCACCAGGTTAGATTATATCGAAGATTTCTCTTACGGCCTGCTGGCAAGGATCGGAATCAGCCGGTATGCACTAACTGCACAATACAGGTTAAGTGATATTTTTAAATCCTCCTGCACATTGCCAGAGCTTCCGAAACTTATAGTTGGTGTTGAAGTTGGTTTATTCAAATAAAGGGAGTTTTCCTTCAAAAAAAAAGAAGTTGTCTAATAGAGACAACTTCTTTTTTTATAAGTCTTGGATTTTAACTGCTTATTCAAATAAAACTTTCTGGTTCCATACTGAATTTGTTGTCGTTAACTTCAGCAAATAAGTTCCTTTATAAGAAGCAGGGAAGGTATAATTGAGGATGTTTTCGCCATTTATTAGCCTGACAGAGCGCTCGAATACCAATTTTCCGGTAATGTCGAGAAGTTGAAGCGTGCCCTTATCAGCAGAAGGCATGTAACAGGATATGTTCACACTGCCATTATGAGTCGGATTCGGGAAGACGAGAAGTCTGTTGTTGGCTGATGTTTCGTTAATACCAGCATCATCTATAACTTTTATATATACTTTGGCTGAAGAAAATAATGTTGGATCAGCCTGGTAAGCAATTTTATAAGTTATTGAATCCAGGCCTTTAAAACCAACATTCGGTTGGTAGCCTATTACATTAGGATTGCTGAATGGAATGTATGCGTTGCCGTTAACAGATTGCGTTTCGATGGTTAAATAAACCGGCGCCTGTTTAATATCGTTGTCTTGAACAGCAATTATTATCTCCTTTTCCATGGTCGTATTGGCTGAGTCGTTTACAGCAGTAGGAGGGCCTGTTAATTCAAATAATACGCCTTTATTGTCAACAAATCGTTTTACAAAATTCTGGTAATAAATATTGGCGATGGTAGCATCGTGAACGATCAGTGTATTCTCATCGTTATCATTGTCGGCAGCGGCGCTCCAGTTATGTGAACCTGTAAAAACCAATGGATCCGAAGCAGGTGCACCCTGGTCAACTATCATATATTTGTTATGCATTATACCGGCTGATACATCGTCGAAGGTATAATGGGTACCCAGAACTGCAGCAAGAACAGTATTTACAAGAGCTCCGTTATTGCCTTCTGCATTAGTGAGTACGTTTACAGCATCACCTTGTAACTTTTGCGCAGCAATGGCATCAGCCATTTCGTTCCTGGTGATCAGCATGGTGGCAATGCTCAGATCGTTATCGGTTGTATTGATGGTTTGAACAATTTTGGCGTTAACCCCATCAGTCGGACTGAAGTAACATTCAACTCTTTTGCCGTTGATGACAAATTCGTGGGGCGTATTGTTCTTTTTGGTAAATCCGAAGCGGGCTGCTGTTGCATTAGGAATACTGGTGGTTGAACCCCACATTTCTTCAAATTCAATCTTATAACCACGGGCAAGGCTCTGATCCTGCAGGATAATCACATTATTTGCATCCAGGTTGATCTGGCCATCCGTTAAATTGGTCGAGCCTGTCCATACCAGCGGGTCATTCGGATTGGCTGACTCTGTATCGAAAAGGATAAATTTATTATGCATTATACCGGTCCGGTTTGAACTCGAAGGTCCTATAAGCACATTCACGGCTGATCCGGCTAATTCGTCAATACCTAGATTATTGGTAGTTCCGCATCCTATTACCCGCACGGTAACGCCCCTGTTAGCGGCTGCTTTTAATGCATCGCTTACATTGCTGATACCCTGGTTGTTAAAGTTGTACATGGTAAGATCGATGGTGTATTTTGCACGATTGATATAGTTTATCAGTGTATCGTCAACGGTTGACGGCAGATAAATGGCATTTACCCCGTTTGAATACGAAATGTCAACGGCACTATTAAAATAAACTTTTATATCGCCGGTTGAGTTGGAAATAGTTGTGAATGGCATAATTCCGGAAAATGCAGTATCCGTTCCGCTTACCGAAAATGCCTGCACCCAGGTCACCTGTCCGGGTTCTATACCGCTTAATGAAATTTCGTGATTGGTGATTCCGCCGACGCTGCTTGCTACGTTTGAATTCACTGTTCCGGCTGTCAAACCGTAATACATCTCGGTAGTTCCCGAAATGTTGGTATACCAGCTGAAATCGAGTTCGGATTGTGTGAAATTAATATTGGTAAGCGTACTCGTCAGGTAGATTGAACTGGTCATTTCGATATCACTGATGGTGCGTGGCAGCATTTGATAGCCTGCTGTTGGGCTGGCATAATCAAATTGCGATAATACCCCGGTTAATGTAACCGGACCACTGGGAATGGGCTGGCCGATTATATCAGTCTGGCTGGTTTTCACATAAATATATCCGCTTTCGCCATTGGATGTGAACTGGTACTTTTTCTGTGTAAAAATGCCGCCGGCATCCGTGAAAAGCACATTGTTTACTCTAACCAGCATGGCTTCGAACTCTTCAGCAAGTTGAGCAGGTGTTACTTCAATCGGTGCAGGTACAGGATTTCCTGATGACCTCACAATAACACTGGTAGTCGGGTCAAGTTCTAGCAACTGATTATAGTTTTTCAGAGTTCCGGTTATGGTTACCGAATCACCCCTGTTTACAGTTCCTACAATCGCACCATAGGCAGCGATTCCGGCGGTGTTATCCTGAAAATAGCGGATAACTCCAAGTTCAGATCCGTTGGTCGCTATACCTTTCACAGTTACAACTGTTCCTAAAGCCATATTCCGGGCTTCCAGAATGGAATTTTGCGCATTAGTAAAGGTTGTGATCCCAAGGAATACAAGTGTAAAAAGAATTAAATTTTTCATATATTGAGGTTTTAGTAGTTTCTGGCAATAGATTTTTCTGTTAAAAAAGAGCTGATTGTTAGTTAAAGAATACTTTCAAGGAAACCGTAAATTGCCTGCCTGCACCCATAAAAACGGAGGCCGAACGGGCATCGAAAGTGCCATATGAAGGCTTAAGATAAGTATCATTATTTACTGCATCACTTATATATACCTTATCCAAAAGGTTGATCACGTTGAATTTAACAGTAAAGTTAAGTTTCTCAAGCGCTTCCAGCTTAAAACGGTACCCTGCATGTAGATCAAATAAAGTATAGGAAGGCATCATCCACGATTCAACGGGTTTCCCATGGGCATCCGTACAGGCTTCGGGACTGAAATCGGCATAGTACCTGTCGAAAAATGTGCCGCCTGCATCAATATACAAACCTTTGATCGGTTCGTAGCGTATACTGGCTCCCACCTGGGTTTGTGCCGCGTCGCCCACATGGATACCGGTTGCATCAAAACTGATTTTATATGCCGGTTCTTTGGTCCCATCATAATACATCTGCAGATTATCGATTTTTTTATCCCATCTCCAGTCACCAACAGATACAAGCCCTTGAAAGTCAAGTTTTTTTGTGATTTTATAAATGAAATCAAATTCTATTCCCTTATGAAGAGCATCCATGCCCGGAATATTGCCATATGTGTATAGGTCATCTACTTTTCCGGTCACTTGCCTGGTCGGCTTGTTTTCCCATTTGGTATAATAGGCATTAAGATTGGCAGTAAAAACCTTGCTTACATAACTGTAGCCGATTTCAATTGCTTTAACCCGCTCATTTTTTGTAACTGAATCAGCAAGAAGTATAGAAGTATAGCCTGTAAAGTAGGAATTAAAGTCTTTCACTTTCGAAAGGTACCCGACGTTGAAAAATGCATTATTGTGTTTATCGATGTTGTAATTGGCACCGGTTTTAAACGTGAATCCTTGTTTGTACAGCCAATCTGATTCCTTGTTGCCGAAATAGTCTTTCTTTTTAAAACCACTCATTGAAGTAGTAAGATTGACAAAAGTATTTATTTTCCCGACTTTGTATTCCAGAAGACTGAACAATCCACCCCATTTTACCAGGCCGCTGTCGTAGAAATACACCTTATCACCAACGTGTTTAATAGCTAATGAACTATCTGCAGCATAATTATTGCGCTTGTCTTCATCGTCAATTGCATAATCCGCCCCCAGCAAGTCAGTAACTTTGTAATAATGTTCTGAGGAATATGACCTCAAATCTGCTCCTCCTGATAAATTGAATTCTTCGTTAAGTTTGTACGAAAAAGTGGATAGCAAACCAAACCATTTATGATTGTTGGTGGCTTGAGCTATATAGTTATACGCTGGGTAAAGTTTGTTATCATACGTTTTGTTAATGGGTGATTGTGCAAATGGATCGTTAGTAACAAAACAGTTATCGTTATATATTTTCTGCCAGTTGATCTGGCCGATTTCGTCCTGAGAGTATAATCCAGGATTATTTTTATAATCAGCCTCTGATATCAGGTTTGGAGGTTTCAGACTGGTTCGGGGTCTTGTTCCACCACCCGTCCCCGTCGAAAGATACAGGATATTGGTGATTAAGAGGCGGTTGTTCACATTCCATGAGTCGCGTAAACTGTATTGCGGTTTGAAATAGGTATTTACGCTCCCGTTTAATGGTACCTTTTCAGCATTGGGATCGATGACGCGGGCTGTATAATCGCTGTTCCAGTTATCTGCATTACGTTTTATGTAGCCCCATTGCGAATTATAGCCTATTCCCTGGTTGCTGAATGCAACAGGTATTTCTGATGATGTAATGCCAAGACTTTTGGCATAGGAGCTGTCGTAATCGGAAATGCCCCTTTTGTAACTTCTTTCAACATGTGTTTGAGGCGCGCCAAAGCCTGTAAGACTTGTAAGATGCTTGCCCCACATTTTATCGATTTTTGCATATGCAAAAAAAGCAGTTACATTGGTTTGATCAACCCAACCGTTTCCTTTTTTATATGCTCCGGCCATAGTAACAGCCCATCCGTTCTTTAATCTTCCGGAGGTAAACCCAACATTGCTGGTTAGTTTGCCCTCGCCGTCGATTCCTTGCTCGATGCTAAGCTGGCGTTTGTTTTCGATGCCTTTGGTAACAATATTCATGGTTCCTCCAACCGAAGGCAAGGCCAGTTTCGACCTTCCGAGCCCGCGTTGAACCTGTATGTCGCGTGTAACAGCATCAATTCCAAACCAGTTCGACCAGTACACCCATCCGTTTTCCATATCATTTACAGGGATTCCATCGAGCATTACTGCTACAAAACGTTGATTGAATCCACGTATCGTAATACGCGCATCACCATCACCACCTCCCTGCGAGGTGGCATAAACACCTGGTGTTTTGTTCAACAAAAGAGGAATATCCTGACCTGAAAGCCTTTCCTCAATCTTGGCCGGCGTAAGAGTTGTGAATGCAACTGGCGTTTCGCGCACTTTTGCATAGTCGGCTATTACTTCGACCCCTGAAATAGTGAGTGATGATATTAAATTAAATGTTAAACTGATAGGCACATCAGAAACAACAATATTTTGAACTACAGTTGTGTAACCAACAAAAGAAACCTGCAACGCATATTTCCCTTTATTAAGCTGTAGTGCGAAGCTCCCGTTTATGTCAGTTGCAGTCCCTGTATTGCTACCTGCAATTACAATATTGGCACCAACGATGGTTTCTCCTGATAAAGAGTCTTTTACAACTCCACTCACTGTCTTCTTCTGTGAGAAAGCTGCGACAGCAGTGATAAGAAAGAACGCAATGAGTAAAAATTTTCGAGTCATGGCAAGATGTTTATAAATTTAAACAGGTACCCGAACTGAAACATGGCTCATTTCGAGGTACCTGTGTATGAAAAATCCTAAAAGGAGTATTATCTTACCAGTATTTTTTTAACCGAAGTAACTTTATTCACCGTAGTTACTTTAACCATGTACATTCCTTTTTGTAACCCAACAGGCCCTATTTCAATCTGCTGTTGTCCTTTCTTAAATATTTGTTTGTACATGCTTTGTCCGATAACTGAAAAAATTTCAACTTCTTTAACAGGTGAATTTGAAGAAATTGAAAAACGGTCGGATATTACAGGATTCGGATAGATGGATAGCCAGGAACCAGCAGGAGAATCATTAATACCGGCAGTTTCGGCATCGCATTTATGTGAGCCAAGGTTAGTCCAGATATCTTTATACACCAGGTGCCCGGCAGTATCAACAATGGCTGGAACGGTATCCCATTCCATAGTCACAATAAAAGGATTAGGATTGGCAACTACCCCTTTTACTACAGAAGGTTTACGGATTAACGAGTGATCCGATGTCCACGACATCCAGAATGGCCCGAAAGTAGTTCCATCCGTAGCTTTTGCCTGAACAATATAATTAATAACTTTTCCGGTAACGGCAGCTCCAGTTGTATTGTTTTTGTAAGACAGGGTTGAATCTTTTACATATGACCATCCGGTTTCGGCTAAAATGGCATTTCCCAGACTCGTTTGTCCGAAAAGGTCAACTGGTGTTGTTGTATTGGAAGTACTTGGAACTTGTCCATCCGAAGTTTTCAAAAGTGCTATTGCATCATTCCCGTTCATGTATGTAGGAGCGGGGTAAACGCCATCGAGCTGATCTGCCATTGCTTGCAAAACAGGACTGCAAGCCGGCGATGATGACGTTGAGGTAGTTTGCCCATTCACCAGTACAAAAGTTTTAAAAGATTCAATTGTACCTGTCAAATGAGTGATTCCACCTTCGGCATATCCGGGATTTCCGTTACTGTAACGAACAACAAAATAATAACTCAAATCAATGGTCTGTTTTGTCGGATTGTAAATTTCGAGGGCCTTGTTATTGCCACTCCCTTCAACATATTCAGAGAAAAATAAATCTGTCGGTGTTGGTGTTTGTGCTGAGGCAAATAGGGTTGTCAAAAACGCAAACATGAAGAGTAAAACTAATTTCATAAGCTAACGTGGTTAAAATGAATTAAAAATATTTTTTTTTAACTGAAAGATAAATTTTCAGAATACAAAAATACAAGTATTTATTCAGGAATCGAATTATAAGTTAATAAATAATCCGTCTACATAAGGATTAATTCGAAAAATTTCCAAATCACACATAATCAGGCTTTTATATTTTAATTTTCACATTGCTGCTTTTCAAAACACTTAGATTTTCTGATTCGCATCAGCCTGGATATAATGTATCTGTTTTCCTGAGAGTCTTAACAGTTCTTAAAAAAATCCGGGTGTTAAATAAATTTTTATAATTTCGTCCTGAAAAATATGCTCTGTGTCCGATAGCCTAGTCATTATTCCAACCTATAACGAAAAGGAAAACATCGCTAAGATGATCCGTAAGGTTTTTTCCTTATCTAAAGATTTTCATCTGCTGATTGTCGAAGATAATTCACCTGATGGCACAGGAGCCATTGTTAAAAGCCTGATGCCTGAATATGAAGGGAAACTTTTCATCCTGGAGCGAAAGGGGAAGTTGGGGCTTGGAACTGCTTATATTGCTGGTTTCAGGTGGGCTCTGTCCAATGGGTATGAGTATATTTTTGAGATGGATTGCGATTTTTCGCATAATCCCGAAGACCTGGTTCATCTCTACAATGCCTGTGCTGTCGAAGGCGCTGACGTTTCGATCGGTTCACGGTATATCAAAGGCGTAAACGTGGTAAACTGGCCTATGGGCAGGGTACTTATGTCGTACGGAGCATCGATGTATGTACGTTTTATCCTCGGCATACCCATCGCTGATACTACTGCCGGATTCAAATGCTATAAGGCTAAAGTGCTTCGGGCGATCGACCTTAGCGCCGTTAAATTTATGGGCTATGCATTCCAGATTGAGATGAAATATACTGCCTGGAAATTAGGCTTTAAAATTATTGAAGTTCCTATAATTTTTACCGATCGTACCGAAGGAACCTCAAAGATGAGTTCAGGTATATTCAAAGAGGCTTTCATAGGCGTAATGAGTCTGAGGTTTAAAAAAATAAATTCCATGCCGGGATAAATATTTGACTGCATTTTTATAAAACCCTTTGGAGAAAAAGCTCTGAAGGGTTTTTTAATGAACAATTATGAAAATCACATGGAGTGAAGTACAAATAATAGACTGAAGTAAATTACTTTTGCAGCGGTTTTCCCCCCACCAGTATTCTATGAAACAAAAAGAAATTTTAATCCGGAATGCAACAATTGTAAACGAAGGTCGTCAGTTTACAGGTTATTTGCTGATAAGCGGACAAATGATTAAAGCTTTGGGTGAAGGCGATATTATACCTGATGCCGGATGTGAAGTAATTGATGCAGAAGGACTGCTTCTGATACCCGGAGTAATTGACTGCCATGTTCATTTCCGTGAACCAGGTTTAACCCATAAAGCTGATCTTTCCTCCGAAAGCCGTGCCGCAGTTGCCGGGGGTGTGACTTCGTTTTTCGAAATGCCAAATACCATACCTCAAACTACGACGATTGAATTGTTGGAACAAAAAATGGCATTAGCTGCTGAAAAATCCCTGGCAAATTATTCGTTTTTCCTGGGAGCAAGCAATGATAATATTAACGAAATTGTACATGCTGATCCGCATACGGTTTGTGGCGTAAAAGTTTTTTTTGGTGCATCAACCGGCAATATGCTTGTGGATAATATCAGTGCGATGGAGGAAATCTTCAGGAGATCACCCATTCCCGTGGCAGCTCATTGTGAAGACGATACCACTATCCGTGCCATTACCGAAGCCATGCGCCTCACATACGGTGAAGATGTTCCGATTCAGATGCATCCTGTAATCCGCAGTTCTGAAGCGTGTTACCATTCCAGTGAGCGGGCTGTAGCCCTCGCCCGGAAGTACAATACACGACTTCACATAACCCATTTGTCAACAGCTACTGAACTGCGCCTGCTTGATAACAGTTTACCTCTGGATCAAAAACGGATCACAACCGAAGTCTGCACTCACTATCTTTGGTTTTGCGACGAAGATTATACAAGACTTGGTACAAAGCTCAAAGTCAATCCGGCCATAAAATCAAAGGATGACAAGGCTGCCCTGCTTCAGGGGCTGATCGATAATAAAATAGATATCATTTCGACTGATCATGCGCCTCACCTGGCCGGGGAAAAGGAAAATACCTATTTTAAAGCGCCCTCCGGCACTCCGCTGGTGCAGCACTCGCTCCCGGCTATGATGCAGATGGTGAAACAAGGCAAAATCGAGCTCTCAATTATGGTCGAAAAAATGTGCCATGCACCAGCCATTTGCTATGACATCGAAAAACGCGGATTTATTCGTCCCGGATATTTTGCCGACCTGGTTCTGGTGAACCCGGATCATGCATTTACGGTTCAAAAAGAGAATATACGCTATAAATGCGGATGGTCGGTTTTCGAAGGAACAACTTTTGATGCCCGGGTTGAGAAAACCTTTGTTAACGGTCATCTTGTATATGATAACGGATTAATTGACGATACTATAAAAGGATTAAGAATAACTTTCGACAGAAAATAACCGCTCATGAAAAGAATACTTGTTATTACCATACTTGCCTTAATTTCATTTGGCTGTTCTGAGAAAAAAGTAGTTGACCAGACTTACGAAAACGGGAATCCCCGGGTTGTGAAATATTATCACCAAAAAGCGGATAAACTTGTTCTGGATCGCGAAGTGGTTTATTACGAAAACAAGCAGAAAAAAATGGAAGGTTCATACAAGAACCTTCAACGCGACGGACTATGGAAGGCCTGGTACGAAAATGGCATCATCTGGAGCGAAGGGGAGTATAAAGATGGAAAGCGCAACGGTAAAGGCATTTCATACCACGAAAACGGTAAGAAATACATTGAGGGAATATACCGTGATGATATGCGTGTAGGACCCTGGCATTTTTACGATACCAGCGGCATATTGCTGAAAGAGGTCAATTTTGACCAGGTACCCGGAACCACCGGAAGTGATTCTTTGAAGTAAGGCAGGCGTGTCCGAAGCACATAGAATGTTCTTGTGTTATAAATGTATAACCAGGTAGCTAAATGAATCTCAGATTCTTCTATTTCAGAAATATTTTCACGTATACCGGCAGGTGATCGCTGTAGCCACCGTAATATTTTTCACCCATAGTGCGGTTAGGACGCGATTCGCCGGCTTTGTTTTTGAAAAGCAGGTAGTCAGCTTTATATATGGCCGCATCTTTTACCGAAGTATGTAAACCCTTTTTCCGCGAAATCATGTTGCCCGAAACGATTATCTGGTCGAAGAGATCCCAGTTTTTGTAAAACAGGCTTCCTTCTCCATTGTTAAACGCAGGATATAACAGGCTGTAAAGGTTGTTGTTACTGATTGCCTTGTCAGGGTTGGTGGCTCCGATGCCTTGTGTTATACTTTTATCAGAAGGTTCATCATTAAAATCGCCGAGGATCAGGATATTGGGAGATTTTTCCTGTTTCTGTATGGCATCGAGTTTTGCACGCAATACATGGGCAGCCATCATGCGCATGGGTTCTGAAAGTTCGGCACCTTCCCTGCGCGATGGCCAGTGGTTAACGAAAACATGCAGTATTGCACCCGAATTAAGTTTTCCTTTAACATAAAGAATATCTCGGGTTCTATCGTTACCAGGTAACGTCACATTCAAAGGCTCTGAAGTGATAACCTCAAATGTTGCCGGATTATAAATCAGCGCCACATCAATACCGCGTTCGTCAGGACTATCATAATGAACAATGCCGTATTTGGTTTTGCTGAGCACTGCCGAGGAAGTCAGCATTTCGAGAACCTCCTGGTTTTCGGTCTCCGCAAAGCCAACCAGGTCGGGCATCGAAGGACTGACAATGTCGTTGATTACCTGTCCGATATGTTCAATTTTGGTATTTAGTCTTTCTTCAGTCCAGGGTACTTTGCCGTTGGGTGTAAATTCGTCGTCGTTGGTTTTGGGATCATTCTGCGTATCAAACAGATTTTCCACATTATAAAACATAGCAACAACAGGTTGCTTTGAAGGTTTTGTGTTTTTTTTTGCCGGTTGGGCGCAGGCTGCTAACCATGGAAGCAGGCCTATAAACAATAGAAGATGTAGAGTTTTCATGCGCAAATGTACTGTTTTATTTATTTTGAAATTTGTGTTATGGATTTTTGGGCTAATTCTTACATTGAGGTGCTATGAGATATAACCTCAGGTATTAATTCAATTTACTTGTTAACCCCGAATTTTCATAAGCATCTTTATTATTCTTGTTCTTTTGTCATGCCACAAAAGAACCAAAAAGTCTAGGC
>JBBRCH010000024.1:0-54671 GCA_038204995.1 Bacteroidales bacterium | reverse complement strand
TTTCTTTGTAGGGATCCAAAATAACTCTCAAATTTAAGACAAAGGAACAGCATAAATAATGTAATTTTACAGTCATATCCGGAATTATATAAACAGCAGGCAGTTAATAGCGCTTTTTAGAGGGGGGGCGGAATAGTTACCTTTATTATTATCAGTTAGCTTCTTACTGACTTTAGGGTAAATATTGGATAAACAATCGAGTCCAAACCCGCAATATATATCACTTATAACTATTATAGTATTTTTTGATATTTCATTGCGGAGATTGTATTTTTTGCTTGATTCATTCGTAATAATAATATCCGGTATTCGCTTTCCAATAGTATTCTTTTCAATTGAATCACGTACCAAAACACCCATGCTTTGACTCTGTTCAACTGTCAGTCCATTTTCTTTAGCTGCATCCAGAACAATTTTCCCAGTATCAATTTGAATTATATAATTTACTGGTCTTTTACATGAGAATAAAAATCCGATTAGAAGGCATTCAATAATAAATATTGTTATTTTCATTATGTTGTTGCTACAGTTGAGGCTTTGAAAAAGTGGTGTGCAGGCTTCGTTCCTTTAAACCAACACAGCCCGTCCCGATTTATCGGGAAATGCGTATGCGAGCGAAAGAACTCCCGATTATGCACTTCGCCCGCCATTATTTAAACCCTTGGTTACCTGCCGCTATTTTTCTCAAAGTTAGCAAATAAGTTGTCATTATTAACATAAACTATCTTGACAGAATAATTGTAAGCCAGTGTACAATTTTTCCTTATTGATTTTATTAAATGCCTGGAATGTCTTTTCATAAAAAGATTCCAATAAATAAAGACGGTATAGTCATAATTGCTAAAGTCTGGTGGTTTTGAATTTTTGGTACTTTTTAAAAAAGTCTCTTGCTTGTCTAATGTCAACAATGTGTCTAACGGAGCTTGGTCTTTAGGTAGAAAAATATTTAGATTTCCGTTTCTATTCCATTTTAGTGTCGGGAACCCACCAGCATAGCAATTGATATAATACTTTACTAAATGATTTGTCTTGTCAAAGTACAGTGCTTGTAATGGTTGATAATGATTTTTAATCTGATATTTGAATTGTGTCGTGTCAAATGAATGGATAAATGTCGCAAAGCTTGTGTCCATTGAATAATTGTCTGCAAGTGGAATTTTAAAGTGACCAGCATAAACGTTCAATGAACTGTCGGAAATGGAATGTGTATCTTGGATACCATAAATGAATTTTATTGTTGACATACAGCTTGTCATGCTGCAAAGTGTCAAGATAAGCAATATGTGGAATTTTGTTTTCACTAATGAGAGGTAATTATGAAATATATACAAATACAGTCCCCGTTCAACTTAAGCTTTCAGGTTAACTATTTAACAAGCTGTTTAAGTAAATCCTCAATATTGCCAGGTGTAGACATAATTTTTGTAAAAGTTCCCATAGTCAGATCAGGAAATGATAAAGCTATCCGGTACCGGCCGTGCAGCATCAGGACTTTATTACCCATTACCAAAACCTCGTAAGGCAGGAAAGCCGTATGTTTTGGGCTTGAAATATCAATTATTGGCAAAAATTCACCTTCGCCATCAGCACCCGAAAGACCAAAACCGAACAATGTCAGCTCTTTACCCGGAATACTTACTTTATAAATCATCTTCACATTAGGCACTCCCCGCTTTACCGAGCCTTCAACTTTAGCTAAAGCAGCAGCATACCCGGAGAATTTACCCAGCTCAACATTATCTTCAAAATAAGGCATGCCCAGCATATAATGGTATTTCCGCAATTCAGAGACCGAAAGGCCTTGTTTTGAGCCGAAAGGTTTCCCGACGAAGTTCCCTGTTGTTTTCATAGCCGTTTCAAGATGTTGTATCAACAAAGTGTAATATGCACCAACTCTTGTAAAATCGCTTTTAAAATAAGCGTTCCCCCAATATAAGGGATTGGTGTAGGAAACGACTGATTTACCATTTTCGCTGGTAATACCAATGCGGAGTGTGGCTGCAAATGCAGTGAGACCACCTGTATTTTTAACAGCGCCTTCAAGTTCCGCTGAGGTGAATACTATTACCCACCTGTTCTTATCTCCGGCAGGTTGATATTCGCCTACAACTTTTATTCCGTTTTTTTCCAGATTTGTTTGTAGCTTTTCGCTGATAGCGGTCACACTTTCAGTGCTTGTGAATCCTAAAATGTAAGGATATAAGTTTTGAGCCAGAGCCCAATGAAAAGGAATTAGCCACAACAAAAAAAGCACGGTTGTCTTCATAAATTTTTTTTAAAGAGGATTAAAACGTAAGAAATTCATATGCTTAAAGAGATGTAAAAATACATTTATTAAAGAAATATCCAAATTTAAATACAGGCACTTCTTCTGAAGTTATAACTCCACAAACATATTTACCTTTAACTGAAACTATTATTCATACCGTGTACAATTCAATCTCATTTTCAGCTCGTTCTTCTAATCAAAAATATCCCAGGTTGTATTCGGTATTATTCTTAAAAAATAAAATAATGTGCTGAACTATTTGAGATTGTTACGTCCCTGACGGGACTTAATAAAATGGGGTTGCTTTTAAATCTACCAATATTCATTCCCAACGGTACTGGCTCGTCAGATTATTTGCGCAAGCCAATAGCTATTAATAGAAAACAAGATACAAAAATAATCAAAGTCCCGTCAGGGACGAAACAAATTTTAACGGACAATAGTGATATATAATATTTCCCCTTTACAGGCTCCAATCCTTCAGGAAATCCATATACTCGGTAGCATCTTCACCGAAAATCTCAACATTTTCGCCTATGATCTTATATGTAGAGTGCTGCCCGGCAATACGTGAAAAATGTATTTCGTATTCCAGACCATTTTCATCGATCATTAGAATTTTAGCAAGGTTTTTGTTCCGTTCGGATAAAAGTTTTTTATTACAATACAGGCAATAAAAGTCAAGCATCTCACCTTCATGCACCTCAAAATTTGGGTGCTTTAGAACCGTATAATTGCCGATATCGGGATGCAGCATAATCAAACCTTCCTTTCCCCACCTGTTGACAGCCGTAAATACAATATTTTCGCCGACATTAAGCAGGTTCGAACAATGAGGACATTTAAAATCTGCTGTCATTCCATAGATTTTTGGTTTTCTAAAATTACAAAAATATAAAGCCTAAAGCAAGAAATATTATTTCTACAAGTGCAACATCGCTAAGATCGAAAAGGATTCTGATCCAATTTGGCCTATTTACTAACAACCAACGTTGCATCAACTGCGAAGGCAGCCCCGTCTGCGGTTCGATTCCCGACCAGGTTAAATTTCCACGTACCCGCATCTTTAACATAAGCAGCATCTGATTCCTGCATTGGGAATAGTTCATTTTTCAGGAAAGATTTTCCGCTATATTCACGAACTAAAGTTACAGAGGACGGATTGGTAATTGAAATATGATCTATTGCAACATCATTATTGGTGCATTTCGCAAAAAACTGCAATCCTTCACCACCACTCTGCAGTTGCACAGTGGAAGATGTAACTGTAAAAGATGGAGTAACTGCCGGATCATCAGATTTCTTTTTACATCCGTTAGTAAACACTAACACTATCAACAACAAGATTGCTGCAGGTGCAATACGGTTAAAATTTTTCATTATACTGTATTTTTAGATTTTTTAGTGTCGGATGCTATTTGACTCCCAAAAGTAACAAAATAATTGCAGATTATTTTTATACCAAAATCAAAATATCTCATGCTGGCCGGGAGTGCAATTCAGATGAACCGGGAAAGACATTTTGCAGACTTAATGAGTAAGCTGATAAACTATATATTTCGGATTTTCATCAGATTGAAATTACAATTTGAATGAATATCCGAAACCTAAGTTAAAATCTGTTTGAGGTCTGCTCACGTTCAGTTCTTTCTGAATCATATAAAACAGTTCGATTTTATGGCGCTTCGAAAATGAATATTCTACTCCGGCCAAGGTACGGATATTATCAAAAGCATTAAAATACGGATAATTAAGCGGTGAGAAGAGTTCAACGGAGACATAAGGTGAATAGGGTTTATCGAGATCAAAGCTCAAATTAAGTTTGTTTCTTAAATAATATTCAGGGCGACCTCCGTCGGAAGCGCGTCCGATATCGGCATATTCATCCTGTAAACGGCTGCGAAATTGAAATTGAACTGGCTTGATTTTCTTTTCATATTTAACATCAATATACATTCTGTGCCTGAAACTATAGTAGTCATCAACTCTTCGTTTCTGCGAAAACCTGTAATCAGCCGAAACCTGGAAGTGTTTGTTCAATTTATAGGATAATCCGGCTTCCATGAAAGAAGTACCTAACTCTGAAATATTTTCATTGAACCGAAACTCCTGCGAAATAGTGGCATTCAGCTTTTTAGCCACCTTTGCTTCAAAACTGAAAGACGTCCACAAACCGGCATCCCTATCCTGACCTTTAAGCGAAAGGCTAAACAAAAGAATTATAGGAAGAAAAAGAAAAACATGAAAACGAACCGAATTAATAATCATACTATCCTATTTATTCTTGTTATTCTTGTAATAATAAATAGTTATAGAGGTAGCATCTTTTAAAAAATCAATTGACATAATCGAGAAACGATGAATATTAAAACCTGTACGTTTTCTCAAATCCTCAATTAATAACTCATGATTTTCAGGCCTTATTAAATCAATATTTTCATAAATGATCGTTTTCGAAACCTCCTGCTTGAAAACAATCGGATGATCCAGAATGAAGATAAAAGCTATAAATATAGAATTGAATACCAGTATCGGCAATAGCTGCAGCCCGATTGCATTGATTAACCCAAGTGCAATGGCGATTAACAGATAGGTCATTTCTTTCATTGATATACCTTCGGTGCGATACCTTAACATCGAAAATACAGCAAACAGTCCGAAAGCAGCCCCCATGGATATGTTCGTTTTATTCAGAACAAAAGTGATTATAAAGATGATGATGTTAAAAAGGAAAAACGTGAACATAAATTCTTTGTTCTGGTAGTTCGGGAAATAGATGAGACCGAAAATAAGCAGCATGGTCAGAATATCAATTCCTATTCCGTAAGCGAAGTGTTTATTAATCGTGACAACTTCCTTTTCGACAGAAATATTCGAAACACCGTTAGCATTTGAATTTACCGGTTTATTAATTCCGCTCTCCGGAAGTTGGCTTGCTTGTGCGATGGCAGGACTATATTCCATAAAAATTCCCAGGAACAGAAAAAGAATGAGCAATCGTTTAAAGAATATCATAGCCAAGTTTAGTTAATTCAATATTTTTAAGTTTAAAACGGTTCATTTTCAATTCCTTGTTCAGACAGGTTATACCCAAACAGTATTTACTGACGAAATTTTGGGCTTGACGGTGCATTTTCATCAATTCCATGAAAGGAGAGAGAGAGTATTTTTCCTGTTTCACTTCTACAATAACAATTTTCTCTATTTTTTTCTCTCTCCCATTACTTATATAGCGCAGATTCAAATCAAAAGTGAGCCGTTCATGTCCTTTTTTGTTAACCAGCGTCATCCTGTCAAAAAATACCCTTAATGCAGGGATAAAGTTTTGAAAATCACCAGGAGTATGCTCGCTGATATATTGATTCAGCGTTTCATTGAGGATTTCAGGGATATTTTCGATCTGCAACCGGTTTTTAATAGTCCGGCTGGTATTGGTTTTCGACTTTATTTCGAAAAAAGAAATCCCTGAGTTGACATATTTTCTGCATCTCAGTTTATACCTGTTTCTCCTGCCGTTGTGATGCATCTTGTAAAGGTTAAAAGCAGGGGTGTCGAAATACAGTGTCTCGTAAGGGTGCAGTGATTCTCCATTTATCACTAGTAAATAATACTTCGAAGCCAGTTCTGCCATGTATTCCTGCAACTGATCTTCATGAATCACAAATTTTGTATCTATGCGATTCAATAGTTTAACATGATCCATCCCTTCGAGGCTGATCGGAATATAGTTCGACAAAGTTTTTGTAAGATCATTCATGATGGAAAACATTGAAAAGAAAACCGGGAGTAGTTCAATCTGTTTATTACTCTGTTGTGCAATAGTAACACATTGATTACCTGAATATTTTCATATCTTCCGCCTCGACAGTCTGCCGGTTTTCCTTGATAGTGACTTTTTGGATGACGGCATAAATTCCAGATACAAGAGTCAGTGTTGAGTCCTTTGAATATGTATATAGGGTATAATCGCCGGGCCGCAGGTACCTGAATTCATAGACTCCTTCGTAATTGCTGCGTATCCGTTCACTATAACTTCGGTCACTGCCATAGATTATGTATACATCTTCATCTGCAGCAGGGTAAATCCCTCTCAGGTAGGTAAATTCAGCATTATAATTATATGCTATGATTTTACCGTAGATTGTTGAATTACCGCCATCCCCTGCTTCTTTAGAACATGAAAACAGGACTGAACTGAACAACAGGACAAGGACTAAGGGTATGCTTTTTTTCATTCGTAAAATTTTGATTTAAAGTTCGGATAAAACTCCAGGTTTGCTATTTTAAAGTGTTTAGGTATTAATCCGCAAACATTTTGTTTCATGTAACAATTTTTTAATGATTTAGTAACGAATCATTTCATGCAAAAGTATACAAAAAGATTCGTAAATTAAGTCATCACAAATCCAGGATCCAGCTCAAAGCCTGATTTACATTTCTACCGGCAAGAATTTGCATGCGGAAAATAAAACAGGGCCTGGTGAATACCAAAAATCAGAATACTGGTTATGCGAGCAAACAATCATCAGGATTAATTGTTTTATTGGTACGGGAATAAGTAATTTCCTGTTAATAATTCTGTAACACCTTTAAGGCCAACGGTATCTGCTTACTCCATCCCGTCGCAAATGAAGGCCGGCTGAATATAATACTAGATTTCAACCCAATTTGATTTAATCACTTACATGGAATATTCCAATCAATATGCTGAGGCAACCCAGCCAGCAGCAAGTGTGCAACTGCCTTTTAAGGAGTTTCTTCACAATTTTACAAACAAATTAGACAACGTATTTCATCAGCGTGCTGATATTAACCAGCTTGAAACACAGCGCGGATTGCCGCCTTTTGTTATGCGGGAGATTCTTTCTGCCGATCCCTTTTTAGCCTTTATACCAAAGGATTATGGAGGCAGGGGAGCTTCCACTTACGAGGGAATTGAAATTGTATCCGCTGCATCGTATGAATCGCTGGCACTTGGACTTACCCTTGGAATTAATTGGGCACTTTTTCTTCAGCCGGTAAATAAATATGCCAATGAAGGAATAAAACATTCCATTTTTAAAGGATTCACGGCCGATAAAAAAATGGGCGGATTAATGATTACCGAGCCTGGTTTTGGAAGTGATGCCTTGAGCATGCAAACTTCCTATACCGAGAATAAAGATCATTATCACCTTAAAGGGACAAAACATTGGGCCGGGTTAACCGGAAGTGCCGATTACTGGTTGCTTACTGCCCGGCGGAAAACAGCCGGTGGCGACCTGATGCGTGATATTGATTTTTTTATTTGCGACAATAATAAAGCCGGTCAGATAATTGAGGTTGAGGAGTATTTTGAAAACCTTGGATTATATATGATACCTTACGGCAGGAACAAAATAGATGTAAAAATACCGCACCTTTTTCGTCTTGAGCCCGAAACAACCGGGATATCAATGATGCTGGATACCTTACATCGCAGCAGGCTCGAAATTCCGGCAATGGCTATGGGCTTTATCAGGCGCATGCTCGACGAAGCCATACGGCATTGCGAAACCCGGTTTGTGGGAGCAAAAAGCCTGTTCAATTACGACCAGGTGCAGCAGCGGCTGGCTGGCATTCAGTCGGCATTTACCATAACTTCTGCAATTTGTGCCCATAGCAGCGACAATGCCGGAGTAGAGAATGACCTGGCGCCTCATGGATTAAAAGCCAACTCAGTAAAAACCGTTGTAACCGACCTGATGCAGGATGCAGCACAGCAACTTTTCCAGCTGGTAGGAGCAAAAGCCTATAAGCTGAACCATATTGCAGGCAGGGCTATTGTGGATAGCCGGCCCTTCCAGATTTTTGAAGGATCAAATGATATACTTTACGCTCAGATATCCGAAGCCGTTGTTAAACTGATGAAACAAGCAAAAGAAACCAACCTTTTCCAGTTCCTGAAAAACTTTTCACTAACAGCGAAATCGGTTGAACATATAAAAGAAATCCTGAACTTCAACCTGGATCTTCAGCTCCCTCAGCGAAAACTTGTTGAACTCGGCAAAGTTCTGGGTCGGATAGTTTCAATGGAAATGGTTATAGATCTCGGTCAGAAAGGTTTTAACCCTGAATTGATTGCCAACAGTATAAATATGATGAAACAGGAGCTCAATAACCTGATGACATCATATTCATATCCAAATACAACGCTCGTCGTGGCTGATTATAAGGAAGATAGTCATTGGCGGAGTTTTGTAAAGAAGTAAAGAGTCATGCTGATCCATTTATTTGCTTATCTGTCTTGTCTTAATGAATGACATGAGCAATTCAGAACCAGTAGGTTTAATTATGATTTTGAAGTATCCTGATCAATTGAGATTCAGGTTATATTTATAATCAGAATGTATTGGTGACTGGCTATAAATTATACTTTTTAGCAGTGAATTTGCTTTCGCAAAAAATAATACTCTACAAAGATTTTCTTTACTACCCTGCAAACTGCAACTCACTCAAATTCCGATAGAGCCCCTTATCAACCATTAAAAGCTGCTCATGGGTTCCCTGCTCAATAATTCGTCCGTTTTCCAATACCAGAATATTATCAGCCTGCCGGATAGTTGAAAGCCGGTGAGCAATCACGATCGAAGTCCGGCCTTTCATCAGCTTTTCGAGTGCATCCTGCACAAGGCGTTCCGACTCGGAATCGAGAGAAGATGTAGCTTCGTCAAGGATTAGTATCCTGGGATTTTTCAATACAGCGCGCGCAATTGCAATGCGCTGGCGCTGCCCGCCCGAAAGTTGTGTGCCACGCTCCCCGACCAACGTTTCTAGCGCTTCAGGAAACTGGTTGATAAAATCCCAGGCATTTGCTTTTCGGGCAGCCTCAACGATCATTTCATTAGTGGCTCCTGTTTTTCCATAAGCAATATTCTCACGTATGGTTCCGCCAAAAAGAAAAATATCCTGTGGAACAATAGCCATCTGGCTTCGCAATGCCGAAATCGGGATACTGCGGTTATCCCGTTCATCAAAGAATATATGACCTGATGTTGGATCATATAGCCTCAGTAAAAGCGATACAAAGGTTGATTTTCCCGCACCGCTGGGGCCAACGAGTGCTACAAGCGTATCTGGTTTAATAGTCACGCTGATTTCATCCAGCACCTGTAACTCAGTTCGTGTCGGATAGTGGAAAGAGAGTTTATCAAACCGGATGCTTCCGTGCAGGATCTGATCAGCCGGTAACGAAGAAACCTCATCGACTTCTTCCACGGGTTCATTAAATATTTCAAGCAGGTCTTCGGTAGCTCCGATAAATTTCTGTACCCTGGCAAATACATCGGCCATACCACCAATGGTACCTCCGATAAACATAGAATATATTACGAATGAGAATAATTCGCCGGTAGCCAGTTCGCCGTTGGCCAGCAGTGTGGATCCTTTCCAGATCACTGCCACCATGGCGCCAAAAAGGCCAAGGATGGTAAAAGAGGAGAAAGCACCCCGGAGTTTCCCGTTTTTAATGCCGGTTCCGGCAATTTCCAATGTTTTGCCCCGGTAACGCTCCATTTCGAAAAATTCGTTTGTAAAAGCCTTTACACTTTGAATTCCCTGCAAAGTTTCTTCCACAATGGTATTGGAATCGGCTACCTGGCTTTGTGCCTGTTTACTTAGTTTGCGGATATACCTCCCGAAAAATACCACCAGTATCATTATTACCGGAAGTATCGAAAGCATGAAAAGTGTTAATTTTAAAGAGGTTATCATCATCAGGCTTACACCTCCTATAATTATTATCAGCTGTCGCAGAAATTCAGCCAGGGTACTTGTAAGCGCATCCTGCAACAAAGTTATATCCGACGAAATCCGGCTGTTAAGCTCCCCTACCCTGCGAAACTGAAAAAATTTCATGGGTAAGCGGATCAGGTGATTGAATGTGCTTTGACGCAGATCAGCCAGCGTTTTTTCCGCTACACGGACAAAAAGGAATATCCTGAAATATGAAAAGACTGACTGACCTACCAAAACAGCGATAAGTATGAGCGCAATCCGGTTTATCTCCTGTGCCAGTTTTCCCTGGTTTCCCAGGTCGACCAGTTCGCCCAATAACTTCGGGAAGACAAGGCTGGCACTGCTCGAACCAAGGAGAAAGAGCAATCCTAAAGCGTATTCGTATTTGTAAGGTTTTATATAACTGTAAAGTTTAAATAGCTTGCGTAAGCCCGGTAGAGTTATTTTTTTCTTGGGTACTTCGGAATTCATTGGAAAATGTAATTAATGATCATACTCATTCACTGTTAAAATGAACAGGTAAGAAGGGTGTAAAGTTCAGAAATTAAAATTAGAGTTTATAAAGTTCTGATGATTTTAAAACAGAAAACATGCCAGTTCTCCCGCATTTTGCAAAGATCGGCAATAATGTTTTGTGCTATCTGCTATCAGAAAATACGATATTATTTATATTCTAATTCTATTGGGCTATTGAAATATTAAAAATATAAACGATAATTTTGTCGTTTGGGCTTACTCCATCCGAGCCCCTTTCAGCCTTTAATTCCACTACATCTATGCCATTAAAGTCTTGTAAGGGTTTATATGTATAAACAACATTCACATAATTTATTCTTTCTAATTGGCTTACTTGAAAGTGTGATGCCTGCCTGGTGATGCCAGCACCTTCTTCGTCTCCAAAACTTCCCAGATTATATTGATATGTCTGATTTGTTTTGATGGACACATAAATTGTCTTTGTAGCGTCGTTTGGGTCGTCTTTTTTGCAACCTTGTATAAATGTTAGGAAGCTACAAATCAATATCAGAAATAATTTTTTGTTTGTCATCGGTCGCGGAAATTGATTTCCTTTAAGATAAGCACTACCGCGGATTTACAAATTCGGATTCATCACTGTTCCAATAAATAAGATTGTACCGGAAGATTTTTCCCGGATAAAATAAATAAATGGCCGGTTGATAGTAAAATAATAAGGTTGATCAGGCCCGATTGTGGTATATCCGATTTCGACTGTAGTAGCAGCCGCAGCCTCAGTTCCTTCTTCGTTGGTTTCGATATAAGTTTTATGCAATACCCTTGAAATAGTAATTCCGCCAGCCAAATTTATTCGGGTAAAATCGGCATAATCGGAGAATGCAATTTCCATACCCATATCAGCAAGGATCGGTTTCATTTTTTTCTCCTCGTATTCATATTTGAATTTAGGCAGTTGCAACTGAATATCCGTTTCTCTGAATTGCTGGCTCCAAAAATTCCAATTTTCCTGAGATAGCATAGGAATAATATCGTTTACTGTTTTGCCGGCCTCAGGAAGAATAACATCCATATTAAAATTTCCCTGGTTATATGGAAGCTCAATGGCTTCAAATCCTGAACCTTTGTAATAGGATAGTGTTTCGTGCTGAATCATTGCCGGCACCTGTAGTTCTGTTCCTCCAGCAAGATAAAATGGCTTTTGCAGGGTTTTATCTTTATCAAACTGGTATCTCCATTGTCCTTTAAAATATACGGCATTAACAAGGTACATAACTGCTTCCGCAGGAATCTGATCAATAATTTCCGGTATCAGTTTATTGGTTTTTTCGTTAACCCAGTTGTTTATAGTTTGAACAGCAGATGGTTTGGAAAAATCCAACGGGTAGACACTTGCATCAAAATATTGTTGGTTTGTCAGTACAAAAGGCTGTTCTACACTAAAAGTGTTACAATACCAGATTGAATTCGCGATTTGCATCTTAACCTTTGGATCGAGCGAGGAAAATGTTTCGGTAATATACTTATACGATTGATTGATTTCGCTATCGGACATTCCTGCAAATCCAAGTGTATTTGTCATGGCTTCGAGTGTGCCACCCGCAGCTCCGTTCCGGGTCATACCCAGTGCCATGCTGACACTGAGTGGCGAAACCATCATGTTTACATCGGTTCCTGAAATCTCATTTACCTTTTTGAAAAACTCAAACCCAAAGGTATTGTTGATACGGATAAGTTCTTTTTGCTTTTCAGTGAGATTTACCTGCTTGTATTCGCCCGGAGCATTATATTTCTCTTTACTGCATGAGAAAACAACAAACGAAAAGGCCAGAAGTAGGATTAAGGGAATCTTTCTCATAACACACATTTTTATATTAATAAAGGGCTGAAAAAAGGAGAAATAGTTGTATGACAGAACTTCTTTGACCAAGCTTTCCACTTGGGTATTTGTCTCTTGCTGCCGCGCGAATCCTTACGCGTATTTCTATAAATCCCACCACAGCAAAACTTACAAACTATGTTCCTTCAGTACTATGGAATTTATAATTATAGCTCATCCTAATAATTTAGTCAAAAGCATTTAACCACACGAAAGCATTCGTGCCGTAATATGATAGGATTCAGAGTAAAATGATTGCATGCCAGCCACGCTAAGTTTGAATTGCATTCCCATCCGGGTGCAGCGATTTCTAATCTCTGTATTCCAGAATGCGATTTTATATCGCATCACTCTTTTATGTAAATTGCATTCCTATTTCTGATTGATTATGGAGAAAAAAGAGTCATACAGACATATTTTACCCCATTTCCAGCAACCGGGACAAACCTATTTTGTGACATGGAGTTTACAGGAAGCAATTCCCAAAAAAGCATTTGCACGTTATACATCGGAATTGGAAATGCTTAAATCACAAATCAAGTTTCTTGAACAACAAAAATCTGATCCTTCTGAAATCGAAAAAAATAAACAGGCATATTATTCAGTGAGGAGACAATATATCAAAGCTAATGATGATCTTTTAGATTCAGAAAGGAATCCGAAAATCGATTTATCAAAACCTGAGAATCTTGAAATTATTTTCGGGTCGTTACAATTTTGGGAAGGACTAAGATTACAAAATATCACTTTTACCATTATGCCAAACCATGTTCATTGGGTTGTTAAACTTTTTGATAAAGACAGCACCGGAAATCCTGTATATCTAAAGGATATTTTACAATCGGTCAAACGTTATTCATCAAATAGAATTAACAATGCTGAAAACAGGTCGGGCAAACTCTGGCAAAAAGAAAGCTTCGATACAACTATCAGAAATGAAAAGCATTTGTTTAATGCAATAAATTATACATTAAATAATCCGGTTAAAGTTGGCTTAGTTTCTAATTGGAGAGAATGGAAGGGTACCTGGTACGGGTGCAGCGATTTCTAATTACTATATTTTAGAATGCGATTAAAAATCGCATCACCCTGATAGCTGAGAAAAGATTCCTACATCCTTTCCGGAACCTCAATCCCCAGCATCCACAATGCATTGGCTATCACTTTTGCAGTAAATTGCGACAATGACAACCTGAGTCCACGACTCAGCAGATTCTCTTCTTTCAGAATCGTGAGTTCATGGTAAAAACGGTTGTATTCCGATGCCAGTTCAAATACATAATTTGCAATAACAGCCGGGCTGTGCATATCGGCTACCTGAGTAAAGAATACCGAAAAACCGCCACAAAGAGCCTTGAATTTGCAATTCCCGGAGTTGGGGATATTTCACTATTGACCCTATTATTATAATTTAAGCCGTTCATTTGTAATTTATTTTTCATTGGTATAGGAATACATGGACTTATTCCCTATATTTGAAGATAAATAGGAAATAAAATTCGTCAATGAAATTTGTGAAGCATTCTGATTTATCTTGAAATACAGCATTTTTCAATAATTTATTGTTGCCATTTCAAGAAATATTTTATTGACAGACTTAATTAGATTAATACGATTAGAAGCCATCAAACTCTGTAGTGTAATGAAGTTATTCTAAATTGAATTTAACCCTATAATTTTGACTGACATGAAAACAAGAAACATCGTTTTGATTTACTCTTTTGCAGTAATTGGACTTTCATTACTACTTTCAAGCTGTTGTAAGAAAGATAAGGACAATCCTGATCCACAAACACCAGTGTTTACTGTTACTGCCACTACAGTCCAGCTACAGGGCGGGGGTGAAGGATTGCAATTCAATGGGAAATACACCAACGAGGATGTAAAGATGACTAAAGTTACCAATACATCTCCCACCTCTGTTCAAACATTTACTTATGATTTAAATGGGAAATCATATGCTAAAAATTCATCAATACCCTTGCAGGATGAAAATGTTGGATATGACAAGGAATTAGGAACCTGGAATTTTACCTTTGTTGGAAACCGGACGTCAGATAATGAAAGCTTTTCTGTTAACGCATCGCTATCGGTCACAGCAAAATAAAGTATCCGATATGGTCGGGTTTAGTACTTTTTTAACTTTTTGTTTCTCTTCCTATCTCCGAAATGAATCAGGTGTGTGATGGCATAAATAAGTTAATTTTTCGTAGCTGTGCATTCAGAACAGTTTAATTGAACCTTTTAACTAAAAAAATAAACGATCATGAATAAATTATTACTATTCACTGTTTTACTCTGCCTTCTTACAGTAAACATCGCTGTTGGGCAATATGTAAAACTCCTCGACTTTGAAGGTACTTCAAACGGAAGCAATCCCAAGGGCTCTCTTATTTCTGATGGAACCTTTCTCTATGGAATGACTGAATTTGGAGGTACAAATAATATCGGAACAATCTTCAAAATAAAGCCCGATGGAACAGAATTTGTAAAACTCCTCGACTTTGATGACATTACAAACGGAAGCAATCCTTGGGGTTCTCTTATTTCTGACGGAACTTTTCTGTATGGAATGACAACCTATGGTGGCAAATATGGCAATGGAACAATCTTTAAAATCATGCCTGATGGAACAGGATATAAGACACTACTCGACTTTGATGACACTTTCAATGGAAGCACTCCTGGGGGCTCACTTTTTTATGACGGAACATTTCTTTATGGAATGACAGAATGGGGTGGCTATATTGGTTTTGGAACAATCTTCAAAATAAAGCCCGATGGAACTGAATATGTAAAACTCCTCGACTTTGAAGGCGCACTAAACGGAAAAAATCCTCGTGGATCGCTAATTTATGACGGAACTTTTTTGTATGGAACGACATCCCAAGGTGGCACATTGGGTTGGTGGGGAACAATCTTTAAAATAATGCCTGATGGAACATGGTATACGAAACTCCTTGACTTTGAAAGTAATTCAAACGGAAGCAGTCCTTGGGGTTCTCTAATATCTGATGGAACTTATCTTTATGGAATGACAAGCGAAGGCGGTACAAACAATTTGGGAACAATATTTAAAATAATGCCCGATGGAACAGGATATGTAAAACTCCTCGACTTTGAAGGCTTACTAAACGGAAAAAATCCTCTTGGCTCGCTCATTTATGACGGAACTTTTCTCTTTGGAATGACTGCTGCAGGCGGCACAAACGATATGGGAACAATATTTAAAATAATGCCTGATGGAACAGGATATGTGAAACTTCTCGACTTAGATCAAACTAAAGGAAGCTATCCCGTGGGATCTCTTGTTTCTGTTGAGTCCTTTCTCTATGGAATGACATCTGAAGGCGGCACAAATGGAAAAGGAACCATCTTTAAATTGAAAGGTATTATAGGATTAGACGAAATGATTATTTCTAACAACCTGAAAATCTTCCCTAATCCAGCAAGGGATTATATCACTATTGAGAGCGAAACTACCGAAAGCAATATCATCATGATTAATGCGACTGGGAAAGTGGTATATCAACAAAACACAGACAACACCAAATCCGCTATCAATACATCGGCTTTAAGCAATGGAATATACCTGGTAATGATTTCCGGCGATGGGCAATTAAGGTATTCAAAATTAATCATTAATCGCTGAGGTATCCACCTCAGATGAGCGGGATTTGAATCATTGGGATTTGCAACCTAGCTAAGCCTTGCCTGCTGCAAGTAGGTATCTCATCCCGCATAGTGGAATAATCCCGCCCCAAAGAGCCCGGAATTTGTTATTCTCGCAGCTAACACTAATCAGTTACATCCTCTCCGGCACATCAATTCCCAGCAACCACAAGGCATTAGCAATAACATTTGCAGTGAACTGCGATAACCCCAACCGAAATGCCTGGCTCGACAGATTCTCTTCTTTCAGGATGGTGAGGTCATGGTAAAAACGGTTGTATTCCGATGCAAGTTCGAAGGCATAATTAGCAATAATGGCCGGGCTGTGCAATTCAGCTGCCTGTGCAACTATGGCCGGAAAATCATGAATTTTCTTAAGCAATTCTTTCTCCTGCGGCAGTAATTGGGCAGATGATGAAGTTGAAAACGAAACTTCGTAACCGACATCCGCAGCTTTCCGGAGAACCGATTTTATCCTGGCATAAGTATACTGTATAAACGGCCCGGTATTACCATTAAAATCAACCGATTCGGCCGGGTTGAACAACATGTTCTTTTTCGGATCCACCTTCAGTATAAAATATTTTAAAGCGCCAAGACCGATAGTCCTGTAGAGATTTTTGGCTTCTTCATCGTCGAAGGATTCAATTTTACCCAGTTCTCTGGCCATAGCCTCTGAGGTGTCGAACATTTCCTGCATCAGGTCATCGGCATCAACCACGGTACCTTCGCGGGATTTCATTTTACCTTCAGGCAGCTCAACCATTCCATACGAAAGGTGATAAATTGAATCGGCCCAGGCACAACCGAGGTGCTTCAACACCACTTTCAATACTTTGAAATGATATTCCTGCTCATTACCCACAACATAGATAAGTTGCTCCGGATTGTATTCATTGTAGCGCTGTGTTGCTGTGCCCAGGTCCTGGGTCATATATACTGAAGTACCGTCGCTGCGCAGAAGAAGTTTTTCATCCATACCTTCCGCAGAAAGGTCAATCCATACCGAACCATCCGTACGGCGGGTGTAAACTCCTTTTTGCACACCTTCTTCAACTAATTCCTTACCAAGCAAATAGGTTTGCGACTCGTAATATGTTTTATCGAATTCGATGCCGAGAGTTTGATAGGTTTTCGCAAAACCATCATATACCCAGCCATTCATTATTTTCCATAAGCTGATGGTTGCTTCGTCGTGCGCTTCCCATTTTTGCAGCAGTTGCTGCGCTTCAATAATTAAAGGTGCTTTTTTAGCTGCTTCTTCGGGTGATGAACCGTGAGCAACAATTTCGGCAATTTCTTCTTTATATTGTTTATCAAAAATCACATAATATTTTCCAACCAGGTGATCCCCTTTTAACCCGCTGCTTTCAGGAGTTTCACCGTTTCCCCATCGCTGCCATGCCAGCATACTCTTACAGATATGTATCCCCCGATCGTTCACCAGGTTTACTTTCACCACATTTTTACCTGCAGCCAGCAATATGCGGGAAAGTGAATACCCAAGCAGGTTATTGCGTATATGCCCCAGATGCAGTGGTTTATTGGTATTAGGCGAGGAATATTCAATTATAATCGGGAGACCATCACTAAGATTCCGGAAACCAAATTTCTCAGCATGGTAATTCCCCGATAAAAACGAAAGCCAATACTCCTTATGGACAGAGATATTCAAAAAGCCTTTGATTACATTATAATTCTCAACCTCAGCCAGGTTAGCAAGCAGATAATCACCGATTTCGGTAGCAGTTGCTTCGGGTGATGTGCGCGAAAATTTTGTAAAAGGGAAAACAACAAGTGTAATATCACCTTCAAACTCTTTACGGGTGTTCTGCAACTGAATCAACGAAGGAACAGCATCATGCCCGTAAATTATCTTTACGGCCTCGGTAATTTTATCTGTTAATATCTGCTCTATCATCTGGAGAAAATTAAGTTTGCAAAAGTACGTTTTTTAGGTGGAATACGGAATTTATTATTCCATCCTTGAGAAAATATATCACTTGGAAGCCCCATTAGCATTGACTTATATGAGATTAAAAATCTATACTCCTTTAAAATCAATATATTCAATTAAATTATATTCTATAAGCCAGCATTGATAATAGGTTAAGAAGTTTTGAAAAAATTTTGCCAGCAAGTTTAAACCTTTAACTTTGTAGCCATAAACCGATTAATATAACATAAAACATACATATTAACATTAAACAATCCTTTATGCAACGTAACGTAATTATTATCGGAGCAGCCGGGCGCGATTTTCACAATTTCAACACATTTTTCAGGGGAAAATCTGAATATAATGTAGTTGCTTTTACAGCCGCCCAGATTCCTGACATTGATGGCCGTAAGTATCCGAAAGAACTGGCCGGTGCTGATCTGTACCCTAATGGAATCCCAATCTATGCAGAGCAGGATCTGCCAAAGCTGATCAAAGAATTAAATGTGGTTGACTGCGTTTTCGCCTATAGCGATGTTCCATACCCACGCGTAATGAATGTCAGTGCTCTTGTTAATTCCTGCGGTGCCAATTTTATCCTTCTTGGTCCAGGTGAAACTATGATTAAAAGCACAAAGCCGGTTATTGCTGTTGGCGCTACCCGTACAGGTTGTGGAAAAAGCCAGACTTCGCGCCGCATCATCGAAATACTGATGGCTAAAGGGCTCAAAGTAGTTGCTGTTCGTCACCCTATGCCTTATGGCGATCTTAATGAGCAAAGAGTTCAGCGCTTTGCAACGGTTGCAGATCTGAAAAAACACAAATGCACCATCGAAGAAATGGAAGAATACGAGCCTCATGTTGTTCGTGGAAACGTTATTTATGCCGGTGTTGATTATCTCGATATCCTTCGCGCAGCTGAAAAAGATCCTGATGGTTGTGATGTCGTTCTCTGGGATGGCGGTAACAATGACTTCCCATTCTACAAACCTGACCTAACCGTTTGTGTTGCCGACCCACACCGTCCGGGTGCTGAAGTAGGTTACTATCCTGGTGAAGTTATGGCACGTATAGCCGATGCTATCGTAATTAATAAAATTGATTCAGCTGATATCGCTAACATCCAGGTAGTACGTAATAATATTGCTAAGATCAATCCGAATGCTTTGGTTATTGACGGTGCTTCACCGCTTACGGTTGACAAACCGGAACTAATTCGCGGCAAACGAGTTTTAGTTGTTGAAGATGGCCCGACACTCACCCATGGCGAAATGAAAATTGGTGCAGGTACAGTTGCTGCCAATAAGTTTGGTGCCGCCGAATTAGTGGATCCGAGGCCATATGCTGTTGGTAAGTTAGCCGAAACATTCCGCATTTATCCGAATATCGGAACCCTGCTTCCAGCTATGGGATACGGTGAAGAACAAACACGGGACCTGGAGCAAACCATCGAAAACACACCTTGCGATGCAGTGGTAATTGCCACACCTATCGACCTGAAAAGGATTGTAAAAATTAACAAACCTACCGTTAAGGTTGGATATGACCTGCAGGAAATCGGGAAACCCGACCTTGCTGGCATCCTCGATGAGTTTGTCAGGAAACACAATCTCGTGAAATAACATTCCCATTTTTAAAGCGGCCAGCGATGGCCGCTTTTTTTATGACAAAGTATTAACAATCACATTCTGTCAAGCGTTGATATTTCGTAATTTTATAACCTCAATAAAAACTGCATATAATGAAAGACAAAAACCTGGTATCAATAACTGATTTCAACAAAGAACAATACCTGCGAATATTAGAGATTGCAGCTGATTTCGAGAAAAATCCCAACCAGAAATTATTGAACAATCACGTAGTAGCATCACTCTTTTTTGAACCTTCGACCCGTACGCGACTCAGTTTTGAAACTGCAGCCAACCGCCTTGGCGCCCGCGTGATTGGCTTCAGCGACAGTGGTTCTACCAGTGTAAAAAAAGGAGAAACGCTCAAAGATACAATCATAATGGTGAGCGGATATGCTGATATAATTGTGATGCGTCATCCGCGTGAAGGTGCAGCACGCTGGGCCAGTGAAGTCTCATCAGTTCCGGTAATTAATGCCGGCGATGGAGCTAACCAGCATCCGACTCAGTGTTTGCTCGATATGTATAGTATAAAACAAACCCAGGGTACACTCGACAACCTGAACATTGCATTTGTGGGTGATCTTAAATACGGTCGCACTGTACATTCACTTGTTCAGGCCATGTCTAATTTCAATACTACATTCCACCTGGTTTCTCCCGAAGAGCTCAAACTTCCGAGCGCGTCAAAAATGCATATTAAAAACAACAACCTCTCTTATATTCAACACACTGAATTAAGCGACGTAATTCCTATTGCAGATATTATTTACATGACCCGTATCCAACAGGAACGATTCAGCGATCCGCTGGAGTATGAAAAGGTTAAAAATTCCTACGTTCTCGACCGCTCTATGCTTCAAAACTGCAAAGCAAATATGAAAATTCTTCACCCTTTGCCACGTGTAAACGAAATCAGCGAAGATGTGGATGAAACTTCACATGCTTTTTATTTCAAGCAGGCTGAAAATGGTGTTTATGTTCGTCAGGCTTTGCTTGCAGCTATTGCTGGTGTAAAATAAATAAAGTCAGTAAACAGGTAAATATTCTATAGAAATGAATAAAGAAAAACGTAAGCTTAATGTTACAGCCATCGAAAATGGCACTGTAATTGACCATATTCCCGCCAATAACGTATTTAAAGTGCTTCATATCCTCAACCTTGAGAATAACAAAAACCAGGTTCTGTTTGGTGATAACCTTGATAGCCAGAAGTACGGGAAGAAAGGCATTATCAAGGTAAGCAACACTTATTTTGACGCAAACGAAATCAATAAAATTGCATTGGTTGCGCCAACAGCTACCTTTATTGAAATTAAAAATTTCGAGGTTGTAACCAAGAAACAGGTCGAAGTTCCTGATCAGATTATGAAGATTGTAAAATGTTTTAACCCTAATTGCATCACCAATGTCGAAAGCGTTCCAAGCCGGTTTACTGTAGTGGATAAAGAGCAAATGCGACTCCTGTGTCATTATTGTGAAAAGATAACTGGTAAAAACAGTATTGTCTTTGTATAAAAAACTAACTGAAAGAAGCATAACTCAATGTAACCTGTTGACCTTGGTATAATAAGTCCTTAAATCATAAATTAACATTCAAATAAAGTGAAAAAAACATTTCTGCTTTTAGCATCAGGAATCTGGTGCGCGGTTTTATTTGCGCAAAACTTCAATAAAGATAAGGGTATCTTTAAAACTTACGAGCCAGGCTATTTTCAGAACTCCATACTGAAAGGCATTGATGAATTTGAATCCCGGACGGTTACACCAAAGCAAACTAAATCGTTTAAAGTTGACGCTTCAACTTTTAAAATTCCGGTTTCGAAGGATGATTTCAAATCATATTGGCATAATCCACCAGTTTCGCAAGGCAACACAAATACTTGCTGGTCTTTCTCAACTACTTCGTACCTGGAATCAGAAATTTACCGGACCACAGGCCAGGAAGTAAAACTCTCACCTATCTATACCGTTTATTACGAATACATCGAACGTGCCGAAAACTGGGTTAAAACCCGCGGGAATATGAACTTTGGTGAAGGATCAGAAGGTAATGCCGTTACCAAAATCTGGCGAAAATACGGTATTGTTCCACTCGATGCATATACGGGATTAAAACCAGGCCAGACTTTCCATTCACACGCTAAAATGTTTGAGGAGCTAAAGAGCTATGCCGATTTTGTGAAAAAGAATAATATCTGGGATGAGGCTGCAATAGTTACTAATTTCAGGAGCATCATGAATTATTACATCGGCGAACCACCTTCCAGAGTCATTATCAACGGTAAAGATATGAGTCCGAAAGAGTATATGACTAATGTTCTTAAATTCAATCCAAACGATTATTGCGATGTACTTTCGTATATGCAGAAACCCTACTGGCAAAAGGTAGAGTATGAAGTTCCTGACAACTGGTGGCACGATTCGGACTATTATAACATCCCGCTGGATGACTACATGAATGTAATCAAGAAGGCATTGAAAGCAGGTTATACCCTCGCTATTGGCGGCGATGTTTCAGAAGCCGGATTTCTGGCACACGAAGCCAATGCCGCAGTAGTTCCATCGTTTGATATTCCATCTGCCTACATCGACGAAAACGCCCGTCAGTTTCGTTTCAGCAACGAAACTACAACCGACGATCATGGTCTTCATGTTGTTGGATATATGGAAAAGGATGGTGTTACCTGGTTTTTGGTTAAAGATTCGGGATCGGGAAGCCGCACAGGTGGAATCCAAAAGAACAAGAACTTCGGTTACTATTTCTTCCACGAGGACTATATCAAGCTTAAGATGATGGATTTCATGGTACATAAAGATATGATGAAGGACCTTTTACCGAAATTTATTAAATAAGGTTTTGAGGATTAGGTTTTAAGGATTGGGGAATGAACAGCTCATTTAGTTGATTTTTAAATTAAAGTTCATTTTCATTTAACCAAACCTTTCAATCTTTATGAGCATGGCTTCGAACCCCAAAACCTAATCCCAAACTCCTAAAACCCTAAAAACATGCCCCAGCAACACTCCCGCATACAGCACGAAGCAGAGCCATCCGAAGGCTATATCCGGAAACTGATTGCCGAAGGTGAGCATCAGCAACTCGATTTCAAATTCGGGATCAACGACTCACGCAAAATTGCCCGCACACTTGCTGCGTTTGCCAATACCGATGGAGGACGGCTGCTGATCGGGGTTAAAGACAACGGTTCTGTAGCAGGTGTACGTTCCGAGGAAGAATTCTACATGATTCAGGCAGCTTCGGAGATGTATACCCGGCCTATAGTACCTTTCGAAGTTAAGGAGTGGACTTTGAACCAGAAACGTGTACTCGAAATTATTGTACCGGCAACTAAAAGCATTCTACATTCTGCCCCGGTTGAAAAAGACAATTACCTGATCTATATTCGCGTTAAGGATGAAAATTATCCCGTTAACAGTGTCTGGCTTAAAGCCTATAAGTGGAAAAACCTGAAAACAGGTACTTTTATCAGGTTTACAGAGAGCGAGAAGTTTTTACTGACTTACCTCGAAGCAGAACCCTACATTACACAATCGAGGTATTGCAAACTGGCAAAAATCAACAGCAAAGCAGCCGAAAATATTATTGCAGGATTCGTGGCAATAGGAATCGTAGATATCGTTTTTACAAAGCATGGGGTTCAGTATAAGCTGAGTGATAAATATACGAAACTCACTCCTGAGCAGAGGCTCAAGGAAATCACTATACACGTCGCAAAATAATATCTGACATGATTTCAATAATTTCACCCTCAAAATCTCTTGACTTCAATACCATCATACCAGTTGACACTGTTTCAATCCCACATTTTTTAAAAGATTCTGATTACCTGGCCGGAAAATTAAGTAAACTAAAAATTTCTGCATTAGGCCCCCTTCTTGACATTTCGCCCAAACTTGCTCAGCTGAATGCTGAACGATTCGCGTCCTGGAAAACGGCTACACTAAAACAAGCCATCTATGCTTATAATGGCGACGTTTACGATGGCCTGGATGCGAAGACGTTAACTTATGAGGAAATAGAATTTGCCCAGAATCGGTTACGCATCATATCAGGACTCTACGGTCTGCTTCGTCCCCTCGATATGATCAAACCCTATCGCATTGATATGGGCACTTCATTTCAAACTCCAAAAGGAGAAAATCTATATAAATATTGGGGCGACAGAGTTACAGATCATTTAAAAAAGAGTCTCAAAGAATCAGGTAGCAACATTTTGATCAACCTGGCTTCTCAGGAATATTTTAAAGTTATTAACACTAAAAAACTCAAAGCAAGGATTATCACACCGTCATTTAAGGACAGGAGCAACGATACCTACGTCATGATCTCATTTTTCGCCAAAAAGGCACGAGGGATGATGAGTCGTTTTATCATTCATAACCAGATATCTGATTATGAAATGCTTGTAGGTTTCGATTCAGGCGGTTATCATTATAATCATGGACTTTCCAAAGGTGATAACTGGGTTTTCACCAGGGGATAATCTCAACATGTAAATAGTATTCATACGATGTCAGAAAGTTCAGGTAAGTTTATAAAGAGTTTCGCGAATGCTATGCATGGCATAGCTTATCTTTTTAAAAGCCAGCTCAATGCCCGTATTGAATTGGTTATCACAGGCATGGTTCTACTGGCAGGTTTTTTCTTCAGGATCAGTACAGCCGAGTGGATTATCATACTGCTGTGTATTGGACTGGTATTGGGTTTGGAAGGGATTAATACCGCTGCTGAGATTTTTGCTGACAAACTTCATCCCGGAATTGATGAACAGATCGGACGTGCCAAAGATGTCGCTGCAGGTGCCGTGCTTATTGTCTCGATTGTCGCTGCCATCATTGGAATGATTATTTTTGTGCCGCGCCTGATAGATTTATTTATAAATTGATATTCAAACTTATTAAAAAAGAAATCCAATACCTATAGAAACCAGGCGCTTTACACATTGAACAAGGCATCTGGCACTTAGAATCCCTGACTTATATTTCCAAAAGACTTAATCCCAAAACTATGATACTTATTGCCGACGGAGGCTCTACAAAAACAGACTGGCGCCTGATCAAAGAAGGAAGAGAATACAAACAGGTTCAAACTCCAGGATTTAATCCTTATTTTGTTGGAAGTGACGAGATTGAATCCATACTCTGGAAAGAGCTTCAGCCGTATATCGATAATAATGCTGTTAGTGAAGTTTACTATTATGGCGCCGGTTGTTCAACTCCGGTTAAGAATATGATTGTTGAGACTGCATTTGAAAAAATTTTTCCGAACGCCAGGCTTAATATAAGCCACGATTTACTGGCTGCTGCTCATGCTCTGTGCGGTGACAAGGAGGGCATTGCAGCTATTCTCGGAACAGGCTCAAATTCATGTTACTACGATGGTAATACTATCACAGATAACATTTTTTCATTGGGATATTTTTTCGGCGATGAAGGAAGCGGAGCCTACTTGGGTAAACAATTGTTGTCAGCATACCTTCATAAAGAATTACCGGAAGAAATTGAAAAAAGATTTAAAGAAGAATATCCAAGAAGTCTCGAAAGCATTCTTGACGCTGTATACACGAAACCGACACCCAGCCGTTTTCTTGCATCTTTCAGCAGATTTATCAACAACAACCGTGACCACCCCTATATTTATAACCTGTTATCAGAAGCTTTCAGAGTGTTTTATAAGTACCAGATTTGCTGCTATGAGAAGCACAAGGAAGTACCTGTTCATTTTGTAGGTTCAGTGGCTTACCACTATAAAGATATTCTGACAAAGATAGGTCTCGAATTCGGCATAAAAACAGGGAAATTCATCAAAGCTCCCATTGACGGTCTGGTAGAATACTACCATGAAAATAAATAATACGGAAATGAATTCAATACTTCTGTATCTTTATTTCCTTCCAACTTCCTTTGCCCAATCACCGCGGAAAATCAGTTTCTGATCGTGAATTTTGTAACTAAATTTTCCATATTGAACTGTAATTCCAGCAGAAGCGTTTACAATCCAGCAATTATCGGGAATGGTAAAGAAGTTTTCAGTCTGAATTGTTTTCTTCTCTTTCTGGTCCTTAATTGAAACAGTTGCCTGTGGACCTACTTCCCAACCCAGATGGGTGTTGAAGCTAACTACCAGGTCGTCTGCAAGCTTGAAATTATCCCTGGTCTCGATTTTTGTTTTCACCGAAGCTATTTTCCCGTCATTCAAATCATTATCCGGGGTAACTTCAATGGTTAACTTTGGCAACTCAAACGGCCCGTCGGATGCTATAATCATTATCGATTCCGTTTTAATCACTTTGTTTTCCTTGTTGAAGAACTCAAAGGCCAGTTCCATATCCTCAATACCTTTAGGAGTAATGAATAAATGGTCGGAAAAATACCCTTCTTTTACTATATTTTTAGAATACAGCACCTTATCATTCAGCTTTACGGTAACTTTACTTACGTCTTTATCGACATAAAGTTCCAGGGGAATTGTTGTTTTAGTATAAATATCTGTGTTTTTAGGACTGATAACCAGGGCTTTCATGTAATCACGTATGGCGTACCAAACCGGGCGGGGTGACCCAAATTTATCATCCAGATCGCTGTAGCCCCAGAAACCAAACCATTCTTCGGGTTGTTCGGCATTGTGAACATCAGGGGCACCGCCTTTCCACCAGCCATCGGCATAGTAAAACGGGCACATACCAGTAGCTCCGGCATCTATCAGATCGCGGTAATTGGCAAGCAGTCCATCAGATTGCTGTATCAAAGTGTTTCCGCCATAGCGGCCGGATCCTTTTTGCGAAACTGAATATCCAAACTCGGTGGTAATAAATGGTTTGTTTAATCCGTTTAGCTCAACCAAACCTTTGATATAATCTTTAAAGCCCATGGTTGCCGTTTGAGCTTCGGTGTGATCGTAACAATTATAAGCATATACATCGAAAATATTTTCGTCGATGTAATCACCTATCATGGCATTATCCGAAATAGTCACCGGTATACCGGGATGTTCCTTATGAATAATCGCTGTCAAATCTTTCATCAGGCTTACAAATGCGGCACCGGTAACTTTATGAATGTGATCAGTCTGTGGCTCATTCAGAATCAGGTAGGTAATGATACAGTCATATTTTTTGGCATAGCTCATTACCTGTTTAACATCATTTTCACATTTCTGAATAAATTTCGGGTCGCCGTAATCACCTCCGCAATCAACGTCAATACCCAATATTAGTTTGAGTCCGGAGTTCTGAACGAGCTGAAGCTGTGGCTCTGAATACTCCCTCCAGGTACGAATGGCATTATACCCTCCTTCTTTGATTACTTTGAGGTCGAATTTCATCAGATCGAGATCGTCAGTTCTTTTTCCCATATAAGAATGCTGCCCCGGACGTGCCCCAATCTCATAACCTAAGGCTTTTATAAAAAACCTTTCACCGTTGATGTAATACCAGTTGTCTTTAATTTCAAGTTTCGTTTTTGCCTGAGCAAATGACGAAGGGACTGTGAACAAGCAAATTAAAGTTAATAATAAAACTTTAAAATACCTTGAACTCCCCGGATGAGGAGTTAATGTTTCTGAATAAAACTGATTTAGACTGTGGATCATGATGAATTCTATGTTTTTATTTTTTATGCTCAAACTTAAACATTTTTTTACTCTTAAATTTCCCCGGGTTCTCTATTACAGGATTAATCAGACTTTGTTATTTTTTTATCACCTTATTGTAATGAATTCCGTATGAACTTTCAGTTTTGATGAGATAAATCCCTGCCCTCAACGAATTCATATCGAAATTGTACGAATTCAGAATTGTTGCCTCAAAAACTTTATTTCCAATCATATCGTATACCGATAAACGGTTGGATCCCGCCGGAAGTTCAATACGCAAGACATCATGCACCGGATTGGGGTAAAAATATAATTCTGAAGCCTTTACAATTTCTATACCATATGTTTCACTGCACGTATCTCCAACAGTGTATGCCAGTTGTTTAGTAACACTCAGGCCCCCGGCAAAAGCTAATTTGCAGGCCACTTTTATCACTGATCCCGGATTTTGCCCGGTCAGGGTATGTGTGAATTTTTTGCCGCTCACATTCGTCATTCCGGTTTCGGTGAAACCTGAAGTATAATTCCAAAGGTAAGCCACTACTCCTGCTTTGTCGTCTAACAGTTCAAAGTTAATGGTTACATCGGTTTCTGAGGTTTCAAAACTGTAGCTGTAACCGACATCAAATGTACCCTGGGAAGCAACATTGGAGATTCCGGCACAATCGCTGTTGGGTGATGTAGTAGCACTTAACGGAATTGAAGCAGTAGTGGCTGCATTTCCTGATGCATCTTTGGCAGTTACATTAAAATTATATGTGGTACCAGGCATTAGTCCGCTAACAATAAATGTTTTCTGAGTACCGGAAGCAGCTTCGGTAGATGATGTTGTTCCGTTGTACGAAACAGTATAAATCACACTTCCGCTGTTATCCGTCCCGTTCAGCAAAAATTCAGCACTGGTTTGGGTTACAGCTCCAATACTTGCAGTAATTCCGGCTGGAGCTTCATTATCGGTATAAATGGTATTGCTGTGGAATTGCTCCCCTGCATCTCCTTTTTGATAAACCCGGATATAATCAATATACATTTTAACGGGGGTGCCATCGGCCGGAAGAGCTCTAATATTGTTAATATCATATATTCCTACATAGGTCCCGCCCACGGCGAGATTATATACTATGTGAAATGGTTTGTGAAATTGATCATAAATAGTACTGAAATCGCCTCCGCCCGAATTTGGCTGATTTGCTCCGTTTTGAATTCTTTGCGCATAAAAGGGTTTAACCCTGGGAAACTTATCCTGGTCGAGATACATTTTTATACTATCTGCATCCCAAATAAGTGTGTATAAATGAAATTCACTATCCTGGATGGAATAAGGCGCATTAACGTTTGTATAATCCATGCTGTGATTAACGTTACCAGGAGTTGGACCCCAATGTAAAGCTCCGCCCATATTGGTTGATTGCGTATTATTTGCAATACCGGCACTATTTCCACATTCCATTACATCAATTTCGCCACATACGGGCCAATTGGATGTTACAGCATTAATATCATAAACATAGTCGTTGCCAAGAAACCAGAATGCGGGCCACAATCCATTGGCAGTTGACGGTAATTTCATACGCGATTCTATTTTGCCGTATTGAAAATATACTTTACCCTGTGAGTTCAGCCGACCGGAAGTTGCATAACAAGTCTTGTTCTTGAGTTGCCATATGTATGTTTCTTTTTTTGCATTTAATACCAAGCAATTTAGTCCCTGGTATGGTTCAATCGTGACATTGGCAGGAATATAACACTGTAACTCACTGTTACCTCCTCCATTACCGTCTGTTTCAACATTCCATGTATTAGTTTGGTCAAGTGTACCGTTTTCGAAATTATCCTGCCACTTCAGCACCCAATTCTGAGCCATTGAAACCTGGGAAAACAACCATACAATTGCAAAAACAGAAACTGCACGGAAACGGATCCGGAGAATTCCTTTACAGGGCAAAGTGATTAAAGTTTTATTCTTCATGTTATTCATGCACTATCAGTAATGTGCTTAATCCGGATTAAAATCTAAAAATTAAATGAAGAGTTTAACTCCTTTTATCGCGCTTTATTCCATCCTCTTTCAAAAATACTCCATTGTTTTTTTCGATATTGTTCACCAATCAATTAATACAATGTGAATTTTATAACAGGCTGAAGACCGTATTAAAATATGTAAAAGAGGGTTATACAGTCCCCCGTATGTTTTTCCGGTTTGTGCCTGTAAAACCCTCTCTGGTCAATCATTTCGAAACTCTATTCTTTTACGAATTTTTTCATGGTAATTCCGCTTTTTTCAACAATGCGAATAGTGTAGACTCCTTTCGCTAAATTATTGGTATTAATTACGTTGGAATCAAACTGATTGCTGATCACTACCTTGCCATTCACATCAAGGATAGTAATTTTAGCATCACGGGCCTGGCCTTTTACAAATAAGCTTGTCCTTACAGGGTTAGGATAAACCGATATGCCCGATTTATCAGGCTCACCCACAGCCGTTATACTGCCAGTATTGAACGAAATATTGTCGATATAGCAAGTATTAGCCGTTGTACGAGCCGCAAAATCGGGGAAAACAACAATTTGGTCGTAAGGACCAGGCTGACCTGGTATGCCGATGTATGGTGTAAAGTCGAATGTGAGTTCTTCCCACTGATCAATTAAAGTGTTGGACACTTTAAGTTCAGGTTGAGCCCAACTCGTAGCAGTCACAAACTTAATGCCTACATCACTAATCACTGATTTGTAAACCATAATTTTAACAATATTGTTTGAAGTAGTCAATTCAAACGGGCCAAAATCACCATGTGAACATTCAAAGCCCGCCCATGGCTGCCCATCAGCGTTTGCTATAAATTTAGCACAGTTAGCCGAAGTATTAATTCCGGTAATATAGGGATTTGCAACTAGTGAAAAAGTATTCGGGTTAGCTCCGTTCTCAAATGCTGTCCAGGTCCAGCTGTTGCCAACGGTTTCATAATCGATTGTTGATTGGGCAAAGCCCCATGCACTGACAGCCAGCAAGGCCATCAGTAATCCAAAACGTGTAAATTTTTTCATACCATTTGTTTTTTGATTGTTAATAAATCTGATCGGGTTTAACAATATACAACTTTTTTTTGATCATTTAAAAAAGAGGCAATTTTCAATAATAATTTTCTTTTTGGCTATGACTGATCAGAAGTCCATAAAATTTCTCTCGTCAAAATGATGACGAGAGAAATTTTTAAAGGTTTGATCATTCTGAATTGCCATGATTTTATTTTAATTCGTTTACTCTTTGTATACTCTCACGTAATCAACGTACATGGTTTGCGGGAAAACAGTACCAGCGACAGAAGTTCCTACGAAATTACCGCAAACAGCAAGGTTAAGAATGATATAAAAAGGATGGTCATATACCCATGTTCCTCCTTTACTTTCTACTTCTGATTTAGTTATTCTTTTGTACAGGGTTTCGTCCACATAAAAGTCAATATTTCCTTCTGTCCATTCAACAGCATAAAGATGGTAGTCTGTATCAAACCGGGCATTTTCAAGTCCGAAAGTCTGGGTAATAGCTTTACCGCCGTATAAGACCGGGCCGTGCACTGTTCCATGAACTATATTGGGTTCCTGTCCTTTGTATTCCATAATATCAATTTCGCCACACTGAGGCCAATCAACTGTTTCGTTATTATTTCCTAATAGCCAGAATGCCGGCCACATACCAGGTCCCCAGGGCATTTTGATACGTGCTTCAAACCGGCCATATCCTTGTTCAAAAAGTCCTTGGGTTTTGATTCGGGCAGAAGTGTAGGTTGTACTGTCATAACTCGCAGTAATCTTAAGGAATCCTGTTCCATCTAATGAATCCTTAGCTATAGATACGTTTTGGGTACTATTGGTATAATTCTGCCATTCTCCATTTCCCCAGCCTCCTGCTCCCAGATCATAAGTCCATTTCGTGGAATCTGGTAAAGTATCTGCGGGGATAGTATTAAATTCATCTTGCCAGGTTAGTACCCAGTTGTGCATTTTGATTTCTGAAGTGTCTTCACAACTCCATAATGTTAGCATTAAGACTAAAACGAGAGCACATTTTGTTAAAAATAATTTATTGTTTCTCATGTCAAATTTTTTTAGTTATGTTTTTTCTCATTCAGATTGAGCAAGGGTATTACATATAGCGCTCCAACCTTATTTATGAAAATATAAATTATCTACATAAACGTCAGTCAATCCGCCTTCAGTTGAAAGGACCAATTGTGCTATATGTGCCCTGGGGTTCAAACCAGATATTGGTATTTCTAAGCTGATCCAGGTACCTGTTGCCAACTGAGAACTGGTGGCTGTGTATACAACATTTTTATCATCACCTCCTCCATAAGCACCATTAGCTCCAAAATCATCTACTTCGACTACAAATTTGGAGGCGGGTATTATCGCATCAGGTGTTTGAATATCCATGTGCAAATAGGTCATGCTGCCGGCATTTATTTGATGGGATGTAAATACAATGCCAACAAAGTTGAGACTTGTATAGTACTTAAGATTATCGCCATCTATATCATATTCCGTTAATTCAGTAGTTGAATATGTCCAGTGTGGATTCCAATTGTCGACCGGAACATTAGTATAAGCATCACTGAATAATGAAATAACATTTGCCGGGTCCTCTGTTGGGGATGGAGCCAGTTCAACTGTGTTTATTGTTAATGAAGCTGTAGCACTCAGATTGCCTAGATTAGCAGTAATCTTTGCTGAACCAGGACCGACTAATTTTACAACTCCGTCTTCACTTACTGTTGCCACATTCGGATCCGAAGAAGCAAATTTAAAATAAGAAGGGCCAAACGTTATCAGCTGCGGAACACCATTGGGTAGGCTGACAATTTCAGAACAACCATCTATTGTCAGACTCTGTCCAACAAAAGCTAAAGTTGTCGATTCTGTAGCATTTAGCATTTGGGGTTGCTGATGTGCCAGTGTTCCTAATTTCTCGAATTTAACTTCATCAATCCAGATGGTATATCCCGAACCGTCAGTCAGTGCACCTGCCGAATAGGAAAACATTCCTTTTTCCATGGTAAGTTTTGACGGATCGGGTATTGGAATAATAAATTTTTGCCAGTTCGAGTTTAGATTTACTTCTATACCCACCTTATATTTTGTTACAAAATTTGCCTGACTTTCGGGATAGCTGCCAAAACTGGCATTCATTGGTGTAACCGTAGATGCTTTGGCCCAGAATGTAAGTGCGTCGTATCCGGATAGATTGCGTGCCATCGAAGTATAAAAAACACCTCCGGCAAAATTGCCCGCAGGATCCGAAGCATTGGGAACTTCAATTTTCATCGATGCTGTTCCTTTATACTTTTCAGCAAAATCCACGCTGAATGCAGTTACTTTACCCCAGGCGTCATAATTCAGGCCCGAGCTGAATCCATCGATAAAAACCTCCGGAGTAGTCGGATAGTTTGAAGCCAGTTCTAAATTGGCTGTATCTTTTTTGCAACCGGAAGATGACAATATCATGAAAACTGTCAGCAAGGCGCTAATTGAATAATAAAAATTTATCTTTTTCATAGGTCTCATTTTTTTAGTTTGATTACTTGCCTATTTTGAAATGTACATATGTTCTGATTTCCCATTCATTACCATTTCCGAATCCCAATGCGGTGGGATCTGCCACCAGTTGACCCGTAGGACCCATAATATAGGTCGGGGCGTAACGCGGCGAATATTGGTCGAGTGAACGCCAGGTACAACGAATTCCTACGCGGGTGTCAGGCAAATTAAACCATTCTGGTTTTCCGGCAGTAGTTGATAAATCAGCAATTACCTGGAGCGGGTAGGTTAAGTTGAAATCGTGGTAATAATCGTAAGGTCCCCAATCATTCACTTTAACCGAAGACATTAATTTTACTTTTTTGTAAATCATAGTAAGATCGCCACTATATCGTTGAATTATCCTTTCGTCGCTGCCATTTGATTGTGCATTACCGACTAATATTTTGGCAATAAATCCAAAATCATGGGTAAGTTTTGATACTATGCGTGTATTCACTTCCCACAAGTCATGTGCCTTAGGAGCTCCCGGGAATGCAAATAATGTACGGTTAGCCATTACACCTATGGCTGCATCCTGTGTTGTCGGAAGATGACGGTAAACAAAATCCAGGCTCGCGGCTAATGGTGCATCTTCTGCCATATCGTTATCCCATTCGTACATCCAGGTACCCGGAGTCGGATCATACGTAATTAAAAGTTCACCGGCTGTAGTTTCCCTGTTTACTCTAACTGCAAACGGATCAACGAGAACATTTCGTGGTCGGCCCGGAGCCTGAACATCACCTGGTATGGGACCTACAATTGGTTTTTGCCACAGGAAGTTCGGAGCAATCTGAAAATCGCCTATTCCATAAGTTAAACCCGTGAGGAAGTTATATTGATTTCCGCTGCCACAATCTTTAAGTGTCCAGCCGGTAAATGTTTTAGTATAATCGGCACCACCACTGGCAACTAACCCCATAACAGCCCCCTGGGCATACCAGCTGACAGCACCTTTTACAAGGGTTACTTTTGCTTTTCCGCCCCAGTTATCATTGGATGAAATTTTATCCTGGTAAATTGTATAATTTCCTGTTTCACCCTCTATAATCTGATATATCTCACCATTTCTTCTCGAACCCGACCATATTCCGCCAACAGTGACTCCAAAAAATCCGATTTTTCGGGTTACACCAAGGGTGGCTCTGCGATTCTGTGGAACCGGGATAGCATAAGAACTTGCGGCTGATTTGCGTTGGTCAAGGTCCTCCTGGTAAATTGCTGAAATGTCGAAATTAGCAATACTCCGATAGTATTTTACCAATACTGCCGGGTTAGCCCCCCACCAAAGTTCAGGACCAAAAGCAACTTTTAAACCTTTTAACGATTTCTTTGCTTCCATTTCAAAACCAAATGGAGCCTCGCCATTATATATATCTATATTCGGCCCATAATTTGTTTCCGGGTACAAGCCAAAAAAGTCACCTTCGTTGCCCCAATGGTAATGACCGGTACGATAAAATCCTGTAAGATTAAACCATTTGCCATTCCAATCAAATTTGGCCTGGTATAATTTTACACGTTCAGCTGAGGAAAGATCTATAGTAGTACCCTGTGCCGTTGTAATAATATTTGAACGTCCGCGGTTTTCGTAAAATATTTCTTCTATGGGATTCTCAGCCACATTGCCAAGGACATTAAACGACACGTATGCGTGTATATTATCAGCTGGTTTAGCATCGACATTTACATAGAAAGATTCCATATGATCAAAACCCAGATTAGATGGATTACCGGTATATTCAGGAGTCTTGTCTTTGGGTGTTGTAATCAGATAACCACCTGTTGAAAATGAAGTTATTTCACTTCTCAGGCCTACCTGCACTTTTTTCGATTCCTCACTAACCAGGTCGGCCCGGTCTCCTCTTGCTTTCAAAACGGCATCCTCAATCTGGATATTGGAAAAATAACTATCGACCGATGAGAGAGTTACTCCCGAAGCGTAAGGATTAAGTTTGTGAGCTTCCTTCAAAGCATAATAAGCTGCACGGGGATATAGTTCATATAGCCCTCTTTCATTGGTTTGGCCTTTGGCGCAAATACCAAACCACTCTTCGTTCATGTTGTTTTCACCCGGCACATAGTCGTACAGGTATCCGCCGTTGTTCCACGAGGCATTGTTGTCGTGAATATCTAAATTGCTGGTTTGCTTATATTTCCACCATCCGTCGCTGAACTGAAAGGTAAACCCACCAATGGAATTGCCAGCTTTACCTAATCCTGATGCATTTTCGTAAATCTCTTTCCAGTTTGCAACATCATATTCTGCTTGCGATTTCTGGTCTTCGGCCATATTAACTTCATTGTATGCATCGGCCCCAAACTCTGTAAACATGATTGGTTTATCAAATGCTGCTTTAACTTTCTCGAAAATATCTGTAAAAGATTTACCGCGGTAACAATTAATACCAAAAACATCCACGTCTTTACATTCTTTTGCAATAATATCAAGGAAGAGTGCATCGCCGTTACACATAGCCACCGGAATGGAAGCATCAGTCTTTTTCATTTCAACAAATGCCTCATTAAAAAGCTTGTACATATGTTCAGCACGTACAGTTGATTTTCTGTCTTCCATGGGAATATCTTCTGTTTCGGCTCCATCCCAGAAAAGGCCATAGTTGTTTTCATTCCCCAGCAAATACATAAGCAAACCAGGCGTATTTTTATATTCAGCAACCATATCATTTACTTCCTTCAGAAGTAATTTCTGCGTGCCGGGATCGGAATATTCGGTGTTAGGCACCCATACTCCTTTAAGCGTAAGTCCATAACGCCCGAATGAGTGGTTGATAATGGTGTAAATACCGTATTTTTCATAAATATATTGAATCCATTTAGGTTTAACCCCTACATATTGCCTGATGGTATTTACCCCCATATTTTTCAACAGGGACATTTCGGCATCCAGCGCTGCTTTTATCACATCGTCCGGTTGTTTCCATAAACTGTAGGAAAAATTGGTGCCTATCGGAGTATAATCCCAGTTCATACCATTAATCATAAAGTCATTTCCATTGACTACCAATTTCATTCCTTTATCATTTTTTACAACTGCTATGTTACCTACCTGGGCAAATACCGTTGTTGCAAACAAGAAAAGAACTAATGCTATAAGATTTTTTTTCATAGTACTATTTTTTATGGTTTGGTTTTGATTGATTTTTACTCATAGAAATTATATAAATCAGATGAACAGATGTTTATTTTAGCAACGTAACAATAGGTTTTAGTTTACTAAGCTATGAATTTACGCAGGGTATTGCTTGTACATGAGTTTTTTCATCACTAATTTGGGAGTCCGGTCAACCTTAAATAAGCCCCAGTGTTTTTCGGGTTCCAAAGGTTCGGGTGATCCTTTCCATGGTTCATCAAAAGCTTCAAATACAAATGTGAAAATGCCGTCTTTTTCAATCCAATTCATCAAATCATTGTAATAAATCTCCTGGTTTTCTTCACTAACATGCTCAGGATCAATGCCTCTTCCATTTGAGTTAGTAGCCCATCCGGCTTCGGTAATAATTACCAGTTTGTCAGGATATCTTTCCGCAACAGAAAAGTAGTTTTGCTGAGTGTAAGCTATAGCTTCATGAATGTTTTTATATTCCCAAACAGGGTAAGTATGAATGGAGATAAAATCCAATTCGGCAGCCAGGTCCTTAAGTTTTGTAATCCAGGGCACATGGTTTTCGCAGAATGTAACAGGCTGTTTGGCTCCATCTTTTATCATTCTAACGTACCCGATGACACTTTTAACAGGTACATAATGATCTGTCCAGTCAACACAAGCTTCGTTACCGGCCGAGAGTGCGAAAATGATATCCGGGTATTGGTTGGCAATGTCAATCAGTTTTTTTATCCGGTTGATGTTATATTCTTTATTAGCTGCTAACTCTTCTTCTGTATAACAGCCACCCCAGGGACAACCGAAATTATTCATCTCAGCTACTATGTAGGCACCCAGCATTACCTTGAAATCAAGTTTTTCGTTTCGGATAACTTCCAGCACGGTTTCGGCATGCTCATCACAATCGAATAAACGCATATACTTCCATTGTTTATGAAGAATTAATAAGTCTTCCCTGACCTCTTCGTAACTTGGAGATTCACCGCCCGGCTGCTGACCTTCTCTGAATCCGGAATAACATATGGCTTTCCCGAATTCAAATTCTATTTTCCGTTTTCCACCCATCAAAACAAGAAGCTTATTAAAATTTAAGATTTTGATTTTTATCCCAGATCCCCCAGTATGCACCTACATCGCCCTCTGCTCCTACTTTCCACGATTCATCGAAAGATGAAAAGTAAAAAATTTCAATATCATCAGCTTTCGACCATAATTGGGTATTAATAAAATAATTCCTGGCATTTTCCATCGACGGATGCGCACCCTGGAAACTTTCGCCCTGGCTTGGCCATCCTGTTTCGGTGATGATCACTTTTTTCCCTTTCGCTGCATTCATGGCCTGGTAGTACATATTTTTCATGTATACCAATGAATATTCGAAAGTGCAGCCTTCCCAGAACGGGTAGCAATTTGCTAAAATAACATCACACAGTTCAGTGATCCTGGGACGGACAGAAAATTCGTAATACGCATCCACATAACCAACCGGAATACCCGGAAGCGCTTTTTTCACCCTTGTTATAAATTCTATCAGTTCATCCTCCGTAAGATCCTTGCGATACATTACCTCATTACCCACCGCGGCAATGTCAACATACCCTTCTTCGGCCAATTGTATCAGACCGGCTATTTCGCGCTCATTAATTTCCGGATCATCTCCTAACCATGCTCCAACTAATGTTTTTAACCCATATTCTTTGGCAACCATGGGAATAAGCTCATTGCCGTCGGTACAGGAAAAAGAACGAACCCATTTTGTATAGGGCTTTATGATTTCCATTCTTCGTCTCACCTGTTCTTCCGTTATGATATCGCCCGGTTTCTGCCCTTCTCCATATACGCTAAAACAAAGGCCGTGCATACCAGTAGTTAAAACCGAATTGAATAAATCATTTAATTCTTCGTCGGTTTTATTGGCAAAATCCGCTCCCGCGATTCCTGCCAACGACATTGTTTTTCCAGTTCTGTAAGACATATCTTTTTGTTTTAAAAGTTCGGTTTATAATTTATAGTTCTCCTCTGCGTGTAACCAATTCATCTCTGATTTCGCGTGCTCTTTTTTCCGTGATATTATATTTCCACATTACCGCTATTGCCAGGAGCGCTGTAACCGAGGGAATAGTAATATCGGCTATACGCAGTTTGGTGATAGTTTCGGCTGCCTGAACCTGAACATTCTGATCGAATCCAACGGCGCTTAAAACAATACCACTTGTCAACAAAGCAAGGGATGTTCCCAGTTTTACCATCCACCAGTAAACGGCTCCAAACAAACCTTCTTTCCGGGGCATTCCGTTTTTAAGCTCATCGTAGTCGCATACATCGGCTGTCATCGACATCATCAGGGTAAATAAACCTCCGATTCCAAATGACATAAGCGGTATTGGCATAAATATTAACCAGGGCATTCCCGGGTGAAAACCATACCATTTCAAGCCATAACCAGCGATGGAGATAAAAGAGGATACTATAAAAGCATTTTTCTTTCCGATATGAGTTGACATCCAGGTAATGACCGGAATCACTAAAATTGCAGTTGCAAGTGCACTTACAGTACCAAACCATGCCGGAAACTGACCGGAAGCAGCATTATCACCTTTGAATAAGTAATAAATAATGATAAAGAATGAAAATTGGGCGACGGTCTGAAATCCGTTAAATACTAAAAAAGTGGCTCCGCAAAGACGTAAAAATGGCTTATTGTAAATGGTTTGTTTGATTCCCAGAAAAAAATGTTTCATATTGGCTGAAAGTTCTTTAAAGGATAATCTTGACTGTCCTGTTAAATGAGCCTGGTCTATTTCTTTACAGAACAATGCAGGCATAATACCTAAAACCAGGCAAAGAGCGCCTACCCAGATAGCCAGGTTCCGGACACCAACATCGGGAGATGAATAAATCTCCGGGCGGGAAATAATAAACCAGAACCAGGGAGCGATCATCCATGCTATCTGACCCATAACCTGTGAAATAGCCATTAAGCGGGTCCTTTCATTATAGTCAGGCGTCATCTCATATCCTAATCCAATCAGCGGGGCGGCAAAAATGGTATAACCCACATAGAAAAGGAGCGACATAAACAAAAAGTAAATAAAATTATAGGTTTCACCGTTTTCAGGTGATATCTGCCACATAGCCATAAACGTAACACCAACCATTATTGCCCCGGCAAAGATGTAGGGTTTTCTGCGTCCCCATCTCGACCTGGTATTGTCGGAAATATAACCCATAATCGGGTCAAGTATAGCATCCAGGAACCGCGGAATTGCTGCCAGGATACCCGCCTTATAGGGACTCATTTTAAAAGATACAACTAAAAAAAACATGAATATGCCGAGTGCAGCTGGTAAGAGTTGGTTGGTTAAATTACCGGCACCAAAAGCGATTTTTTGTCCGACAGGCACAATATCTGCGGGAAGTGTTCTTTGTTTTTCCATTGTTAAGACTGTTTATTAGTTGTGTCTGATTGTATGATGATTATTATTTAGCAGGAATAACAATTGTTTGCAATGCATTTGCGCTGATAGATATTTTTGTTGATTTTTTACCCAAAATAAAAGCAAAACTTTTTGCCTCCGCCTCCTGGTTTAAAACAACAGCTATTATTGAACCATCAGGGTTTTGGGCGGCTGTGACCATAAGATCTTTATCTGAATTTTCAAATCCTATTCGTTTAGCTTCAGGCCTGATATATTTACTGAAATGCGCCATCACATAATAAAGCGGTGTAATGTAAACTTCATCCTTATCCGGATCGACCAGGATGGGTGCGCCGCACCAGTTTTTGAACCAGTTCGGGCCGCCTTGCTTATCCAACACCATATTCCAGTCCACCCATCCATCAACCCAATTATTCAGGCAACCGATAATATCCCGGGCATAACGAAATACGGGAACATATTTCGGGTGCAGGTATTTTTGGTCGGCAGGTGCCCAATCCCAGCCCCAATCCTTGGCCTCTTTCGACCAATACCATTGATCATCTTTCCATTTTGGAACTATGCCATCTATGCATGCTTCAGTCTGAATCAGGTGTTTTGACGGAGCTTTTTTGTGGGCATACTGCAGGGATTCGGGAAACCAGTCGTAGGTGCTGGCATACCAATGTACAGCAATACCATCATAATATTTTGAGGAGGCTTCATCCTTATACATCACATCAACCCATTGTTTTAATTCATCCCCCCGATTCTGGTCGTAACCCAGTATTTTTACATTATGCCCATCCGATTTCAATTTTGGACCCAGATAGTTTTTTACAAAACCGGTCATTTCTGCGGGACTGAAATTCATACTCTCCCAGTTGTTATTATTTCCCAACGGCTCGTTTTCGACCGTAAAACCCCAGATATCAATACCTTCAGCTTTATAAGCGTCGATATATTTTGAAAAGAACAATGCCCAGGTGTCATAATATTCCGGCAACAATTTGCCCCCCAGCCAACTTTTATTATCTTTCATCCAGGGTGGTGCGGTCCAAGGTGAGGATATGATTTTAAATCCATTTTTCGAAACAGCCATGGCATCCTTAATCATAGGAATGATATCTGCCTTGTCTTCATCAACCGAAAACTGCTTTAATTCCTTGTCGCCGTCAACAGGTGCATAGGAATAATGGCTTAATGAAAAATCACAGGAATTCATATGGGTGCGGGTTAACGAATATTTTGCCCCGCTCTCTCCGAAATAAGCTTCCAATATCTTAATCCGGTTTTCTTGACTAAGTTTATTTAATAAATATGCAGAAGATTCTGTAAATGAACCTCCAAACCCGGTAATGGTTTGGAATGTTTGATCAGGCAATATCTTAATGACCGATGCTACGCTTATATCAGAAAAATCTTTTATCAGCGTAAGCTTATTGCCACTTGCCGAGGTTTCATAAACCTTTACAGACAATTGTTTCTGTGCTGAACTGAACATCGGCATCATAAGAAGTAAAAATGCATAAAGATGATACTTGGTTAATTTCATTTTCATGTTTTTAAAAAAGTCAAAACGCATTATTCAATTTGATTCATGCTGTTTTCATGCCTCGTTTATTTCAACATAGACTCTTTGATGTTAACAATAACCTGATTGATCTCACCGGTTCTTTCAAAAATTTTTCTGCTTGTAGTCCGGTCAATGTTCAACGAAGCAAATGTTGCAATACTATTGTCATTGAACAATACTTCCAGACCTTCTTTATCGGATAATTTATAAATTACGGGAACCTGGCAGTAGGTAAAACACAGAGAATGTGAATCCAGTTTAATTTGCTTTGGCTCCGAATTAACATCCATATAATCAAAGCTTTTAGCTTCGGAAAGGAACTCACTTTTTTTAAGCAAACATGGGTTGAAATAAAATTTACCCTCGTTTATAACAACACCCAGTTCTCCTATACGGCATAATATGTCTTCTTTTACCTGTCCGGTCATCCCGGGTTGCTTGGCACCTTTTCCATCGGGTGTATGCGAATAAGGATCTGTTGAGAAAGCGCCATAAACCGAAGGTGATTTATGAACACCGATACCTTCGTTGATATCGTAATAGTGATTAACCAGGTCGTTAATAACTTCATCGCTTTCCTGGTTGCTGATTGCTTTCAGGCAGCACTCCTGTACCGCCAACTGCAACTTTGAAACCATGTGCCAGTAAATAGAACCTAATCCTTCGTAACCGAAAAATGTTCCCGACCTTCCTGTAAAAGCTTTATGATTAAATACCTCTTCAAATATTTGCAGGACTAAGCCCCTGTCTTTCTCGATCAAAGGTGCATAGTCTGTTTTCGAAATTTCCTCCAATGCATTATTGAGATCTTTTGCATTGCGAAGGTTACCATTAAAGTGAAAATCTCCCTTTATATCCTTTTCGATAATCTGAACATTACCTTTATTTACAAGTAGTTTCAGTAATTCCGATTTGGAAACAGAGGCACCTGGAACGTTGTTTTTAACCAGGAAGCGTGGTAAATCTTTATTCGGATAAAGTATATAACTGTTTTGATCTTCCCTGTATAACTTGCTCTTTTTTAAACTGGACAATAAATTCTGTGCTTCTTTGGGAGATAAATACCCGGAACTCAGAACCGCCACCTGGCCCTCCAGCATTTCGCTCAGATAAGAGATTGAAATTTCATTTTCATTCGTAACAGTCATTAAATTGTATGCATGATACAAATCATCGCTCCGTTTATTGGCCCTGATGGAATGTTCCAGGTAATCTAAGCTAATGCCAACAAAATGTTTGAGCTTTTTTAAGCTGATTGTTTCTTTTCGGCCCGAGAAAGCATTTGCATATACAGATAATCTGTAATCGCTTCCAGCCGTTCCCAGTTCGTCTAAAACCAGTTTACGATCCTTATCTCTGATTTTGTCATTCAGTAAATACCCGTATTTGTTAAAAATATCTGCTATACGTTTAAAAAATGCCGCCAGTTCGGAAGAAACTTCAACTTCTTCTGTTTGGGAAGCGGCAAATACTTCTTCGAAGAAATGTAGAAAACGTCGCAAATAACTCAACGTTACCATCGAAACGCCATTCCCGACCAGGGCGTTATTAGCGTCATTCCATTCGGGACGTTGGGTATTCATCCAGATGCCTCCTTCAGGAATAAAATTAGATAGTTTTGCTAATACTGTCGCCAGAATTTTTTCAATGAAAGTAACATGATGGATATTCCCGTTTTCATCGCATAGTAAAGTGCCATCCGCACCCAGCCCGGTCCTCTTTGCTTGTACTTTATGATCTAAATCCCTGTCAAATACAATGGTATCCTTAGGGTTTAACAGAATGTCATCATAACTCTTGATTTTATAGGGAACATTGGCGTAAACAAAGAGGTTTTTATTAAAAAGACTTTCCAGTTTATCGGGATTGTGGTTTTCCAATAACTCTAAAAGTTTCAGCAAATAGATGATCTGATGGTCGCCCCAGTACCCGATATACGACCATGGATTATCCGCTTCTATCGTTTCCCAGTCAAATCCATCCTTGGTAATCCGATAAGGGTTGTAGCCGTCGAAAGTCGAAGCGTTCAGAAATTTATAAATCATACTTTCGGCAAACTCCGGATAGGAGTGTGCCAATGCCTCCCAATTTTGAAAAATATCTCTCCAGTTTCCTTCGTAATCAAGTATTTTTGAACCATCAATTTCGCTGCGTGTATTGATAGAAAATCTATTCCAGGGACGGCTTGGGTCGCCATGTCGACGGCTGAATTTTAAAGGCATGTATTCCATGCATAATCTCCTGAAATTTTGATCATCGCTTTGTTCAGCAATTTTGATGAGTCCCGAAAAGTTAAATTCGGCGGGTAGCGCATGAAGCACAAGGTTATTCGATTCGAAAACTTTTTTATTGGCATTGGCTAAATAATGGCTGAAATCCCATTTTTCTACCTGGTAATTGTTATCGAAAACACCACCTCGCATAATATTAAACAAGGTGTTGGAATAATGTCTTTCGTTTCTTAATTTATCCTCAGTACGTTGTAAACCATCGGAAGACGCAACTAAATGAATAAGATTCCTCGTGCCGGCATCAATGTCTTGAGTGATTAACTGATGAAGGTTTTTATCAGTCGTTATCAATTCTGAAATACTGATAACCGACGACTGGGTTTGGTTTACATTAGCGATAATCAGCCATTGTTTGCTGCCTTTTGCCGGGAGTAAAACCTCTGATTTAACAAAATAAGCTCCTTTTTCAGCTTTTACATCAACTTCTTCATGAACAGGTAATCCATTCCGGAAATTTTTCAATTGGCCCGAAGAAACCAGATACGTAGGCTTTTCAATACCAAGTGACCAGACAATATTTGCCTTTAATGCTTCACTCGGTTCTGCTTTATCAACAATAATGGCACTCAGAGCATATATTCCAAGTCCTGATTCCTTAACGAGTTCGCTTCGTTTATATGCATCTACCAGGTTACTTGCTCCATTTTGCAGATCACTGCCCACTCCATAGGGTACAATATTCTGGAGGCCATCCAATACCGAAATACTGACTTCAGAATGTGCATCATTGTTAATCGTTGATTTTTTTACAAAACCATACAGATTGCTTGAACTCCATTGATACCTGAAACTTACTTCCAGGTCATGGTTTATTTCCTCAAAAATTATTTTATTTCCATAACTGTTTTTGTACAGATTCCGGCTTATATCGTAGACCCCTTCATATTTTTCCGAAAAGGGTTCCCAGAGATACGATTTATCACTCCGATGTATTAAAAATATAGATTTGCTCCCTGTGTTTTCAGCCGATTCGGTAATTTTATCATCTGTATAATAAGGGAATAACGCGCAATCGGAATTTTTTCTGCCGGCAGTGAGTCCTCCGTTACTCGAAATAAACATCCAGTGATTTGAGTCACTCACTATGCTCATAAAAAATGGTCGCATTTCATGAACATTGGAAATCATATAGTAACTTTCGTTATCTATTTTTATGAACTTCCCTTTTACCACTTTCTTTTCGAAGACGGCATCAATATTATTTCCAATCAACACAGGTAGCTTATTACTCATGGTTAAAATGTGATTATTTTTTTATAAAGATAAACACAATTTTATACAATTGGAATAACAGACACCTATACAAAAAATATACAATCTCAATAGGATAATGAGTTTACATCGCTTTTCTATTGGATAAAAAACCAATGTCCAATAAACAAAGGAAACTAAACGAAAAACCAGAATTAATTCGCCCGGGATAAAATCCCTTTGGCATTATCTATTAAAAGATTATGTTAGGGTAATGTTAAGTTATTTTTCGAATACGCTGAAAATTATATGCTTAAGATATACACTGTAAGATTCTGTTCATGGCCCAAATCCATCTTTTTACGTAAACGGAATCGTTTAATTTCGACACTTTGAGCCGAAATATTCAGCATGGGAGCAATTTCCTTTGATGATAAATTTAACCGTAAATACACACAAAGTTTTAAATCACTTGGAGTTAATAAAGGATGTAGTTCTTTTAATTTTTTCAGAAAATCTCTGTCTGTATTATCAAATGCTTCCTGAAACGTTTCCCAATCCTTGTTATTTTCTAAATTTTCATTTATGATCTTCAATGCTGATTTCACATATTGATTTTCGTTTCCCTGCTGTAACTTAAACTTTATCGTATTAAGCAATTCATTTTTCTTCACAATAGCCAGAGTTGTGAAGGCTAACTCTCTGTTTATTGCTTCCACTTCGCTATTTAAATTCTCGTTTTTAAGTTCGATTATCTGCTTTTCGTTTTCTAAATGCATTAAAGCAAATTCTTTCTTCGCTTCCTGGTCAATTTTTTCTTTCTGTCTATTATAATGTTTCTGGTATAGATGATTAATTACATAAAGTACCAGTAAAAACAGGATTACATATACCAATATCATCCCCAGGGAAGTATACCAGGGGCGGGCTACAGTGAAACTAAAAGACGCTATGTTTGAAGTAAGTTTATTCCCGATTCGTGCACGAACTTTAAAGGTATACTCGCCCGACGGAAGATTTCCAAATGACACTTTTGATTCTTTCGTCCAATCACTCCAATTATCATACATTCCTTCTAATTTATACTGGAATTTTGTCTGTAAAAACCTGTCGTATACCGGCACACTGTAACTGAACGAGAGGTTGTTTTCTTTCGCTTTCAGTTTATAATTTTGTGCCTGTACGGGAACATAAACTCTGTTTTCGTTCAGTCTGCCTTTATCAATACCTGTTATAAATATGGAGTATTCTTTATCATTTATCTTATCCAGATCAAAAAGGATATAACCATTCGTGGTTCCCAACAAATAATTTTTATTACCCATATGCAACAGGTTCTCAAATCCTACCACATTTTCCCTGAGCGATAAAGGCAATGCAACCCGGGTTATTTGCGGTTCATTATCTATTCTGCCTGGTGACAACAGTACCAGGTTCTCTTCAGTAAATGCCCAAAGCATCTGTTTCTCATCCTCAATTAACTTCCCCGACAAATAAGCATTTTCACCTAAAACAAGTTTATTCAGCACAGATTCTTTTTGAAATTGTTCCTTTTGCCGGTTATATTCATACAAACCCGAATCGCCAAAGTATAGTAGTTTTCCGTCGTATTTTGCCATGCCTGAATTAATACTTCCGGGAACACTTTTGTCACGTTCATATTTTATAATCTTCCTGAAATCAGCCGTTACGTCTAACTTAAAAACACCTTTATATTCATGGTTCACAAATATGCGGTTGCCCGGCATTATTTCAAAATATCTGCTCGAAATATTAAATCCTTCTATTTTGTTCCGGAATTGCCATTTTCCATTCTTTTTTTCTAATATATTCAATCCTTCATAATTTCCTTGTAGCAGCAGATTGTCATTATTTAATATTGGTTTAATATCCCACGTGCCTAAAATATCAGAAATCAAAATTGCTTTGTTGTCATTAATAATAAATGTGCCTGAATTATGGCCGCAAAATAAGGTTCCATCAATAATTTTTAATTTCCAAACCTGTCCTTTTGTTCCACCAACGATTTTAAAATCATCAGGTGAATTTAATGGACTGTAAAAGAGCCCCTGGTTTGTACCCAAAAACAAATTGCCCTCGTAAAGTGCAGTAGCATAAACGGTACCAAAATTACCTTTTGTATCCGTGTAAACCCTGAACGGCGAATTGTAATTGAGTACACTGATGCCATTATCAAGGCCAAGCCAGATATTGCTTTCCGTATCCTCGAACAAGGATAACACTGTATTGTTCTGCAAACCGTTTTTCTTGTCAATGTGCATGGTTACCTTCCCATCCGGTGACAAAATATAAAGTCCTTCGCCGATTGTTCCCAGTGCAAAACTGCCATCCTGCAATTGAATACTGCTGTAAACACTTAGTGTATTGATTTTTGAAGATGCTTCCGTTTGCCATTTTGAAACACTGGCATGGTCAAGAATAAAAAAACCTTTCTCCTGTGTTTGTATCAACAATTTACTGTTAAATGGAAAAATATTGATAATAATATTTCTCTTAAAATCAGGAAAGTCAGAAACCAATGTGGATTTGCCATTTTCAAGCTGAAAAAGGCCTTCATCTATCTTCTGAAAATAAACCTGGTTTCCGACCTCAAACACTTTAGGCAAAATTGTTAATGAAGAAATAATCTGAAAAGTTTTAGTCTGGCTATTGTAGACATAAATACGATGCAGTGACTGAAAAAGAACCCACTGACGATAGCTTATAATTTTCCAGAAATGCTCGTCATCCTGCAATTGATTTTTTATTTTTTCGCTCAGCGAGGTGTATCTCAGATTAAAAAACTCATCTTTCTCCCAGTAGCCAAACTCCATGTAACATCCGGTATAAATCTTCTCTCCCTGCACATTCACTGAGCGCATAATGGTATGATTAGGTGAGAGATAAAGCTTCCAATTGGTACCATTGTATTCCAGAAGACCCTTGTTATTGGCTATGTAAATATTTTTCCCGGTAGATTGGCTTATGTTCCAGTTTTGGGTTTCTCCCTGATAATCATCAGGAGCAAAGTTTTGCACGGGGCACAATTCCTGCCCTAGTATTCTGAACGAAATAAATGAAAGGAAAGCTAGTAAGAGAAAACTTAAATGGCACATAATACTTTTCAGGTTAAAATGATTTTCAATTAAATCATTCAAATACACTACCATTAAATTAGTAGTCAGGGATTAAAATAAATTTGAAACAACAATAAAAAGAAATTAACCCCTAAAATCTGTCAGAAATTAGTTCAGAAGTAAAATTAATTAAAAAAAGGTCAGTTCACCTCACCTCCTCAGAAACATTATATAATGTTTCGAAATCATGTATTAGCTTGCGTTGCGGCAGGAATAGTTTCCAGCGTTTCAACGTATTTTATCCGTAGTAAAGCACAATAAAAACATATTTGTCTTTATTTCTTTATAACCCATCAAAGCATTGATATTAAAGGCTTTCAAGTATATTGAAACATTAATTATTTCAATTAAGATGCAATTTACTTTTCCTTTTTTTTGCCTTCATCAAATTTTAAGGACCCTGAATTAATACAATACCTCAATCCGGTAGGTTGAGGACCATCAGGAAATACATGACCGAGATGTCCGCCGCATTTCGCACACATTACTTCGGTTCTGCTCATACCATAGCTGAAATCTGTTTTTTCGATAATATTTTTAGTTTGAGAAGTCTCATAAAAAGCAGGCCAACCACAACCTGAATTGTATTTTGTTTTTGACGAAAAGAGTTCCGCTCCACATGCAGCACAATAATATATTCCATCTTCGTAGAACTTATCATATTCACCTGTGTAAGCCAGTTCGGTGCCTTTTTCTCTGAGAATGTGAAACTGCACCGGGCTAAGTTGCTTGCGCCATTCATCATCTGATTTCTTTATTTTGGATGTATCCATTTTTGCTGCGACGGTTTTGGGTTGATTTAAAATGTCTGTTTTTTTGTGTAAAGGCTGAAAAAGAAATACTTATCAGGGCTGACAGCCATATTTATTTGAATATAATCTGCATTTACAGGGAATTAATATTTTTGAATCTACAATATCATATAAACATACTTTTACCTGTAAAAGTTTAGTGAATGGATTATATTTATCTTTAATTTTATTCCTAATTACAAACTATGGATATTTTTCTGATCATTGCCGGAATCATATTATTTTTTGGCGGCATTGCCGGATGCATAGTACCATTTATTCCGGGACCGCCTTTAGTATATGGAAGTTTGATATTTTTACAGGTTTCATCATACAAACCTTTCTCCGAAAAATTCCTGGTTACATGGGGCCTTGTTTCTGTCGCAGTGGTTATACTTGATTATTATATCCCTGTTAGGGGAACAAAAAAAATTGGTGGGACCAAAGGTGGTGCCTGAGGTGTTGCCCTCGGACTGCTGTTTGGGATATTCTTTTCCCCGCCCTTAAGGTTGATAGCAGGTCCGTTTATCGGAGCTTTTGCCGGAGAAATATTCAATAATCAGGACATCAATAAAGCATTACATTCAGCCATCGGTTCATTCATTGGGTTCATTGCCGGAACATTGATGAAACTTGGGATCAGTATAGTAATGGGATATTATCTTTTCACAGCTCTCTGGTGAGAAATTTATAGGTCTGTCAGTAAATATCTCTGCAGGATACTCAACCCCCTTAAGTGACAGACCCTTAGCCGGGACTGAAAACCCGGCCTCACTCCTGCTACGGCTGTTAATGATCTGTTTAAATTCTTCCGTCGTAAGCCTGCCTCTTCCAACATCAAGCATTGTACCGACTATAGCCCTGACCATATTACGTAAAAAACGATCAGCTTTGATATTGAATTTAAGAATAAGGTCTTGCTCAATCCAATATGCACTTTGGATATCACAAAAATAATTATTTACCTGTGTGTTCACTTTGCTGAAGCACTGAAAATTATGCTTTCCCATCAATAAAGCCGCACAATCATTCATACGCTCTAAATCCAGGTCTCCATGAACAAAATAAGCACGCTGGAAATTAAACGGATCTTTCTTCCTTATAATAAGATATTCATATTCACGCGACAGTGCACTATATCGGGCATGAGCCCCTGGTAACACCGTCATAATCTCATGCACGACCACATCCGGTGGCAAGTAGCGGTTCAACCTGAATGTAAGATGATATAAAGCTTCTTTTGATAAAGTAGCATCATGGTCAAAATGTGCATAAAAAATATAGGCATGGACACCTGCATCAGTACGCCCGCATCCGGTAACGCCACACTTTACCCCTGCAATTGCAGATAATCCATTTTCAATCCACTGCTGAACTGTTACAGCATTTGGCTGTATTTGCCAGCCGCTATAAGCTAGTCCATTATAGGCTAATTTTATAAAATATCTGAATGCCATTCTTACCTCCTGCATGCAAATGTAGCCTTTCTGATTAAAAATTCAGATTTTTGCGTATGTAATAATTGCTCTATCTTATGAATATCACGAAATTAGGAATGCTTTTTAGAAAGGATATAAATTACGAAAATAGCATGAAATTAATATTCAAATATGATGTGGATAAATATAAGATATATATCTTTGCAGCTTCTATTGTGAATTAATTAACAATGTATATTAATACTAATCAAGTAATTACAAATAAAATACATTAAAAATGACAAACACTGAAGTACTGATTCATGACCTGGTCGAAAAGCATGGTAGAGATCGCAATGCTTTAATGCCGGTATTACAGGGAGTTGTAGCCCGTGAGAAATTTCTTTCGGAAGATGCGATGATAACAGTAGCTCGCGAATTTGACCTTTCAGCCGCTGATGTTTATGGTACCGCCTCTTTCTACACTTTCCTGGATACCAAACCTCGTGGCAAAAATATTATTAGGGTATGTAAAACCATCTCTTGCCACATGCAGGGTAAAGATGAGATTATCCTGGCGATCGAAAATCATCTGGGGATAAAAGTAGGTGACACTACGCACAATAAAAAATTTACTCTCCTTACGGCTAATTGCCTTGGATGGTGCCATAAAGGACCGGTTATGCTCATAAACGATGAAGTATTTCCTTCGGTTACACCCGTTAAGGCCATTGAAATTATTGAAGAATTCTCAAAGAAAACAAATTAATACCCAAGGTAGAAATCTCTAATCATATGGAACAGAAACAATTAAAAAAAATAGATATAATCTTTGGCTGGGACGATAAATACACTCCTATTCAGGTCGTAGAAAAAACCATAAAAAAAACACCTGAAAATATTATCCTGGATATGATTGATTCAGGGCTCAAAGGACGTGGCGGAGCAGGTTTCCCGACCGGGCTCAAGTGGAAATTCTGTCGTAATGAAGAATCCGATGTAAAATATGTAATATGCAATGCCGACGAAGGAGAGCCGGGCACATTTAAAGACCGCGAAATACTTGATCGTGTTCCTGAAAAGATATTTGCAGGAATGACCATCTGTGGCTATGTTATCGGGGCACGTGAAGGCTACATTTATGTAAGGGGTGAATATAATTTCATGTTGAAACCTCTTCAGAAAAAGATTGATGTCTTCAACCAACAACTTCACGATCTGAAAGTTGATTTTATAATTTATCTCCGTTCAGGAAGCGGTGCATACGTTTGTGGAGAAGAATCAGCGCTTTTTGAATCTATGGAAGGTAAACGTGGCGAGCCCCGGAACAAACCTCCATATCCAACAGTTGCAGGATACAACAACAAACCAACTGTTATAAATAATGTTGAAACTCTCGTGTATACATCCGAAATCTGCCGCATGGGACCAGAGCAGTTTAAAGCCTTGGGTACCAAAGACTCAAGAGGATCAAAAGTGTTCTCAGTTTCAGGTGACACACCTATAGCCGGAATTTATGAACTTGAATTAGGCATGCCATTGAAAGATTTTGTTGAAGATTTTGGAGATGGCGACACGAAAGCAATCCAGGTTGGAGGTGCTTCGGGTCATTGTGTTCCGCGTAAAAAATTCAATGACACTATTATTGGGTTCGAAGGGATTCCTACTGGTGGTTCCATGATGATATTTAACTCAAGTCGTTCAATGTATAATGTTCTTCACGATTATCTCGAGTTTTTTACCGAAGAATCATGCGGGCAGTGCACACCATGCCGGGTAGGATGTCAACAATTACTCAAAGGAATCGAAGCTGTTAAAAAAGGCGAACGGCCACCTGCTTACCTTGACGACCTGAAAAGATTGACTGCTACAATGAAAATTGCCGCTAAATGTGGATTAGGACAGTCGGTTGCTAACCCTTTCACTTCTATCGTCGATAATTTCCGCGAAGAAATCATTTACTAACCAAACTCTTTAAACAAAAAACATAGGAGAATATCACCATGAGTAAATATATGGTTAATTTAAAAATAAATAACACACCCATACAGGTCGAAGAAGGCACTACCATTCTGGACGCAGCCAAACGACTGAATTTTCGGATTCCTACACTCTGCAACCATCCCGACCTTAGCGTTGCCGGAAATTGTCGTGTATGTGTGGTCGAGGTAAAAGGAGCAAAACTATTATCCGCTTCATGTGCTACCCCGGTATCCGAAGGGATGGAAGTGAATACAAACAGTGAGAAAGTCCGGATTGCCCGCAAACATGTTCTCGAGCTATTACTGTCAGAACACAATGCCGACTGCACCAAATGTTTTAAAAACGGGCACTGCGAACTTCAGGAACTGGCCTCAGAGTATCGCTATGGCGATCATATTTTCATTGACCTGGTTAAAGACAGGGATAAAATGCGTGACATTTCGTCTCCATCTGTTTCAAGAGATGCAAGTAAGTGTATCCGTTGTCAGCGTTGCGTGCGGACCTGTGATGAACTTCAGGCTGTCAGCGCATTAGCAGTTGTTCATAAAGGTGACCATCAGACAATTTCCACTTTCATGAATAAGCCCCTGAACGACGTGGTTTGCACCAACTGTGGACAATGCATCAACCGCTGTCCTACAGGAGCATTATACGAAAGAAATTATATGGAAGAAGTGTGGAATGCTATTTACGACCCCAACACATTTGTAGTTGTTGAAACTGCTCCGGCAACCCGGGTTGCACTTGGTGAAGATTTAGGTCTTGAGCCTGGCCAGCGAGTGACAGGCAAAATGGTTTCTGCACTGCGAAAAATGGGATTCAGCAAGGTTTTGGATACAGACTTTACAGCCGACCTTACTATAATGGAAGAGGGCACCGAATTGCTTACCCGTCTTAAAAGAGCACTCGTGGATAAAGATGAAACTGTCAGACTCCCTATGATGACATCATGCTCCCCCGGTTGGGTAAAGTTTCAGGAACACATGTACCCTTCTATGATCGATAATCTATCAACATGTAAATCACCACAACAGATGTTTGGTGCGCTTGCAAAAACTTACTATGCCGATAAAATTAATATCAAGGCCGAAAACATGGTAGTAGTTTCAATTATGCCATGTACTGCAAAGAAATTTGAATGCAATCGCTCCGAAATGCGTGATTCAGGTTTCAAGGATGTTGATTATGTATTAACTACCCGTGAACTGGCAATGATGATTAAGCAGGCGGGTATAGATTTCGAAAAACTTGAAGATGGCAAATATGACAGTATTCTTGGCGAATCATCAGGAGCAGCTGTTATTTTCGGTACTACCGGTGGTGTAATGGAGGCAGCTTTGAGAACAGCCTATGAGATTATCACTGGCAATGAAGTTCCATTTACTAACCTCAATATCAAACCGGTACGAGGAATGGAAGGCGTAAAAGAAGCAAGCATTAAGATTAAAAATACTAAACCTGAATGGAATTTTCTCGAAGGAGTAGAACTAAATGTTGCTGTTGCTCACGGACTTGCCAATGCCAAACAGTTGATGGATGCTGTACAATCGGGTAAAACAAATTACCATTTCATTGAAGTAATGGGATGCCCGGGCGGATGTATCGGAGGCGGTGGTCAACCCATACCTACATCTGAAGAAATACGTAAACGGAGAGCCGAAGCTATTTATGCAGAAGATATGGGTAAAACTATTCGTAAGTCGCATGAAAACCCAGAAGTTGTCGAAGTGTACAAAGAATATCTTACACAACCACTTGGGCATAAATCACACGAATTATTACATACTCATTACAAAGTTCGTAAGCGCTACTAATTTCTTTACAATATTTTTTCTGCAAAAGCCGCCACTAATTCAGGCGGTTTTTGCATTTTTTCAAATATGATTTACTTCTTGAAATTTACACTTTATAAGCTATAAAACATAACCATGATTATTAACAAATCTATTTTAATCCATATGTAAACGCCTCTTATTAAGACTAATTATAAATTTGTTGTTATTTTATTAACAGTGTGAATAAAATAACAGTAATCTTGTTTTTCCAATATATTACTCGTAATTTTACAGCTTAAAATTGGGGTTGCAGCTTAAGTCTCTACACGCTTATTTACTTACTATTAAACGGCAGAATTTAAAATGAATTTAAAAGAAGTTGCATCCATTCTCGGAGCAGAAGTGATTTGTGGTCAGAGTAGGCTCGGAAGAGAAGTTCAGGCAGTATTTGCTTCGGATCTGATGAGTGATGTTTTGACAATTGACAGCGAGAAATTACTGCTACTCACCGGACTGGTAAATATACAAACGATCCGTACCTCCGAAATGTCGGATATAAAGAATATAGTGCTCGTGCGCAATAAAAAAGCAAGTCCCGAAATGATTGCATTAGCCGAAGAAAACAGGATAGTAATTATGCAATGTAGTTACTCCATGTATAAAACTTGTGGTCTCTTGTTTCAGAATGGAATTAATCCTGTTTACTAAACTTTTAGCCAGATGCAGTTTGAATACAACATAGAAGCAGGTAATTTCACCAAGGCTGGCGATGCTTCGAGTAGTTTTAAAAAAATACTAAAGCAACTCAATGTGGATCCTCAGGTTATAAAGCGAATTGTTGTTTCGTTATACGAAGGCGAAGTTAATATAGTGGCTCATTCCAATGGAGGAAAAATTATTTGTGATGTCGATACAAACCGTGTGCATATTCAGCTGATAGACACTGGTCCCGGCATACCGGATATTGCAATGGCAATGCAGGCAGGCTACTCCACAGCAACGGCAAAAGTTCGTGAAATGGGTTTCGGAGCCGGAATGGGACTTCAGAATATAAAAAACAATGCCGACGAACTTAAAATCCAAAGTGAAGTTGGTGTAGGCACACAATTAACAATAATTGTCAACCTAAAAAAGGTCTAAAGATGGAAA
>JBBRCH010000023.1:0-58908 GCA_038204995.1 Bacteroidales bacterium | reverse complement strand
TTCCTTCTTGCCTCTGTCTGCAGTATAATAATGTGGTGTATCAGCTAGTTCTCTGACTCTATCTAATATTCTATCAGGACTTGGAATTTGAATAAATGGGTTATTTCTCAGATTAGCTTTCAAATTGATATTTAAATCTTCACAACAGTCTCCACCACAAAAGAAAACTGACCAATAGGACATTATCAAATCAAACCAACGATATTTTGTCTGATTGGGTAAAGTAGGAAGTTCATCATTAAATAACTTGTTGATCTTTAAATCAATTGCTTCCTTTATGACGAAATTTAATCCACCAAATGCTGAGATGTTAGGACTTTGTATTATTTTCATACCGTGTTTTGTAGCAACACTAATTCAGGTGAAAACACGATAGCTGTAATTCTTTGTTTTGCAAAGTTTTACAGCTTTTTTTAACAAAGACATGCGGATTTTAGGAAGGATTCGCGCGGCAGCGTGGCGGGAGATATTGTCAGGAATCTGGGGGAAGCTTTTAAATAGTTGTATTAATGTAAATTAAGACCTGATACAAAAATGTTTATTGCTGATACACCAGGAAATAATTAGGCCACCTCTTCCAATAGTTCAGATTCCAGTTCTCCTTCGTTCCTTAAGTTATCAATTATAAACAACTGCCGTTCGGGAGTATTGCTTTCCATATAGAATGAAAGAATAGTTTCAATCTCTGAAAGGTGTTTTAAAATAACGGGATTGAGACGCATGGAGGATCCCCAGTTGGCGCGTCTTTATTTCCTACGCGTGCCAGTAAAAATTTAATTTGAAATGAAATACCGTGCGAACGTGTCAGCAGATGCGTCCGAACCAAAATTGCTGCAACAAATACCCGGATAGAATCAATAAAACGTCGATGTTATTAAATTGACTGTAATTAATCTCAATTAATACAGTTACGCTTCCGGAGATACTGCCAGTAATGGAGTATATTTTATCTGTTGGTGAACATTCCAAATAATTTTTTGTTTAAGAATTCTTTAGTAGATTAGATTTGTAATCAGCTGCATTAAAAACATTTTGTTATTAATCCGAAGCGGAAATAAAATTAAATTACCAATAAATTTACATGAGATGAAAAATAAAACCCTTTTTTCAATTTCCTTACTTTCCATAGTTTTAATAATTGTATCAGTTTCGTGCAAGAAGAGCAGTGATACCGGTGGCAACAATTTAACAGACCTAAATGGATTATGGCAAACCACCGTATTCGGTGGTGCAAATGATACTTTAATTTTAGCAATAAACCCTACTACTGCTAACGGCACAATAACTTATATTAATACAAATGCTGCAGCTGCTAGTAAATTCGCGGTAAATGATATACTTTTTTCAAGTATCGAATCTTTAGGAAATGCTTCATATACTACTACCGGAACATATAGATACGGAAATGGCAATGCAAGTATCGGACATGCCAGTGCTACAATGAAAATGAATAGTTCAACTGTATTATTTGTACATTATTCAACCGATCAGGCTACTGGTATTACTCCTCCCGATTACTATTACTATAAAATACAATAATTAAAATATTTCCACCGTTTGCGCGATCTATTTTGAGTCGTGTGACGATATAAAACAGGCTATAGATTTACCTGTTGAATGTGTATTAATCAGCATTACAGCCCGTGCTTCACCTGGATTGCAATCCTGACTAATACTGCTAATATGCAGTATTGGCTCTGCACCTGTTGGTTCATCTATTTATTTCGGACACATGCCGTTTAGAATTTAATTTGAGATGGTCGGGCGAATGCGTCGGGAGACGCACCCGAAGCAAAGAAAATACAAATAAATTCTGATAACCATAAGGTAACGGGCCATTAACATCTTTCAGGACACGTTTTGCCGATAGCAAACACTTAACTCAAAGCCCAAAAAAGTTTTTGCTTTGTAACAAAGAAAGAATAATTGAACAAACCAAAGTATTTGTAAATGTCGGAGGGATTCTCATGGATTTACGAATTTGTAAACGAAGAACCAAAAAGGTAAATTAAGAAATTGGTACAGTTACAGATACAGGAAGTGAAAATGTTTATAACCTTGCCTTTGGAGACAATGACGAAAAACGAATAGCATCAATGATCTTTCAATTACAAATAATGGGGAAAGTTTAAAAGTATTGCCAACCTTTCGTTTATGGTTTATGTATTTTCTGCTTTATCTATTTTTTTGATGGCAGGAATAGGGAAATTTGTTGGAAAGCTTGTTGCATATAAAAGCTTGAAGAATGACATTAATGAGCTTGAACGTATTTTGAAATAATACTTCTTCCGGATTTACTTATAGGTCTATAAGTTTTATCACCCAAAATAGAATTCTACGGACACAATAAAGTCTCCAGATACAAATACTTCTTGATTTCAAATTGATAACTCTCATACAATCCCTTATGAAAAAAATCTTTCTCCTTCTTTTGATTCCGTTCGCTATGTTTGCCCAAAACAGAACAACTGTTTTTGATAAATATATGCAAACTCAAACAAATCTGTATCAGTTCAATGGCAATGTTTTGGTTGCAAAAAACGGCAAAGTAATTTATAAGCAATCATTCGGATTTGCTGATCTCAATACAAGAATTAAGCTTGACAGTAGCAGCATTTTTGATTGTGGCTCCATTGCCAAGGAATTCACTGCAGTGGGGATACTTCTGCTTAAAGATAAAGGCCTGATCAGCTATACGGATACACTCCGAAAATTCTTTCCGGAACTTCCTTATCCAAATATTACTGTTCAACAACTACTTACTCATTCGTCGGGCATGCCCGACGGGTTTGGATTAGTAACAAAATTTTTTGACCACAATAAAATCGCTTCCAATGCGGATATGATAAGGTTGCTTGCCAGTGAAAAGCCGCCTACTTATTTCAAGCCTGGTGAGGATCTCATGTATTCTGGAACTGCTTTTATCATGCTGGCATCCATTATTGAAAAGATCTCAGGACAGTCGTATAATGCGTATATGAAAGAGCATATCTTTAAACCATTGGGAATGGATCATACAAATGTTGTGAATGGGCCCCGGTCTGTGGAACAAATTCCCGGTTTTGCTTATGGATTTGTTTATTCCGAAGATTTGAAAAAGTATGTTCGGGCTGATAGTATGCTAAGCGGCTGGACAAGCTACCTCTCAGGATTTACCGGCGAAGGCATGATAATTTCAACAACCGGCGATCTTTTAAAATGGGACCACGCACTCAGGAATCACAGTTTGCTCACAGAAATTACACAGAAAGAAATGCTTTCGACACAATTCGAAAAAAAAACTTTCCCCTTTGTCTGCTTCGGATATGGAATACGGGTTGGGAAAAATGATCTCGGAAATTATATTTTTCACAATGGATCATATCCCGGCTATGAAGGCATGCTTATCCGATATACAGATGATGATGTAACTATAGTCGTTTTATCCAACAATGAATCGCACTCCGATTATATTGCAGATGCACTGGCAGCAATAGTTTTGAATAAAAATTTCATAATGTCATATGCTCACAACAAAACGGATGCAAATACCGTCATTGATACCTATTTGGGCAAATATATGATGCCACTCCTGAGGCCGCCTTATATGGTTGCCTTTCCAATTGAATTAATTAAAAAAGATGAAAAATTATTCGTTCATTCGGGCGGTGGTGACGACATTGAACTGAAGCCGGAGTCAAAGACAAAGTTCTTTTTTGACAACAATACCGACCAGCAGATAGAATTTGAAACAGAAAATAACGGCAACCTTATTAAAGCCTGGTATATAGGATGGGGTCTGAAAAAGGAAATGAAAAAGATAGATTGAAAGCTTCTGGTAAATAATTTTTTGAATTAATGTCGAAATAATTTAGCAAAAAAAAAAACTGCCGGACTTCTCAGAAAACACGCCCTAACGAAGTTTAGAATAAAAACTACGCCACTTCTTCCAGTATCTTCTCCTCTATTTCCCCTTCGTTCCGCAGGTTATCAATAATAAACAACTGCCTTTCGGGAGTATTGCTTCCCATATAGAATGAAAGAATAGTTTCAATCTCTGAAAGGTGTTTTAAAATAACGGGATCGAGGCGCATGGAGGATCCTATAAAGTGCCGGAATTCGTCCGGAGATATTTCCCCAAGTCCTTTAAATCTTGTAATTTCGGGATTCGGACCCAGTTCGTTAAGCGCATCCTGTCGTTCCTGTTCGGAATAGCAATAATTGGTTTTTTTCTTATTCCGGACCCTGAATAACGGAGTCTGTAATATATAAACATGACCTGACTTTACCAGGTCAGGGAAAAACTGCAGGAAAAATGTCAGAAGTAACAACCGGATATGCATACCATCCACATCTGCATCTGTCGCGATTACAATATTGTTGTAACGAAGGTTTTCAATATCGTCCTCAATATTTAATGCGGATTGTAAAAGATTAAATTCTTCGTTCTCGTAAACCACTTTTTTAGTCTTCCCATAACAATTGAGCGGCTTGCCTTTCAGACTGAAAACGGCCTGCGTATTGACATCACGCGATTTTGTTATTGAACCGCTTGCTGAATCACCCTCGGTGATAAACAAAGTGGTTTCGAGCCGGCGTTCATCATTGCTATTATAATGCAGGCGGCAATCCCTTAGCTTTTTATTGTGGAGACTGACTTTCTTAACACTTTCCTTCGCAAGCTTTTTGATATTGGCCATATCCTTGCGCTCTTTTTCCGATTGGAGAATCTTACGGTAAAGAGCTTCGGCAGTATCCGAATTCATATGCAGGAAATTGTCAAGCTTCTTTTTCAGAATATCAGTGATATACTTGTTAATTGTGATACCTCCGGGTTCAATATGCTGCGATCCCAGTTTTGTTTTTGTCTGTGATTCGAATATGGGCTCACTTACCTTGATACTGACTGCCGCAATAATAGATGAACGTATATCGCTGTATTCAAAGTCTTTGCCAAAGAATTCGCGTATGGTTTTCACTAAAGCATCCCTGAAAGCTGACAAATGCGTTCCGCCTTGTGTGGTATGCTGACCGTTAACAAATGAATAATACTCTTCGCCGTATTGCTTGGCACTGTGGGTAAAAGCACATTCAAAATCTTCATCTTTAATATGGATGATCGGATAATTGATTGCATTACCGTTGTTTGATTTTTCGAGCATATCGAGCAGACCGTTTTTAGCCTGGAACCGCTGTCCGTTAAAAACTATTGTCAAACCATTGTTCAGGAAGCAATAATTCCATAGCATTTGTTCAATGTACTCTTTGAGAAAATGATAATTTCCAAATAACTGAACATCAGGAGAAAAGCTGATCAGGGTGCCGTTCCGCAGATCGGTAGGCTGTTCGCCGGATTCACTGATTAATTCCCCCCGCCTGAACTCAACCGTATTTGTGCGTCCCTCCCGGATAGCCTGGGCAATAAAATTATTTGAGAGGGCATTTACAGCTTTGGAGCCAACACCATTTAGTCCGACTGCTTTCTTAAAGACTTTTGAATCGTATTTAGCGCCTGTATTGATCTGCGAAACGCATTCTACCAGTTTACCAAGCGGGATACCCCGGCCATAATCGCGAATAGTGACGTTATGTTCTTTGATGGTAACCTCAACGCTTTTGCCATGGCCCATCGTAAATTCATCAATGCAGTTATCAATTATTTCCTTGATGAGCACGTAAATACCATCATCGTGTGAAGATCCGTCGCCTAACTTCCCGATGTACATACCAGGGCGAAGCCTGATATGTTCTTTCCAGTCGAGTGACCGGATACTTTCCTCATTGTATTTTTCAATATTTTCCATAATACGCGGACAAATATATAGTAATCCCTAAAGGGATTTCAAGCTCTGCATCAGAAGTTATGAATGAGTTTTGCACAGGTATATCATCAAAAAACAAATACTTTTCAGGTTGGCTACTTAAAAATTTCTATGAATACTTGTAGTTTTATTTTTTATACACCCAAATATCAGGAAACACGTTTTTATATACTTTGAGTTTAGTTTTTGCTTTTTTTATTGTATCAAATGACCCGAGTGAAATCCTGTAAACTGATCCGTTTGCGAGAATTACAGCTTCAGGGTAACCTTTAGATTTAACCCTTTTCAATTCTGATTTAGCCGATTCAGCAGTTTTTACACTACTCACAATAAGATAATACTTAGTATTTAACTCATCAGACTGGTCGGCATTAACCTCATTCATTGCTCCTTCATCATCCTTGGATTTAACAGACGTATCGTTATTTTCAGAAGGAATCTTTGCTATAGTTGTGTTTTTAATGGGATTAACATCAGAATTCTTATCAGTCTTTTCTCCTAGCCAGAGTATAGCATAACCATTTTTTATTCCAACTCCCAGAGCCTTCCAATGATAACTATTCCATTTGCCCCGGCTCAGGATCATGTCAGCCGAAGCTTCTGTCTGCTGCCATAAACCTGCAGCATCAATAGGTGTGGCTTTTTCTTCACCCCAATATATTAATTCGTAGCCATAACCCGGATAACCTGTTATCTCCCTCGGCTTTATTTTCATACATTGAATTCCGGCAGGGTCCATGGAATGACAGCACGCTGTCCATTTCCCCGATCCGCTCCAGCTATGAAAACTACACCCGTTATCCTGTGGCTTCGACGCAATCAGATCGTCAATATGAACATGAGCGACTATGCTTAAGCTGAGTGACCAGGGAATGGAAGTCAGCTTATTCTGCAACCGTATATCATTGATCAAATTATACAGTATAGTTTCATCCTGAGACATTTCCTTCACCAGTGTATCAGTTCCAACTGAATTATCTGAATAACCAGAGGCCAATGCAGGGAAAGTAAGAATTAAAGAAAAGAGCAATAAAAATAAAACTTTACGCAGAAGCATAGATTGGGGAACGGAAATTTGAAAGAAAAGCGAAATTACAAAAAAACACGCAACCTTCCCGATTAATATCCGATAATAGCTTATGGATTGAGGATAATGATGGAAAGGATGAATGTGGACTATTTATTCATCAGTGCAAAAAAATGCTTTAATTCATCCTTTTTATCCCTGGAAAGGTTATACCACCTGATGTCCTCAACAGCGCCTTCGAGTGCACACAACTTACTAAAGCATGCATCTGGTTCAATTAGCTTTAATCCGGCTTAAAGCGTGTATGGTACCTGTTTTATAAAGATCGTCAGGTGTGTCTATCCCTGATACTCTTAGCAGGTCAGCCGGAATACTGCCTATATTGGGCATATCTTCGAGCTTAGATGAACTTTGTATTTGAAAATATGTCAGCCGCGTTATAAAATGTTTAATATTCCAGATTTCATCTTTGGCTTTACAAAAGTATAAAAGTTAACACCTGAATTGAATGTGATTCATTAAGTTTGCACAAAATGCTAAAATGAAATATTTCAAGCCTGCCTGGTTGCTTTATAAATATCTGCAGTATATGCAGTTTGACATCCATAAGGCAATGATGCACACTAAACTAAAACATTACTCACCTACAATAAATGGTCGCTGGCTCGATATTGGTGCCGGTGATCAGCCTTATAAAAAGTACTTCTCAGGAGCAAATGAATATTTAACCACTAATACGAAACGCCATTACAACTCAGTGGATTTCCTAAATCTGGAAAAACGCACTACTTACTGGATTGAAGATGGATCCTCACTCCCCGTGCCTGATAATTCACTTGACGGGGTTGCTTGTTTTCAGGTTTTATCGGTGCTCGGACAACCTGATAAATTTTTCGGTGAGATAAACCGTGTTATGAAACCCGGAGGTAAATTGCTGCTTACCACTGATTTTCTATATCCGGTATGGAGTAAAGAGGACAGATACCGGCATACAGCATTTAATCTCAATCAGTTATCGGAAAACAACGGCTTCAGCGATGTTACAATTGAAAGTTTTGGCGGATTTGGATCAATGATGTATGCTATTTATATGCGGTATATGCGTTCGTTCCCTGATTTGTGGAAACTTAAAAAAATCTTCGCAAAGACCATTTCATTGATTCCTTATTTGTTTTTACTTATGATTCTTCCGATTACAAGTTTGATTGGAATAGTGATCTTTCTTCTAGAGATGAGCAGCACCCGGCAGGATGATTTTACATTTAACCTGCTGCTATCTGCCTCTAAAAGAACATCCTTATAATTAAAAAGTCTGGATGTACGCTTTTGTATTTTGCAACGGATTGATTTTATGAAACGGAATTTCAGGCAATGCCTCTGCCGAACAGATAAAATGCCTGATATATGCCACTATTTCACTCATTCCCACAAAGTTTATTAATTCGGAGTCGTCTTTTGGGGTATGATACTCAGGGTGAAGTCCCGAAGTAAAATAAATTATCGGTATGTTCTTTTTCAGAAAGGGAGCATGATCCGAAAATGCCGGTGCTCCATTAATTTTCTTAATTGAAAAATCAGGATGCCTGAGCGTGTCCAAAAGAGGCTCCCATACAGGGGATGAAGCCACTCCAAGAGCATTTATAGTATCACCCTGGCATCCAAGACGGCCAACCATATCCATATTCAGCATATAAACAATATTTTCATTATTTACCCATGGAAGGCTGCAAAATGCTTTTGATCCGAACAATCCTTTTTCTTCAGCACTGAAAGCTGCAAATATATAGTTATACTTTAAATTTTTGTTTCCTTCTGCCCATCGGGCCAGATCGAGTAAGGCTGCTGTTCCGCTGGCATTATCATCAGCTCCATTGTAAACCTGGGGAGGTCTGTCTTCCTCCGGCTTGCCGGGTTTAACACCAACGTGGTCGTAATGGGCTCCTATCACAACGGTCTTAGCTGATTTTCTATCAATCCACCCTATTACATTTGCAGGTTTTGAAATTGTGCGATCTATCACAACAGATAAGGTACAATCCGCAGTTTTAATTTTTCTGATCTTATTAAATGGGAGCTTTGCTATATAGATCACAGGAACATTCAGTGATTCTGTGAAAGGCGATCCAAACAACAGGTTTTCAGTAGTTTTATTTGAGCTATTGTGAAGAATAATACCAACCGCTCCCTTTCCGGTTGCAGTTTTTACCCGGGAGATGATCTCTTTCAGAATCTCACTGTTCTCATTTATGCTTTTATTTGTTGCAATATCAATAACAACTATTTTGCCGTTAATATCTGTATTTTTATACTCATTATCGTAAGTGTAAGCAGCTTCACCCCTTCGTTTGTGAGGATTGAATAATTGGGCCGTTATTGTGCCGGGTGCTGACAAATCCGTTGCGCCAAACTCTTCAACATGTTTAAATTCAATATCATTGATTTTAAGTTCAGCTTCTTTAAATATAACAGGAAAACTCATCCTGAACTCACTAAGGTATGAACCATCTTTGTTTCCTTTGGGCAACAACCCGATTTCACGCATTTGCTCAGAAATATATGCTGAAGCCATTTGCTCTCCGTAAGTGCCGGCTTCGCGCCCTTGCATGGAATCAGAGGCGAGTATCGTAACATCGCGAAGCATAAGATTTTCTGAAGTGACTGGATTTTGAGTCTGCTGCGCCCAAACGATTCCGCTGTTTACTAAATAAAGAGAGAAGAAAAGTAAAATGAGTTTTGTTCTTATCATTTCGTTTTGTTAAAAAGATTATTGATTTTTAAGGACAGTTTTCTCACAAAAGCCTGCCAGATAAAGATTTCGCGTTTGCCATCAACAATAACCGCACCATCAGTTACACAAAATGTATGCATACCATCGCGGAATTTTGAAGCTGCAGCCGGATTCAGTATTGCATATTCTTCTTCAAAAAACGCTGTCGGACTGAGCTTGAGAATTTGATTTATACAAATCCGTCTTCCTGAGCGGATAGAGCAATCCTGGGTAGGGCGCATAAGTTTACCATCCTGAACAAACGGGTTTCCTGCAGGACGCGATGACCGGATATCAGCTTTTACGGGATTATTACCATGAGGAGTGTATGGTCCGCACATATCTGAAGAATACCAGATATGAAGGCGTTCATTGGTTGATATCCTGTCAGTAAAAAACAACCACCATATTCCTTCATAATAAAATAATGACGGATCAACAGCTTGCAGGTTTTCAATCAGCATTTGTTCAAATTCCAGTTTGCCAATTGTCGGATTGTATTGATAAAGATCAACATTTCCTCCTTCGGAATTTTCGGGAATGCAATAGTATTTGTTCCCGTATTCAAACAGGTAAGGAAATGCCAGATGATAGTCTTTTTTAAGCGCAATTGTTTTCTTCTTCACCTGGTTTGATAAGCAGTCAATGGTATAAGAAACGATGAGTCCTTTTGCTGTTTTGTAGTCATATTCTTCGCACAAAATATGATATTGATCATCCATACTAAAACCAAACGGATCGGCATGATAAACTGATTTCTGATCCTTAATTTCAAACCATGTTGGTTCCGGAAGTTCGGAATATCCCGGCTGAACAAGTAATTCTGCAGATACAGGAATAATTCCCACATTCCATTTTTCGGTTAGGAATAAATCATAAAAATGAAATGCGAGTTTATTTTTAGCAGCTTTCAATAAAAAACGCAGCATCAGAATGTTATTTGGCAACTTATAGATACCTAATGCCGGCGCATTAGCTACTGAAAGAAATTCCGTGTGTCCGTTGTCAATTTCCCTGCATACCTGTGAAGGCCATTCGGTTGTATTTTTTAACAGCATATTGAGATTAGCCTCCCACGAATGGTTTATGGTTCCAAAAAATGCCTTTCGCAGTATAACTCCGCTGTCAAGTTTATCGGTGAGTCGCTGAAGAATGGCAGCATTTACCGGGTCACCAAACAAGATCTCCCAAAAACCGGTAGGCACTCCGCGGTACTTCCGGTCATCATCGTGGTGATAAGACCAGACTCCATATTTTGCTGAATCCAGAATTTCCCCTTTTATTATTCCAAAACCAAATCTGAGAATAAAATCCAGCTCACAGAACCTGATCTTTCTGATTTCATTCTTATCGAAATATTCTGCAAACCCCTTCTTCGTGGTAAAACAATGAATTTCCCGCAGGTTCGGATAATAATTACTGATATCAACAGTCTTTTTAGCCTCAGGTTTCATCATATACCTGAACCAAAGTCTATAAATGAGTTTTGAATAGGGATAATGAATAATTTTCTCGCGGAAGCCCGGCAGTTTAACTCTATTGGCATTAACAATAAGCAAAGCACAGGTATGACCGCCCGAAACCAGATTCCGGATAGTATCGAGCTGCCATTGCTGAAAATTATTTCCGTTGCACAGTATTCCAAATTTCATTTTTTTATATCTATATCAAAATGTTGCAAAACTATAAAGTTCTTCAATTTTTTCCGCAACAGCTTTTTTACTAAAAGTATTAACTGCATTCTGTCGAATCTGTGTCTTATTATACTCGTGGAAATGATCCAGCATAAAGATTATGGTTTCGAGTAGGGCTGTTTCATCACCTGCCGCGACCAGTTTGCCGTTATTCATGTTAATGTATTCCGGAATTCCACCAACCGAAGTAGCCACTACCGGTAATCCGCACGAAAGGCTTTCGCTGATCACTACAGGCATGTTTTCGTAATTGCTGAAGAGTACCATAAAATCAGCGCTCTGGTAAACAGAAACAAGGCTTTCGTTCTCAAGAAGACCTGTAAATTGAACCTGGGGTGATTTTAATCCAAGATCCTTTGCGAATGCTTTCATTTTTTCAAAATCAATACCCTCCCCTACCATTATACACTCAAAATCGTTCCTTATGCTTGTAAGCCTGCTGATTACATTCAGCAACCCGCTTATGTTTTTCGACCGGTCTTCGAAACATGAAATGTGAATAAATCTCTTTATTTTTTTCTCTGTACCGTAGGATAAATGGGAATAAACCTCAGTATCAACCACATTTGGTAATACCATATAGTGATCATTGTGCAGTCCGTAACTTTTCATAGCCATGGCAAGGTTCTGCGAAACCGTGCTTACTGCCGAGGCATTGCCTACCACAAATTTTGTCAGAATCTTCCGGAGCATGCCCCGGTAGGTTCCTGAAATCGGCAAATAACGCGACCAGTGCTCTGTAATAACGTACTTTATATCCTTGATTTTATACAACCAAAGTGCGAGTATTCCTATCCGGGTAAGTACATTAACATGAACGATATCCGGTTTTCCCCATGTTTCCCAGATAAATTTGTATCCTTTTACCAATGCTGTCACAAAAACAAATCCGCTTACCATCTTTGAAATAAACGATGGCAAATGTTTCCAGGTACTGTAGTAAACTACAATAGTGACTACTGCGTTTTCAACACTTTTTTCAATACTGTAACCGGGAGGTTTATCCGGAGCTGCACACAAATATAAAACTGCCACATCAGCGAAACCTGCTACAACCTCGGCATGGCGCTTAATGAACAAGCCCTTCATCGGATCATACCGGTCAGGATACCAGCGAGCAAGGAATAATACTTTGGGTGTAGCTTTCAATATGTGAAAAGTTAAAAATTGTTATCAAAAGTAAAAATTCCAACAATATAAATCCATATTAAAATAAGCATTCAAATACTTGTTACTTTTACAAATTCAATATCAGAGGCATTTTACGAAACTTTTATTTATGAGAATCATCAGGTTAGCACTTTTCAGAACAGCTTTAATAATGGGAATATTACTTCCCCCCCTTTGTCTTTTTTCACAAACCAAACTGCTTCCTGCTATTAACTGGCTCACTTTTGAGCAGGTTAAATTGCTAAACAAGGAAAAGCCAAAGCCAATTCTGGTATTTTTCTATAAAGCGAATAACGATTCATCTTTACTCATGCTAAAGAACACCTTTACCCGTAAAGAAGTATGTGCATACACAAATGCAAAATTTTATGCAGTCAAATTCGATGTAAGCAGCAAGGCAGATGTTACATTTATGGATGGGAAAGTATATAAAAAGGACCCAACAAAACCTTACCATGATCTGGCTGCTTTACTGATGGGAAATAAACCGGATGTCCCTTCAGTTATTATGTATGATGATCAAAATCATGGATTTACATTCAGAGGATATAAAGAGTATTATGACATGCTTTGCATGCTGGTTTATATATCCGAAAATATCCAGAAAACAACCCGGTACGAAATCTGGGCACCTGCATATTTTCATACGTTCCCGCCCAACCAGAAAGTGACTCACATTCCTTTAGCTATTAACTGGTTACCACTAACAGAAGCGTTAAGACTTAACGAAGAAAACCCTAAAGGTATTTTTCTTACATTTTATACTAAAACCAACGCTGCTTCTTCCGTTATGCTGGCAAATGCTTTCAGCCATAATACAGTCGCTGAATTTCTGGAAAAGCATTTTTACTGTGTAAGGATAGATGCTCAGACTTCGGACACTTTAAAATGGAATAAGCTTTATTACAATGATCATAAAGCCGGTAATTATCATGAGCTGGCAGAAACCATGATGAAAGGTAAAATGGAGTTTCCTTCAATTTTCTATTTTGATGCGACTAACAGGCTTATACTTTCCGAAAATTCATACCTGAGCCCTGAGGCTTTTTTCATTCTGACCAACTACGTTGTGAGCGAGGCATATAAAACAAAGCCTTTCGCTGATTTTATGAAAACATTTAAATTCGAATTTAACGATATTGTGCCGCGCGAACAACAGTTTTCTGATCCGGCTTCGAAGCCGGAATAAAGAGTGATCTGTTTTGAGGGTTACTTTGGACGGGTCCGGAGATATTCATCAACATAACCGATTGCATTCTTAAGCCTTTGCTCTCCGGTTCCGCTTACAATCCGGTAGTTAAAGCGGTGAACTTCCATTAAGTTACAATACATTCCGAAAAGTTCTGATCGCATTTCAGGATGTTCACGAAGCGGATCATATTGCCAGGGCAAATCTATATTGCAAAGCAAATAGAGATCGTAATGATTTTCATATAGTTTTGATGTAATCCATTCATGACATTTTCCATATTTCACATTGCACCAGATACTTGTTACACAGAAATCGGTATCACAGAATAATAACCCGGTACCCAAAGGTACAGAATTTTCTTCTCTGAACTGTTTTTGGGCGATTTCCAGAATATCTTTATAACTATATGGCCTGTTGATGTTCTTCAGGTAAGTACGGGCATATTCAGGTATCCATTTTGTTTGATAATGTTCAGCCAGTTTTTCGGCTAACCAGGATTTTCCTGTAGATTCAGGACCTGTTATTGAAATGCGTATCATGAACCGATTTTTTCGTGTAAACGTTTTCGCCACTCAATATACCCTAAAACTGCCAGAACGAGGAAAACTATATACTGAATACTGGTAAATGCCAAACCTTTAATCGCGAACATCGGGATAACCAGCAAATCGCCCAATATCCAAAGCAGCCAGTTCTCAATCTTCTTGATGGCCATAAGCCACATCCCGGCAATGAATAAGGCCGTCGTAAATGAATCAAAAACAGGCACTGTACTATCAGTATAATTCGAAAGAACATAATAAATTAAGCCAAAAGCAATACATATCATCAGTATGTATACTATCCATTGTTTTATGTTAAGGCTGCTGATCGGAATATGATGCATACTTTCATCGCGTCTCGACCAATTGTACCATCCAAACACGCTCATTACGAAATAAAACGCATTGATTGCCATATCAGCGTACAATCCTGCATAAAAACACAGGTAAACATAGATGAGCACATTGATAATCCCTGTGGGATATACCCGGATATTTTCTTTTCTGGCAAACCAGACACTAAGAATACCGAAAATTACTGCAACCACTTCGAGCCAGGACGAATCAAGGATATTGGCATATAGCTGACTGAGGATTCCTGGCATATTTATTTTTAAAAGAGCCGCAAATATAGTAAATAGACTACCACCATTCAGCAATGGCACAATCAGGAACAAACTAAAAAAAATGAAATACATAGAAATACATAGAAATAGATGGAAATACATAGAAATACATAGAAATAGATGGAAATACATAGAAATACATAGAAATAGTGAGGAGTGGGTTTTATAGGATCTAAAAGGCGAACATTAGGCCTTAATCATGTTTGTGAGGTTCTCCCCCTCAGTGAGATGTCTGCCTCAGGCGGACAGAAGGGGTCAAAATGATGAATCGAAAACAATCATTTAGCACTGGCATAAACTACAACAAACATGATATATATGCCTGGCATTCAAATAATAGCATTATTGTTAGATGAAAGTTAAAGTGACGTAGACCGGGAAAATACTATATGTAAGGTTATAACTTTTTTAAAAATTACCTGGACCTGCTTCTCGGTATAAATTTCTTACATTTGTAGGCTAAACCGCATTTCACAAATGCCTGGAATAAAGAATTTTTTTCGATTACTCATACTGATCTTTCTTTCTGTCAGCCTTGCCGGTTGCCTTACCTGTGAGCGCAAAGAATACGTTTTTCACCTGACAGGTGAAAATTCAGGCAAGCTAACTATAAAATACGTGAACATATTTTCGAGCATAATTGATTCGACCGGTGAATTAACCGTTGATTATAACGAAATGGCTGATTTATGGCTAAAAGGCGAAAAGCTGGAAAGAGATTTTCCCGGGGCAACTAAATTTAAAAAACGGCTTTTTGAGGAAAATGGTATTTTATGCGGGGAAGTTTCGATGGAATTCAATGATTTATCCAGGGTGTATCTTTACAGGTATAAAGGTACGGGTCCAATTATGTTCAGTATGTCTGGAGTAAATGATGATGGTGAAACGTTCCTGCAAAGCAATGGCGAATTCGGAGGCGAGAAAATGCCTGTTATTTTTTGGCCTGATGATACCCGAACCTTACGCTTCAGTACAAAAATAGCAACACCCGACTCTACCTGTGTGAGTATGCTTTCACAATGGAAATTGAAGCAATAATCCGTGTGCATTATTTTATAAATCCAGCAATATTTATCACTGGCTAATTTATTAAATCAAATGAAAATCGCTGCCTGAAGCAGTCAGGTAAGCCACTGGTTCCATTTGAGCAAACCTTAAAACGTATAGTATCTCTCAGGTAATTTCAGGTCTGGAGTATGTAACCTGGAGTTCAATTTTGGAAAATTTATTCCGTTAGCAGAATGGATTTATGATGATTGCTTCAAATGCCTCATTTCATTAGTTTCAGGCTTTATCCCCGATTTCTTGCTGGCTAAGTTTTTCAGCAAATTCTTTTAGATTTAATCCATCAAAGTTGCCTGAACTCATTAACAGCAGGTTCGAATCAGTCCAATTTTCGCCAAGCAAAAAGCGCTGAAACAGGTTTGAATCAGAGAAAACAATTATTCCATCTTTCCTGAACGATTTCTTAATATCCTCTGAAGACAACATCGGCAGCTTTTTCAGCCCGAGGGCATGAGGGGAGAAATAAACAACCGCCACATCAGCCTTTTCCATACTATCGGCATATTGATCAAGGAAGTCCTTGTTAAGGCTGCTATAGGTGTGTAATTCAAAACAGGCAACTAACTTCCGCTCCGGAAATTGTTCTTTCACAGCCTGAATAGTTGCTTTAAGTTTCGACGGAGCATGAGCAAAATCATGGTAAGCATTAAAATCCGGCCTATCAGATATGAGTTCCAGTCGGTTCGAAGCTCCGTTAAATGTAGAAATCGCCTTATAAAATTCAGAATTACTGATATTTAACTGATTACATACCAGCCTGGCACCTTCGAGGTTCATCAGGTTGTGACGGCCAAAAACCTTCAAAGGGAATTCGCCTTCAGGTGCAACAAGTAAGGTTTTCCCTCCCGAAACCCTGAACCCGGGAACTCCGTATGGGAACTTTTTCATTCCGCCTTTAACCGACTCAGCAAGATTTTTAACTTCACTGTCTTCATTGCAATAAATCAAAGACCCGGAATCAGGAACCAGTTGCATAAATATCCGAAACTGTTCAATGTAATTTTCAAAGGTCGGAAATACATTCATATGATCCCAGGCAATGCCGCTAACCAGAGCAACATCAGGCTTGTAGAGGTGAAATTTAGGCCTTAGATCAATTGCTGATGTCAGGTATTCATCACCTTCAAAAATCATCACTTTTGCCTCTTTTGTCAATCGCACCATTACATCAAATCCATCGAGCTTCGCTCCCACCATATAATCAGTATCCACCTCACATTGATGTAAAACATGAAGTATCATGGCTGTAATCGTAGTCTTACCATGGCTTCCTCCAATTACTATCCGAAGCTTATTCTTGCTTTGCTCAAAAAGGTATTCAGGATAAGAATAAATCTTCATGCCAAGTTCTTTTGCTCTTGCCAGTTCCGGATTATCCCCGCGTGCATGCATTCCAAGTATAATAGAGTCAATACTTTTATCCAGCTTTTCAGGAAACCATCCAAACTTCTCAGGCAATAAACCATAAGCTTCCAGGCGTGTTCGGGCAGGATCAAATATTTCATCATCCGATCCTGTAACTTCGAATCCTTTTCGATGCAGAGCTATAGCCAGGTTGTGCATAGCACTTCCGCCAATGGCAATAAAATGAACACGATTTTCAGTCATAATAAAAATAATTTCTTTTGAGATGTGCGAAGGTAAAACAGAAAGTTGTAATATTTAAAGGGAATAATAAGAAAAAACTGCCCTGTTATGAACAGAGCAGCTTTTTCAATGGGAAGAATGTGAATGATTATTTTATTAATAACACTTTAAATTGTTCGGTTTTTTCAATTCCTACAATTTTTACCAGATACATACCTGCAGCGCAGTCATTAAGGTCGAAATTGTAGATATTGTCTGCCTTTTCAGGAATATCCATCGATCTGACTGGTTTACCTGAAACATTGTAAATAATAATTTGCTTCATATTTTTAAACCCACTCGTTGCTTCAACACTTATTTGTCCATTGCTTGGATTTGGAAACACCAGGTACTCAGGTTCAGCTGTTTCAATGCTTTCGGCTGTTTTGGCAGTAGTATACTTGTATCTTAATTTAGTGCTTGTAGTATTGACACCACAACCATAAACTGTAGTTACAAGCTTAACTGTGCCCGTAAATGTTGCTGTCCAGATAATTTTTGCATCATCGCCACAATAGTCGTCTGAGTATGCTATAAAGGCATCGGTAGAATAATTCCGTAAGGTTAGTTCCGAATCATAGGAAGCACTTGCACCATCAGAGGTGCAGTACGAAAAACTATACACCCTGCCTAAAACTACATTAAATACTGCGTATTCGCCGGCATAAATTGAATTCTGAGTTTTCCAGTTGGTTGTAGGTGTGAGGGTCGAACTCGGATACCTTGAGGTACTGTTACAACCTTGTGATGTTGATGGAACAGTGATTGTAATATACCCAACATTATTTGATTCATTGCTTTCAGCAACCTGTGCATCTGCATCAGCAAAAAACAAAATATACCAGGTTCCGGATGCTGTATTTGCAGGGATGGTAAGGACATTATTCAAAGCTGCTGTTCCATTAACTAAAAGGGAAGCAACAGCCGAAGTGGCAAGGTAGATATCGCTCGCTGCATAAACATTATCAGCTGACAGGTAATATTTTAAGGATGAAGCGGGAGCGGTAGCTGTACCTTGATTCTTGACTGCACAGGAAGCGGATGTAGTAGCACCTGCATTTACAGTTGTCGGCGATGTTGCCGGGCTCAGAACAACCAGGTCAGGAGAACCGGCAGATGAAGTAACTGTTATCTGGACACTTCCAACATTGTTGGTTTCGTTGGTTTCGGTAACCTGGGCATCGGCATCGGCATAAAATAAGATATAATAGGTACCTGGAGTTGTTCCGGCAGGAATAGTAACAACTTCACTAACTGCTAGCGATGCTCCGGCATTTAGCGCTGTTACTGCATCTGTGGCTAACAAAATATCACCTGCGGAATACGTATTGTCCGGCGAAAAATAATATTTAAGATTTGAAGCGCCTGATGCGGATGATCCCTGGTTCTTCACCGTGCAGGATGCCGTTGTGGTTTGTCCGTCAGTAATTGAAAGAGGGTTGGCTGCCGTCGTGAGCGGAATAAGATCTATTCCGGCAGAAGATGAACCAACCTGAAATGAAGCTATCCGGGTTTTCCTTGCATTGCCTGAGCCTATGTATTCGGTTGTAAACCAGAAGGTTTTATCATCAGTAGGATCTACACTAATGGCTGCATAGTCTCCCCATCGCTCATACGAGGTTTGAGAGTATGCACCTGTTGTAATCGTTTGCTCCGCAAGGTCAAGAGTTCCTGCAGCTGCAGCATAGGCTGTAGCCGATTGACCAGTATAACGGATTCCAGGATATACAGTAGCACTGGAAACAGAATATCCTAAACCAAGTTCATTTTGTCCATTAAGCCTGATACTTCCCATCCATCGCGAATGAACATCGGGTGCGTAGGTACCTGATTGGCGCAAACTCCAGCTTCCTGTGGTTTTACGAAGTTCGTACCATCTTACACCAGCATGATCGGTGGCATCAACATCTACAGTATGACAACAAACCAAGGTCTGGTATGAACCAAAATTACGGTATTGAGGTGCATTCATCACAACCTGGGGAATGGCATCCAGTTCCTGGGTTGTTCCGGGTTGTTTAATATTTGTCCAGTTATTACCAAAATTACTGTCGAAAGCAGGAACAGCCAATTGCTGAACCCGGTTAAAAGTTGACGAAGAAGGCGTGGTCCAGTTTACAGCGAGTTCATATATCCACAGCTGATCAGAGCCACCTGCTATAGCGTCATCGTTTATAGTAATAAATAATCCCGGGCTTCCCGCAGGGGCAAATGCTCCGTCATTATCAACCGGAGGAACACACATGAAGCCATCAATTGTAGCAGGTCGCCATGCATTATCAAATCCAACCATTTGTGCGGTCTGACCTAATAGCATTTTTGATCTTTCAAACACATAAATATCATTTTTACCAGCTCCTGAATTATTTGTGCCCATATAATACCCGTCTCCCCAGATTCCTATCTTCTCATAATCCGGCATATCAGCCACATCAAAAGAATAACGGTGCCAGGCTCCTGTAGGGTCATTGGTCTGGGAAACGGCAAACAACATATAATCGTTCGAACCACAAATGGAGAATTCAACTGCAAGCCATCTGTCGGCTTGCTCATCATATAGTATAACAGGATCACCATCGTTGCAGGTTGCACCGGTTACATTGCCAAACAAAAGATTCATGTTGGTCGGACCTGCAACAAGAGCACCTGCTTTCGAATATATTGCGTATACCGTATTGATTGTCTGCATGTAGTGGTTTGGACCGGTTGCACCATTACAATCAGGTGGAAAATAGGGTGATGTTTGCCCGTCAAACGAAACAATAGGTGCTTTTGGAGCCTGGGTGTTTCCCATTTGACGCTGCCATGCAGGATCATCTCCTTTTGGCAAGGCAGTTGCTTCGAATGGATACAACCGCTCTCGAATCTCTTCATTCCGGGGTTTTGCAGCATCAATTTCCATTTTTTCGTATTCATCGGCTGTCATGGCCGGAATATCCCGCAACGGCTGCGACAGACCATGGTATTGTCCTACACCAATCAACGAAGGACTGATTGTTTTTTCCTGTGCTTCTGATGAAAATGCCAGCGCAAATAGCAAAACTGCAAGTAAGTAGATCTTTTTCATACACAATTGGTTTAGGTGATATTTTGGTTAGTAATCTGGTTAATTAAATTTATATTCATATAAAGATATTTACATTTATCCAGAAATATGTTAAAAGGTAATACGTCTTTCCATATTAGTTATTAACAATTTTAAACTATCTATCCTAAACCAACAAAACAGTTGATTTCATATTTGAAGTATCATATCTGAAATAGTCAAAAACAGTACCTTTGGAGTTTATATTTAGTAGTAAATGAAACTTTTCCCGTTAATAGCTGATATTTGGAAAATGGATGGAGGAGTGGCTTTTGGTGTTGTACCAAAATCAATCTGGTCGCGTAAACACCATCCTGATGAAAATAATTTAATTGGTATAACCACCCGTTGCCTGTTAGTTATTCAAAATGAAAAGAAAATACTGATTGATACCGGGCTTGGTGATAAAAGAAATGAGAAATACTATTTCGTAAGATACCGTGAACCGGGAATAAATATTCTTAAATCACTTGAATCAGCCGGATTTCAGGCTGATGATATTACTGATATTCTTTTTACTCATTTGCACGACGACCACGTAGGTGCAGCTACGAAATACAACGAAAAAGGCAACTCTGAATGTGTTTTCAAAAAGGCCAGGTATTGGGTTTCCAGGACACAATGGAATTGGGCATTGAGCCCAAACAAGCGTGAAACAGCTGCTTTTTTTTCTGACAACCTGGAACCATTGCTTGCCAGTGGTCGCCTGAGCCTGCTTGAAGATGGAATGCAGCCTTTCGAAAACATCACCCTGAAAACTTATAATGGTCACACCCGGGGACAAATAATTCCATACCTGCATACGAAAAATCATACCATCGTTTATATGGGCGATTTCATACCAACTCAATCCAATATACCTATCCCGTTTATCCCGTCAGTTGATATTGAGCCTTTAGTGACGTTATCCGAGAAAGAAATATTTCTGAACGAAGCTGTAGAAAAAAAGTATATCCTGTTTTTCGAACATGATGCTGACGTTGAATGTTGTACAGTTGTACAATCAGATAAAGGAATTGTTGCCGAACTATCATTTAAACTCCAGGAATCAGAATAAAAAGTAAAACTATGAATCCAAAATATAATATTGAACTTCTGAATCAGCAATGGACCGGACTATCTGCCGGAGCGATAATCGAAAAGGCTCTAGCATTATTTGAAACTAAAATCATTTTTGCATCCAGTCTGGGAGCCGAAGACCAGGTAATAACCTACCTGATTTCCAAAATCGATAAATCGGCAAATATTATGACTCTCGATACCGGCCGTGTTTTTCCTGAAACATATGATTTGTTGCACCGGACTGTAAACCGCTACGGCCTGAACATAAAATCTTTCTATCCCGATACTGCTCAGGTTGAAGAAATGGTGAATACCAAAGGAATTAACTTGTTTTACGAAAGCATCGAAAATCGTAAATTATGTTGTCACATTCGTAAGATTGTACCACTCCGAAGGGCTTTGACAGGCATGGATGCATGGATAACCGGGCTAAGACACGAACAATCAGTTACCCGTACTGATCTCAATATTATTGAATGGGATGCTTCGAACGGCCTGATTAAAATAAATCCTTTGCTTGAATGGAGCCAAGAACAGGTATGGGATTTTATCAAGGCAAATGATATCCCATACAATAATCTTCACGACCAGGGTTTTCCGAGTATTGGCTGCCAGCCATGCACCCGCGCTGTTGAAAAAGGTGAAGATCTCCGTGCCGGTCGTTGGTGGTGGGAAATGCCTGATAGTAAAGAATGCGGGCTGCATGGAGGGAAGTAAGTGTTTAGGTATCGGGAGATGAATAATTAATTTAATTGAGCATCGCTTTGAAGTATTACAATCTCAGATTCTAACATTATTAATTAATGCCGGTAACTTTTTTGAAGATGTTATTATTGACAATAATATTTAAGATTGAATTCCTTAAAAAAAGTTAAGCCTTGCAATTTTTAAGGATCAACAAGACCAGATCTATTTTTCCAATGTTGACTATGATTAAGGCAAAAATCAGGCAGAAACTTATCAAAAAGATAAATAATATCCACAAAATGAAACCCTTACACTAACCTCTATTTAAATTACATTTTGGCGTTTTTGGGAATTATGCATTATCTTTGCACCGCTTTTCAGAGCATGTATATGTTTAACCAATTTTATTAAAAATGATTGAGAAACGTCAATTTTTGAAGACCAAACCTATTTGTAAAGTCACTTTTAAATTCAGAACTGAAGCTGATAATCTTGTGCTTATCGGAGATTTCAATGGATGGGATGAAACCGCAACCCCGATGAAAAAAGCAAAAGACGGTACTTTTTCTGTAACCGTTGAGATGGAAAGTGGATGCGAACAGCAATTCCTTTATTTAGCCGATGGTAAAATATGGCTTAATGATGAAGCAGCCGATAAATATGTATTGTCATCGCTGGGAAGCGAAAATTCAGTCATTATTTTGTAGAACAATATTATTACTCGTATAAAATCCTGCCATTCTTATGGATGATGCAGGATTTTTTTTTTTGATCAGTCAAACCTTATTGCTTTAACCGGAGATATCCGCGTGATAACGAATGATGGCAATATTAGCATCAACGTGCAAGCTATCAAGGTGCCGGCATTCAACAAAAGCAAGTGGAGTATATCAAGATTAATGGGCACTACCGTCATGAAATACGATTCCTGGGGCAGGGGTACCAGACTAAAATATTTTTGAATCAGGCAAAGGCTGATTCCTGCAACATTGCCATAGAGTAATCCTTTGCCAATAATATACGCTGCATTATAAAGAAAAATCCGGCGAATACCCAGGTTACGCATACCAAGTGCCTTAAGGACACCTATCATGTTTGTTCGTTCCAGGATAAGGATAAGTAATGTTGAGATCATTGCCATTCCCGAAACCAGCACCATGAGTAAAAGAATGATAATAACGTTCATGTCCTGCAATTCGAGCCAATCGAACATTTGTGGATAAAGTTCGCGTATAGTCCTGGAATTCAGATCATATCCAGCTTCTTTGTAAACGAGTTTTCCCATTTTATCCAGGTTTCTAAAATCAGTGATATAAACATCAAAACCAGAAACAGAGTCCCCTGTCCAGCCATTAAGTTTCTGGATCTGCCGGATATCCCCAAAAATAAATTTCAAATCAAACTCTGCAAGCCCGGTGCTGTATATTCCGGAAACGGTGAATCGCCTGGCGCGGGTCATGTTATCAATGATAAAATACATGCGCAATGGTTCACCAACTTTTATATTAAGGAGATCTGCGAGGTTTTTTGATATGATTACTGAATTGCTTGCCAGGCTGTCTTTGGTTGAAAATGGCTTGCCTGAAACAAGTTTATCATCAAAAAAGGTCCAGTCGAAATCGGCACCAACACCTTTAAAAACTACTCCCTGTATTTGATCTGCTGTTTTGATGATTCCGGCTTTTGTGGCAAAAACCTGTATATGTTTAATTCCTTCTGTCTTTTTAAGCTCTTCATAAAAAGCCTGATTCTTATCAATTGCCGGGAATTCAAAGGAATTATTCGAATCAAATTTTGCAATCTGGATGTGTGAGCCAAATCCTACTATTTTATCCCGTATCTGCCTTTGAAAACCGGTAACAATAGCCACTGAAATAATCATTACTGCCAGGCCAAGTGAAACGCTTATGATAGCAATACGTGTAACCGGGGCCGAAAAACTTCCGGGACCACCTTTAATCAATCGACGGGCTATAAATTGTTCAGTATTCATTGTGATGCAAAAATACTTTTTTTATCCGGTTATAAGCGTTTCAAATAATACAGGCGGATATCAGGTCTACTGCAAAATTTTGACGGTCTCAAAGCTTTCTTTGGGATTTTACTTACTATTGTATGATCTTTGTATCCGAAAAGAAATATTGCTTTCTCCATAAAGTAATCTGTTACAAATGCAAATCATCAGATCCATATTGCTTTTATTACTGGCATCCTCATCACTCCTGGGATGTTGCCAGAAACGCATTGCAAATAATAATAAAATCGTTCCTTCTAATGAAACTATATTACCCGGCGCTTATCAGTTATCTGAATATCTACCTTTAGTAAAAGGGAAAAAAGTCGGGATTGTTGCCAATCACACCTCACTTATAAATAACTCCCACCTGGTTGATACTTTAACTTCAATTGGAATCGACATTGTAAAAGCCTTCGGACCTGAGCACGGCTTCAGGGGCGATCAGCCTGACGGAAAGGATATTGATAGCGGAGTGGATTCTAAAACAGGGATCAACGTAGTTTCTCTTTATGGTAATCATAAGAAACCCACAAAAGCTGACCTGGAAAATGTAGAAATTATGTTGTTCGATATACAGGATGTCGGAGCTCGTTTTTACACTTATATTTCAACTCTTACGTATGTAATGGAAGCCTGTGCGGAAAACAATATTCCATTAATAGTTACCGACCGGCCGAATCCGAATGGCTACTATGTGGATGGTCCTGTTCTCGATCCTTCGTTTGCTTCGTTTGTCGGGCTGCATCCTGTTCCGGTTATTTATGGCATGACAATAGGCGAATATGCAGGAATGGTTAATGGTGAGAAATGGTTAAAAGGAGAATTAAACTGCAACCTGACCATTATACGCTGCATCAAATACACCCACAACTCACATTACCAGTTACCGGTGCGTCCATCTCCGAACCTTCAGGACATGAAAGCCGTTTATCTATATCCTTCGTTATGCTTGTTTGAGGGAACGGTTGTGAGCGTCGGACGCGGAACGGATAGCCCTTTTAAGGTTTTTGGTCATCCGGAATTTTGGCCGGGATCGTACGTTTTTATACCTCAGTCTATTGAAGGAGTAAGTGAAAACCCACCACTCAAAGGCCAGCGATGTTATGGGCAAAACCTCTCAGAATCCGCTGAACTTATTAAAAAAGAAGGACATATTGAATTAACCTGGTTGTTGAAGGCATATAAAATCCTTCATCAAAAAACAGATTTTTTCACAGCTTACTTTGATAAACTTGCTGGTAGCAGCATGCTGCGTGAACAAATTATCGCTGGTAAAAGTGAACCTGAAATACGCAGATCATGGCAACCCGGACTCGATAAATTTAAAAAAATAAGAAAGAAATACCTTCTATATCCGGACTTTGATTAAATAGAAGTTGATTGGCCCGGTGAGTAGGTTCTGGTGATACCATCAATAAAACAGAATCAGAATGGTACCTCCCCCAGCCTAATTATTGACTCTTCCCGGATAAACCAATAAAGCTTCCGCCAGACACTGAACCGCATTTCGCAGATCTTCTATTTTAAGCACATAGGCAATACGAGCCTCTGTTTTGCCCAGCCCGGGTGTAGCATAAAATCCTGAAGCAGGCGCCAGCATCACGGTTTGATTATTATAATTGAAATCTTCGAGCAGCCATTGGCAAAATTTATCACTGTCATCAACAGGCAAGCTGATAATGGCATAAAAAGCGCCTTTTGGCTTGGGTGCGAAAACACCCGGAATCTTGTTTAGTTCATCAATAACAAAATCGCGGCGGGCAATATATTCGTCATATACTTCAGTAAAATATTCATGCGGCGTGAGTAGTGAAGCTTCACCGACAACCTGCCCTAATGATGGAGGACTAAGCCTTGCCTGTGCATATTTCAGGGCCGTATTTACCAGGCCCTTGTTACGGCTTACCAGTGCTCCGATCCTGACTCCGCATTCGCTATAGCGTTTCGAAACGGAATCAACCATAACAATATTTTCATCAATTCCTTCAAGTTTCATTACCGAGAAATGCTCCTCTCCATCGTAGCAGAATTCACGATAAACTTCATCGGCAAACAGGTAAAGATCATGCTTTAAAACAAGATCACGCAATTGCATCAGTTCATCCTTGCTGTAAAGGTAACCCGTCGGATTATTTGGGTTACAAACCATGATGGCCCTGGTGGCAGGAGAAATTGAATTTTCAAATTCGCTGATCGGCGGAAGCGCAAAACCGTTTTTTATATCCGAAGTAATGGGCTTTACAATAACACCGGCAGTTTGTGCAAAGGCATTATAATTGGTGTAGAAAGGCTCCGGAATAATGATCTCTTCACCAGGGTTAAGGCACGAAAACATAGCAAATAAAATTGCTTCGGAGCCACCTGTGGTTATGAGTATCTGGTTATGATCAACATCGATGCCCTGTTTTCGGTAATTTTCGGCCAATGCCTTCCGGTACGATTCATTTCCTGCAGAGTGACTGTACTCAATCACTTTCCCATCATAGTGGTGTATAGCTTCAATAGCAACTTCAGGCGTTTTAATATCAGGCTGTCCTATATTGAGATGATATACTTTGATGCCTCTTTTCTTGGCAGCTTCGGCAAAAGGCACTAGTTTACGGATAGGTGAAGCCGGCATTTTCTGGCCTCTTTGTGAAATTTTAGGCATTGCAGTATTATTAATTGTTAGTCAAAAAACGATGCAAATGTATATAAATATGAAGAAATATTAGATTAAAAATCATTTAAAAATTTAGCTCCGGAATGGTTTTAATTTATACATAATGTTACTGAAGACAGACGATTTTCTTTATTTGAAAATATTACCAATGTATTTTTATGACATGAAAAGGCAAATAGTATGGTATAAAGTCTGACAAATAAATCAAACTGTTTGTTTTTAAAGCAAAATATGCCTGATTGATTTTTACATCATTCCTTATATACCATTTTCGGCATGAATTTTGAATAATAATATCTACTTTTGTCATACAATCTCTAACACTGGATACATAATGAACTTACTTCGAAACAAATTACTGCTGATGGCCATATCAGCTTTTTTTTATGCATATACTCAGGCACAAAAGGCTCCTGATCCGGTAGTGATTAATGGAACCATAACTCAAAGCGGTGCATACAAACAAATTTATCTCGATACACTTAATGGTAATAATCCCTGGATTTTTGTATCATCTGCCATCGACAGCAATGGTAATTTTCAGCTCACAGCGCCAATTACAGCTACTGACATTTTCAGGCTGCGGCTTGATGATAAAAACTTTATGATGGTAATTCTGACTCCCGGAGAAAAAATCAGGCTCAAAACTGTTGGTGCAAAACTTGGCGGAGATGCTTCTATCGAGGGATCTGTGCATACTCAACTTCTTTATAACACTATGAATGCATTCCAATCTTTCGAAAACCGGAAAGCTGCTCTGAATCAGCAATACAGCGATGCCCAATCTTCACCAAAGCATGATTCCTTGTCGGCAATAGTAATAAGTCTGTTCAGGGCGAATGATTCCTTGCAGAAAGTATCGCTAAAATCACAAATAGAAAAACAACCCGCCTCACTTGCCTGGATATTTTTCCAGGATAAACTCGACATGACAGCCGATTTCGACATTATTGACAAAGCCGATGCAGCAACATTCAAAGCATATCCCGACAACACCTTTGTCAGGCAACGCCATCAGCAGGTTGATGTTGAACGAAAAACAGCCATTGGTTCAACCGCACCCGATATAGCGTTATCTGATCCTGAAGGAACCGTTCGCAAACTTTCATCTTTAAAAGGTAAAGTTGTACTTATCGATTTCTGGGCTTCATGGTGCGGGCCTTGTCGGAAGGAAAATCCGAATGTAGTTTCCGTATATAACAAATACCATGGTAAAGGCTTCGAAGTATTCAGCGTTTCGCTTGATAAAGACCGCGATAGCTGGCTAAAAGCCATTGCCAAGGACAACCTGATCTGGCCAAACCATGTGAGTGATCTGAAATACTGGAAATCAGCCGGTGCAGCAGTTTATGGAGTTACTTCCATTCCTTTTACCGTTCTTATTGACAAAAAAGGCAAAATAGTAGCCAAGAAACTTCGCGGCGAAGACCTGGAAAATAAAGTGAAGGAACTATGCAAGTAAAGAGTCCTTGCAAAGGGTGCTTGTATAATTAGGATTCAAGAACCAGGATGTATATTTTTTTTGATTTTTAAGCTGTCTTAAAAAGTCGCGCAGAAATCACAATTCTTAAATTCAATTCAGGAATATAAAAGTGCTTATTCTTCAATCAGGGCTGCTGCCCTGATTAGCGAAGCCTCTGCCTGTATTTTAAGCGGTAAGGCCATAAATGTGAGGTTCTGTATACCTTTGAGCTGTTCAAGATTGGCAAGGTTCTCAACCAGGAACCGCTTATCCTTCAGAAATATTGAGTGAAACTCATATGGTGATTTGTCAGGGGATGGCGAGTCAAAACCTGCTATTGTTACTCCACAATCAACTAGTGCTTTAGCTATTTCGGCATCAAATTCGGGATAATTATTATAATATGCCGCTTTCCCCCAATATTTACTGTAACCGGTGCAAAAAAGGACAATTTTATGTTTCCGGAAGAGCAGTTCCCAGCCCGTTTGCATATTAATTTTTAACAATCCTTGCACATCAATCAGAATAGCCGGTCCTGAAAACATTTCTAATGGGAACCTGTCGATAGTCAGTGAATCACTTTTACTATGAAACGGAGCATCAATGTGTGTTCCTGTATGCATATTTGTTTCGAGTCGGTGTGTAACATAACCTGCATCATCGGGCAAAATATCCTGTATAATTGAGGGTTCTTTTTCTCCCGGGAAAACAGGCATCTGATGACTGATGGTATGGCTTAGGTCTATTAATTTCATAACGGATAAAGTTTATTCCTGCAAAATAAAATCCTGTTCCGATTGTGTAAGCTTTTTCCAGCAAACGCCGCGGAAATCGCAGGGATATGGTTTCATACAATGTGCACCCGGAAATATATCAGGCGACTTATCGCGTTTCAGAACCTCCTGCATCTCAACAATATTCTCATAAACTACATTTTCATGAGCTTCGCATTCATTTGTCACATCAGTAAAGATAAACATACCGGTAATGTCAGCCGACTCACTAACCTCAACATCCGCATTGCGGTGGATCAGGAAGAACTTTTCAGGTTTCAGGCCGGAAGCGTTAATCACATGGTATTGTAAAAAGGCATCGTTGTAGTATACGTTGCTGAGGGCAATGCTGCTCTTCACTTCATAGGCATTCCACCCGTTTTCCTGTTTCACCAGGATATCGAGGGCAACAATCACGTTATCGGAAATAAAACATGCTTCATAAATCACAGGGAATCCTTCACCGATAAGCTGAGCTGTTTTTTCAGCCGACGATTTCCCCGGACGCGACACCTGAACACCTCCTGGAAAAAGCTGCTGAGCTACCTTACCTACAGCATGGCCACGGGCAAATTTCGCCAATTGCTCCTCACTGATTTTGTCGCGCAGATAGGGTCTGAATTTATTCAGGTACAACGACTTGTGACATTGCAGGCCTCTTATATAAGTAGATTTGGATAGAACGTATTCAGTCATAAGCGGGTATTTTTACTTTGCATTAAAAGTATAGAAAATTATAATGTAATGTTTATATTCTCTGCTTTATAATTTTTCCTAATCTATCGGATTTTATCTCAAAAAATTCGGAAGATCAATCCAAATGATTGTAATTTTACAATATCCTGAAATGTAAAGCTGGACCTCCAATTGTACGAATAATCAACTAGTTTAAGTAATGAATTTTTGATCGTATAATAATTGACTTTTCAGACTGAATAGAGTTATTATCCATAAATAATATAAGAAAATGATTTATATTGAACTATATAAACTACTCAAAGATAGCGTAAACTATAATGATGAGATTATCCAAATAACTGATACGTTAAAAATATACAATTATACTTTTAACTCATTATCATATAACATATTAAATGGTAGTCAGGTTTACACCTGCCAAAATCACAATACTATATTTAACGATATTGAAACCTTGAATCAAAAAATTGAAAGCATTAATAAAGACATGGATATCAATGATTATTCCTTTGAAGAGAACAGGACATTCAGATACCATATTTTTAAACCGGAAAATATTGATAATAATAAAGAAGTAGTTTTATTGCTCCACGGATTCAATGAAAAATACTGGGATAAATATTTGCCATGGGCAAAAAAAATTGCTGATGATACGGGAAAAATGGTGGTGCTATTCCCGATTGCCTTTCATATGAACCGGGCCCCTCATCTATGGAGTGATCCCCGCAAAATGTTCGCACTCAGCAAACATCGTGCTCAGGTTTTTCCCGACATAAACGATTGTTCTATTTCCAACGTAGCTATCAGCAACCGCCTTCATGCCAGCCCTCAGCGTTTTATATGGTCCGGACTACAAACCTATTACGATGTAATTCAGTTTGTTGAGCAATGTAAAGCAGGCAATCATCCTTTAATTGCGAAAGACTTCAAACTCGATTTCTTTTCTTATTCTATCGGCAGTTTCCTTGCGGAAATACTGAAACTCACCAATTATAATAATTATTTCACTCAATCGAAGCTCGTGATGTTTTGTGGCGGCCCTGTATTTAACAGGCTTTCGCCCGTTTCAAAATTTATTATTGACAGTGAAGCTTTTTTAGCAATGTACAGTTACCTGGTTGAACATTTGATCAACCATATGAATAAAAGTCCGCGTTTACAGCATTTTCTTGGTGAACTGCATCCTGAAGGTATTACTTTTCGCTGCATGCTTAATTACTCTGTAATGCGTGAGCACCGCGAAGCGCTATTCCGGAAAACAGCAGGACAAATTCTGGCAATATGCCTTGAAAAGGATATTGTAATCCCTCCTTACGAAGTAATAAATACTCTTCAGGGCTCAAAGAGAGACATTCCGACCGATATTCAGATCCTCGATTTCTCTTATGATTACAGGCACGAAGACCCTTTTCCTGCAACAGAATCCCATTGCAATCAGGTTGATCGTTCATTTAATATAGTATTCAATAAAGTAGCTGATTTTCTATGTGCTTGATTTCAGAATAAACAAAAAAACCTTGCTCCGTCTTAGAATGCAGAGCATGGCTTGCTATTATTAAACAAATCTGAAATAAAATTTTAGACCAATCAGAAAACATGTAAAATTAATGTCTTTCATCAATAGTGTCAGTAAAGATAAATTATGTTTCTTGAAATAAGATAAATCTAATCAAAATCTATAAATCCACTTGGGTGAAAGCTTTTTAAAATATTTAGCAGTGAAAAAAGTGATATTCATCCATCCTGAAAAAAAAGTTTCAGACTTTGAAAAAAAAATTACTTTTGCATACTGGTTTGATCTGCAATTCTTCTTTTTTCATTAACTTTGAAGTTTCTGATGATATAAGCATATCAGCAACAATTAGGTATGGCAGTAAATAAAAGTTGGTTTTCGAAATTCATGGTTTACTTCGGTTACCTGATGGCTTTGATTTATATCGGGTTAGGCGCCATGCTTTTTTTGCCAAGAGTTTATCCTGACATACCCGCAGCCCTGAAGTTTTCATTTGCCCTGTTTTTTATTGCATACGGACTATTCAGATTTGTAAAGTTATATACAAGAAAACCTGAACCTAATGATTAATGGAGGATTACTATGAGACGCCTGGCTTTAAATCCATTTTTTCTGACTTTTGCTTTTCTTGCATTGGTAGTTGTGTCATGCCGGAATCCCATGGGTGTTCAACCTCTGGATGAAGCTCCGACACGTGGTAAAATAAGTATCAGTATAGATGAATCATTCCAGTTGCTGTACGATACCCAGCTTTATACATTTGAATCCTTATATGTTAATGCGCATATTACTCCCTTTTACAAACCTGAGGTAGAAGTTCTGGCCGATTTTATGAATGATTCGGTACGTACCGTTGTACTTACGCGTGATCTCACTAAGGAAGAAAAAGAATACCTGCTGGAAAATAAATTTGTTGCACGGACAACCAAGGTTGCTCATGATGCCTTAGCTCTGATTGTGAATAAAGGCAATCCGGACAGTTTGTTGTTAGATACTCAGTTTGCTGATATATTCCGTGGGAAAATAACTTCGTGGAAACAAATTAGCCCCAGTTTTCCTGATAAAATGGTAAACATAGTATTCGATAACAATAAATCGGGGAATGTACGTTATTTTCGCGAAAAGTTTGAATTAACAGGCAACTTCCCTTCGAACTGCTTTGCTGTGAACAATAACCAGGAAGTCATAAATTATGTTAAAAATAACCCCAGTGCCCTTGGCATTATAAGCGTAAACTGGATTAGTGACACACAGGACAGCATTTCCGAAAAATTCCTTGAATCTGTCAGGGTGATTAAGGTCGGTACAAATGCTCTGGACTATTGTAAACCCTATCAAGGTTATATTGCCGATGAATCTTATCCTTTTTGCCGCGATGTTTATATGATAAGCAGGGAGACGTTTTCTGGTCTTGGCACGGGTTTTGTTTCATTTGTAGCTGGCGACCAGGGACAACGAATCGTTTTAAAATCAGGACTTGTACCTGCAACTATGCCAATAAGACTAATCCATATTATTAAAGACTAAATTATCACACATAGAGGAGGTAACAATATGCTACAAGTAAAACGTACAACGAAGAGATTTTTTGCCGGGATAGTCCTGCTGGTAATCGGAAGCAGCGCTTTTGGACAAGATTTGAATTCCGCGATTAATATGACTTATCAGGAACAATTTGAAGCAGCTGACGATGCTTTCAATACTTTAATAAAAAGTGATCCTGCAAATGGAAAAATCTATTATTACAGCGGCGAAAATCAATTAGCATCGTATTTTATCGATCCAACCAACATCCCGTTCGACTTAATTGCAAAAAAAGCTGTAGAACGTTTTAACAAGGGTATTGCTTCAAATCCCAATGAACCGCTAAACTATGTCGGACTCGGCAAAGTTGCGCTGATCCAGAATAAAAAAGCAGTGGCTGATGAGAATTTTGCGAAAGCAGAGTCCTTTCTACCAGCAAGAAAGAAAAAATCAGAACTATCCAAACCTGAGCAATCTACGCTACTTGTTCGCATTGCCGAAGCCTATGTGCAGGTAGGAAGCAAAGATACCGGTCTTGTTTTTAGTTTATTCAGAAGAGCCGAAGCACTTGATAACAGAAACTCTGAACTCTACCTGATCCGCGGTGACTATTGGTTTTATACGCTCAATAATGGAAGTCGTGCAGCCGAAAACTATAAAAGGTCACAGGATTTTGCACCACAGTCGAAAAGGGCACGCGTAAGACTCGGTCAACTATATACCCGCATCAGAAGCTATCAGGATGCATTAAGCTATTACCAGGAAGCACTTGCTATTGACCCTTCTTTCGCTCCTGCTTACCTTGAAATGGGATTCCTTTATGCAAAGATGGACAAGCAGGATGAATCGAAAGCGAATTTCAAGAAATACCTCGACCTGAGTAGCAGTAACATAGCTGCCAAAAGAAGGTACGCGAATATGTTGATCCAGACTGAAGACTATAAAGGGGCAATCGAACAAATTGACCAGATTATGGCTATGGACTCAGTATCATTCAATGATCTGAATCGTGCACTGGCATATTCATATTATGAAGAAAAACAATATCAACAAGCTGATTATTATATCGTTAAATTCTTCAAAAACGCTGCAGCTGAAAAAATCACTCCTAAAGATTATATTTACTATGGCCGCATTCTGGTTAAAAATGGCCAGGACTCTCTTGGTATTAACAAACTAACAAAAGCATTTGAGGTTGATACAACCAATATTGATTTATTAAACGAAATAGCCGGTTTGTATCTTAAGTCAAAAAAACCTGAGGAAGCCGGTGATACATATAAATTAAAAATTCAACTTACCAGCGGAGGAGTGAATGATTATTATAAAATGGCTCGTGCTTATTTTGATGCAAAAAACTGGGCTGAATCTGATTCTGCTTTTGCACAGGTAAACAGAATGAGTATTGATTTTGAACCTGCCTATCTTTTCAGGGCAAGGATTTATTCGAACCTCGATCCTGATACCAAGGAGGGTCTTGCAAAGCCGTTTTATGAAAAACTGGTTGAAAAGGCAAGCGCTGACTCTGTAAAATATGGCAAAGACATCCTCGAAGCATACAATTATCTTGGATACTATTACCTCGTTAACAGGCAATATTGCGAGTCTCTCGAGTATTGGGATAAAATAGCTATTTTAGATCCGGCAAATGAAAATGCAAAAAGTGCATTAAAAGATCTGAAATCTCGCTGCCCTGAATTTAAATCGGCTGCTTTACCACCTCAATAGTTCCATAAAAGACATGATTACCAATAAAATACATTTTATCAGCTGCTTACATCATTCCTAAAATGTATTTTAAAAAAATAAAAATCAGCCTACATACATCAAAGTCTTTTTTAAATGCCAAAATCTTTTATCTTTGCGTTTAAATAGATTGAAATCTAACAATAAGCAATCAATACCATTCATTAATCTTTAATCTTACCACAATGAGCAAAAACGGTCAATCGTTGAAAGAAACTTTACGTTCAGCTTTCGCAACTGGAGCAATTCTGATTGCCTTGGCAATCTCATTCCTGATTTACTTTTATGTATTAGGAAACCCTGTTAACTTTGAAGGCGGTAATCCAGCCGGCCATCCTATCCCGGGTAACTACCTGGCAATGGTTTACAAAGGAGGGTATATTGTGCCGCTCCTGATAACATTAATTATTGTACTTCTTACCTTTACTATTGAAAGAGGATTAACACTCCGCAAAGCAAAAGGAACAGGGGCCGTGAATACTTTTGTTTCTGAACTTCAGAGTTTACTTAACAAAAACCAGATTGATCAGGCTATTGCCGCATGCGATAAGCAAAAAGGTTCAATAGGGAATGTAATGAAAGCAGGTTTGAAGAAATACAAAGAGCTTCAGGCTGATACCACCCAGGACAAGGATCAGAAAATGGCTTCATTACAAAAAGAATTTGAAGAAGCTACAGCTCTGGAATTGCCTATGATGTCGCGAAACCTGATTATTCTATCTACCATCGCCTCAATCTCTGTACTTATTGGTCTTATCGGTACTGTTTTAGGTATGATTCGTGCCTTTGCAGCTTTGGCACAGGCAGGTGCTCCTGATGCACTCGCTCTCGCAACCGGTATTTCGGAAGCGCTTATCAATACTGCATTTGGTATTACAGGTTCAACCCTCGCTATCATTTTTTATAACTACTTTTCCACTAAAATTGATGCGATGACTTACAAAATTGACGAAGCAGGATTTAGTCTTACCCAGACGTTTGCATCGCAATCAAAGTAAGGCAATAACTCTCAGAATCAACTGCAGCACGGCGCTTTACGCCCTGATTACACACATCAAAAAAAGAAACCATGCCAAAAATTAAGCCACCGGTAAGAACTCCACATATAGACATGACGCCTATGGTGGATTTATTTGCCCTATTGCTTACATTCTTCATGCTAACAACCTCATTTCGCCCACAGGAAGCAACAGTAATTGATACTCCCAACTCGATAAGCGAAAAAGTTGCACCTGATAAGAATGTCATTACGATTCTAGTTGGTAAGGATGACAAAGTGTTCCTCAATTTCGACAATGGAATGGACACTGCTGTACTGGTTAGAAAAGAAGTTTTGAAAAAAATGGCGGAACAATACCACCTGACTTTCACTGATAAGGAATTAAAAACATTTTCGACCGGTGCATCCTTTGGTATGCCTGTTGAAAAACTGAAAGCCTATTTAAATACTACCGATTCAAAAGAAAAGGATTTATTTCAAACAGGTGTTCCGTTGGATTCCACTGATAATCAGTTAAATCTCTGGGTACGTTTTATCCGTCTTCAGAATCCAAATGCTGAAGTAGCTATAAAAGGGGATTCTGATGCTGATTTCAAAACCGTAAAACACGTAATGGATATTCTTCAGGATAACCAGGTAAATAAATTTAACCTGATAACCTCTCTCATGAAGGATGAAGCTAAATTGGAAGAATAGTAATTATATTGTTAATAATCTAAAGAAATCATAATATGGCTGAAATAATTCAAGCGGAAGGCAAACAAAAGGGCGGCAAAAAGAAGGCCAAAAAGTTTTCGACGCGCATTGATATGACCCCAATGGTCGACCTGATGTGTTTGCTCATTACCTTTTTCATGCTTACCACAGCTTTCAGCAAGCCCAAAGCAATGGATATTACTATGCCTGAGAAAAAAGATGATCCTACTGTTAAAGCACCTGAAATTCAAGCAGACAGGACCATAAATATTCTAATTTCAGGCAATGATAAGATTTACTATTACTTTGGCGTTGCAGATCCCAAAGTGCCACTGCCTCAGCTGGTCTCAACAAATTACAGTAAAGATGGAATCCGGAAAATGCTGTTACAACGTAATAAAACTGTTTTTAAAGCTGTTTCAGAACTCAGGCAGAAAGTAATTAAAGGAGAATTGGTTATGACTGATGATTCTTTAACCCGAAGAATTAAAGACCTGAAGAAATCTGACAAAAAGGCGCCTATCATACTGATCAAGGCCGATGAGAAAGCAAAATACAAAAACCTAGTTGACATAATTGATGAAATGGCCATCTGCAATGTTGCTAATTACGCGGTGGTTGATATTTCTCCTGTTGAACTGCAGATGATTAATGGAACAGCGGTTTCTGTGCCAGCGAAAAGTAATTAACAGGTGTTGACAAAAGTTGTTGTTCACATTTAAAGTAAGACACAAAAATGACAAAGCAAAAAGTTGATGTGCCTCCAATGGACGAAATCGTCTTCGAGCACAGGAATAAAACTTATGGAGCGTACATTTTGCGTAAATTGTATAATAAGCACATGACCAGGGCTTTAATACTTGCAATAATTATTCTTCTTGCAGGTTTAGCTTATCCCCTGGCATCCAGTTATTATGCGCAGAAAAGGTCTAAATATATCGAGAAAGCGGCCAGTGCTGAATTTCTTGATATGGACAAGCCGAAAGAGGAAGCTCCTCCTCCTCCCCCTCCTCCACCGCCGCCTCCGGCAGAACTTGAGCAAAAAGTAAAATTTGTGGCTCCGGTTGTTACTACCGAAGAGGTAGTTGAAGACGCCGATATCTTTAACCAGGATGAACTGGCTCAGACCTCTAATGTTGCTGTTGAGGTTCAGGAAGAAGTGCAGGATGTTGCACCTAAAGTGGAAGTTATCGAGGTTGAAGAGTCCAAACCCGTTTTTACCATTGTTGAAGAAATGCCCTCTTATCAGGGTGGTGAATTAGAACGCAATAAATTCCTTGCCGAAAATATCGTGTATCCTCAGCAAGCAACCGAAAATGGTATTCAAGGTACCGTTTACGTTTCCTTCGTTGTAGATTCGAAAGGAAATGTTACCGATGTAAAAATCCTTCGGGGTATTGGTGGCGGTTGCGATGAAGAAGCTTTGCGCGTTGTAAAGATGATGCCTAAGTGGCATCCGGGAAAACAGAATGGGAAAACAGTACGTGTTCTTTTCAATATGCCTATTTACTTTAAACTTCAGGGTTAATAAGAAGTTTCTAAAAGATCAAAAACGCTATCAGATATTACCTGGTGGCGTTTTTTTTATTATAATCAATTGCCAATTGGCTTTAATGGTTTTCAGACACTTAAACGATGAAGATGTGATGATGATGCTTTATACCAGGTTTAATTAGTTTGAAAAGAATGTCAAGCAAGAATAAATCGTCAACTGAAAAATTTTATTTGAGTATATTTGTTCAGGTTGTGATTTATGCAAATAATACAAATCCTATTCCTACAAGACAATTAAAGGAAGTCTCTATAAACGTTTAGATTAAATCTGGATTGCTAATAGAATTATGACAAACTCATGAAAATTCAAGCTACATGAAAAAACTAGTGTTAATCATACTTCTTTTTTTGTTTGGAATAAGTACGTTACTCTCGCAAACTTTTATTAAAGGAGCCGACCTCTCATATGTTAAAGAACTTGAAAGTTGCGGAGTACAATGGAAAGAAGACAATTCACTTAAAGATATACTATCTATATTTAAGGACAACGGGGCTAACATTTCCAGGTTCAGAATATGGCATACACCCGTAACAGGAAACAATGGATATTCAGATACTGAATCTATGATTTCAAGAGCTAAAGCAAAGGGATTACATGTGATGCTCGATTTTCATTATTCTGATACCTGGGCTGATGCGGGAACGCAGAAATGCCCTCAAGCCTGGATAGGGGTTTTAAATAATTATTCGTTTCTGGCGGATTCACTTTACAATTACACGAAAAAGACCTTACAAACCTTAAAAGAGAAAGGATTAACACCTGAATTTGTGCAAGTTGGTAATGAGACGAACGGTGGAATGTGTTTCCCCGGCAATGGAACTGTTACCTGGCCAACAGACTGGAGTAAACAAACTTTACTTTTTAACGACGGGATAAGGGCCGTGCGCGAAACAGATACGAGTATAAAAATCATATTGCACGTTGCGGATCCCAAAAATGCCGAATGGTGGGCCGGCGAATTGAAAACCCACAACGTTTCTGACTATGATATACTCGGGATTTCATATTATCCGACGTATCAGAACTCAAAGACTATAAACGAATTCGGAACAATCCTTACCCATATTAAAAATACGTACCAAAAAGATGTTATGGTTGTTGAAACAGCCTTGCCCTGGACCAATTCGTGGGATGACAACACTACGAATATATTGAATGGAGTACCTGTAAATTATGGCTCTGATCCTACCCCTGAGATTCAGGCACAATGGCTCATTGATTTAACCGATAAAATGGTGGAAACAGGTGGAACTGGGATTATATACTGGGAACCCGATTGGGTGGCAAGCCACAAAAATTGTCCTGCTCAGTTTGGGGGCTCTGTCTGGGAGAATGTTGCTTTATTTGATTTTTCCAATAACCTTATGAATAATGGTGGAATTAACTTTTGCCGGCTACCCACCGGGATCAGCATGGAAAACCCGAAACAAAACAACTTTTCGTTACGTATCTTCCCAAATCCGGTAAACAATGAACTTAACGCTGAGATTAATACCAATACCGCTGAATTAGCATGGATTGACATTTATGATTTGCAGGGAAGAATTATTAATAAATTTACCAAAAAGTTGGTACCCGGTTCAAATACTCTTGCTTTAGATATCCGCAATTCAGGAATCAGACCTGGCTTGTTTTTATTGCAGGTTCGGTTAAGCGGGGGATCATATCAACAAAGTTTCATTCTAAGCAGATAAATTCACAAAAAAAGAAGATACTTATATGAAAAAGATAATTTTATCTTTCACATTCTGGTTTTTACTGAATACATGTTTACATGCGGTATTATTCGCCCAAACCTCGGTGCAGCGAAAAAAGATAAATTTTGACCGCGACTGGAAGTTCCATCCTGGTCATGCGGCCGATCCCGCAATGGATTTCAATTTCAAAGTAGCGAATTTATTTTCCAAAACAGGAAAGGCAGAAGGAACTGCCGTTGATCCCAGGTTTAATGATAAAGACTGGCGGAGCCTGGATTTACCTCACGACTGGGCTGTAGAATTACCTTTTGAGGATTCGCCCAACTTTGATGTAATGGCTCATGGCTATAAGCCGGTTGGAGGTTTATTCCCTCAGAATAGTATTGGATGGTACCGGAAATCATTTATAATTACAAAGCAGGATTCAGGTCAACGCTTTGATATTCAGTTTGATGGGATTTTCCGTGATGCTATGGTCTGGATTAATGGATTTTACCTGGGAAACAACCTGAGCGGATACATCGGCGAAAATTATGATATTTCTGAGTATCTCAATTTTGATAAGACTAATGTAGTGGTAGTGCGTGTTGATGCATCGCAGTACGAAGGATGGTTTTACGAAGGAGCAGGCATTTACCGTCATGTTTGGCTGCAACAATACAACAACCTGCATATAGCCCAGGATGGTGTTTTTGTTTATACCGATATTAAGACCAATTCAGCCACTGTAAGTGTCGAGACCACTGTTGAAAACCAAACACTGGCTCCTGCAAACTGCACCATTCAGACTTTAGTTCTGGATCGGAATGGTCATAAAATATCCCAATCCTCCATGCAGCCGCTTTCGCTGGTATTGAATGGTAAAGGCACTTCGAAGCAACAAATAACTGTACAATCACCAAGGCTTTGGACATTAGAGGATCCTTATCTATACAGGGTAGTAAGTATCCTTAGATCAGGCAATAAGGTTCTGGATCAGGTAACTACTAAATTTGGTATACGAACAATAATTATTGATGCAGCAGAAGGTGTTTTCTTAAATGGCATAAACATCAAGATAAAAGGTGTGAACTGTCACCAGGATCATGCCGGAGTAGGCAGTGCGTTGCCGGATTATTTGCAATATTACCGGATACGACTCCTCAAACAACTGGGTGCAAATGCCTATCGAACAAGCCATAACGCACCAACTCCGGAATTAATTGAGGCTTGTGATAGCCTGGGAATGCTGGTTCTTGACGAAACACGATTACTCAATTCAAGCCCGGAGTATATGGACCAGTTTGAAAGACTGATTTTACGTGACCGGAATCATCCTTCTGTATTCATGTGGTCGATTGGCAACGAAGAAGGTTATGTTCAGCGCACGGGTGTGGGTAAACGTATTGCATTGTCATTAATTGCAAAACAGAAAGAACTTGATCCTACGCGTACCTGCACCTATGCAGCTGATATGGCCAACGTGTTTACAGGTATTAATGAAGTTATTCCCGTTCGTGGATTTAATTACCGGGTTGCCGGTTTAGAACCTTATCACCTGGATCATCCAAACCAACCCATCGTTGGTACTGAGATGGGAAGTACGGTAACAACACGTGGTATTTATGCTAAAGATACGATCCTTGGATATGTTCCTGACCAGGATATCACGGCACCCTGGTGGGCCTCAAAGGCAGAAGAATGGTGGCCTGTAGCTGCTGAAAACTCCTGGATGATGGGAGGTTTTGTCTGGACCGGCCTGGACTATCGTGGCGAACCCACACCCTACAAATGGCCTAATATTAACTCGCATTTTGGCATAATGGATGTGTGCGGTTTTCCGAAAAATATATATTATTACTACCAATCCTGGTGGACCGATAACGATGTGCTTCATATCTCGCCTCACTGGAATTGGAAGGGGAAAGAAGGTCAACCTGTTAAGGTTTGGGTAAACACCAACGCTGATAATGTTGAATTGTTCCTTAACGGCATAAGCCTTGGTATGAAAGATATGCCTCGCAACAGTCATCTTGAATGGGATGTGCTTTATGAAGCAGGATCTTTGGAAGCCGTTGCTTTCAAGAAAGACAGAAAAATTACGGAGAAGATTGAAACCACAGGAGATCCATTTGAGCTTATGGTAACTCCTTATAAAACTACCATGTTCTCCGATGGGATGGAAGCCACAGTTGTTAATGTATCCGTGATCGACAAACAAGGGCGCGAAGTACCTGATGCTCATAATCTTGTGACATTCTTCCTGAAAGGGGATGCTAAAATTATCGGAGTCGGAAATGGCGATCCAAGTAGTCATGAGCCTGATAAATGCATGGATGGAAACTGGCAACGGAAATTGTTTAACGGGAAGTGTCAGTTAATCCTGCAAGCGGGTAATGAAAAGGATATACTAAAACTTGAGGCAAAATCAGAAGGCCTTTATCCGGCTTCAACTGAAATACACTCTATTCCGCCATTTTCTCCGGTTAAACCTGCCGGAACCAATAAAACTGAAGCTAAGATTCCGCTGATAAATAAAAAACCGGGTAAAATACTTGGTGCCGATATTTCATTCTTACCACAGCTTGAGGATCGGGGGATGAAGTTTGTTGATAAAGGACAGGAAAAAGATGCTATTGAGATATTAAAGGATCATGGCTTTAACTATATTAGACTTAGGATTTTCAATGATCCTTCTACCGAAAAAGGGTATTCACCGGGGAAAGGCTTCTGCGACCTTGAACATACCCTGCAAATGGCAAAACGGATTAAAAAAGCCGGGATGAAACTTCTGCTCGACTTTCATTACAGTGATTATTGGGCAGATCCGCAGCAGCAGTTTAAACCTTCGGCCTGGGAGGGTATGAATTTCAGCCAACTTACCGTTGCCCTGAAAGACTATACGAAATCAGTATTACTTGCCTTGCAAAAACAGGAAACAACACCCGATATTGTACAAATCGGTAATGAAATAAACCATGGAATGGTGTGGCCCGAAGGGCATATAAGTCATCCCGATAGCCTGGCGGGGCTTATTAAAGCTGGCATTGAAGGTGTAAAGGAAGTTGATCCGTCAATAATCATACTATTGCATATTGCACTTGGAGGGCAAAATGACGAATCTGTTTTCTGGCTCGATAATATGTTTGCACGGGGAGTTGATTGCGATATCATAGGATTGTCCTATTACCCAAGGTGGCACGGTACATTAAATGATCTTAACTACAACCTGAATGACCTTATCCGTCGCTACCACAAGGAACTGAATGTTGTTGAATACTCCCATAAAAAGCGTGAGGTTAACGATATCACTTTTAACCTGCCGGATAATAAAGGAACCGGAACATTTATCTGGGAACCCCTGAGTACATGGGAGTCAATTTTCGATAAAACAGGAAAATCGAATGAATTGATAAATATGTACGATGAAATCAGCCGTACATATTTGCCTGTCAAATAAGGTAATTGTCTGAGATCTAACTAACGGCTTATCTAATTGTAACACTGGTTTTCAGCCTGATATCATCTGATGCAGCACCAATCAATAATTCATAATTACCTTTTGCAATGGAATAATCATTGATTTCAGGGCTGTAATGACGAAAATGGGAAACAGGAATCAACAAAGTAATATTCTTAGTTTCACCTTTCAGGAAATGAACCCTCTTAAAAGCAATCAGTGATTTGATTGGCTGATCTTTAATGTCCGGCGGCTGTTTTGCATACACCTGGATTACTTCATCACCATCAGATAAACCGGTATTGCTTACATTAACTGATAAGACTAATGTATCAGCACTTAAATTAATCTCAGATTTGGTTTCAGTATTATTGTATCTGAATGTGGTATAACTCAGTCCGTAACCAAAAGCATAGAGAGGTTTTCCTTCGAAGTATTTATACGTGCGGCCTTTCATTGAATAATCTTCAAATTCAGGCAGGTCCTTTACTGATTTGTAGAAAGTTACAGGTAGCCGACCCGCGGGATTATAGTCACCGAACAATACATCAGCAATGGCGTTACCTCCCTCTTCACCCGGATACCATGCTTCAACTATGGCTGCTGCATTATCATTTGCCCAGTTTATTGCAAGGGCACCGCCATTAGTTATGATCAGAATTATGGGTTTACCGGTTGTTGCTTTAATCTTTTCGAGGAGTTCCAGCTGATTTTGGGGCATGTCAAGATTCGTGCGATCGCCAGCCAGGAATCCGGGAACTTTAACGTCCATCTCCTCCCCTTCCAGGTTTGGTGAAATACCTCCTACAAAAACCACGGCATCCGCTTCCGAAGAGAGTGAAATTGCTTTCTGAAATCCAGGATCGGCATTCAGATCACTATTCTCAGCATGAAGAGCCTGAATTTCAGGCTTTTCAACACCCTGGCAATAAAGTACTTTTATTCTTTTACCTGCTCTTCTGCTTATTCCGCTTAATATTGTGACGGGCTGTGATGGAATTCCGTTATAATTACCCAGTAATACACTCGTATCGTTTGCATAGGGTCCGATAACGGCAATAGATTTTATTTTTTTTGAAAAAGGGAGAGTATTGCTTTCATTCTTTAGTAACACGATACTCTGAAGGGCAACTTCCCTCGCCAGACTTCGGCTACCTTCAGTGTTATATTCTGTTGCAGGAATAAAAGCATATTTAATCTTCGAAGGAGGATCGAACATTCCCAGCCGGAAACGAGCTTCAAACAATCGTTTAACTGAAGAATTGATTTCATACTCGGTAATATATCCCAGGTCGACGGCTCTTATAAGACTGCCATATTCCGGTCCGCACGAAAGATCAGTTCCTGCCTTAACTGAAAGAGAAACGGCTTTTTCGGCTGTTGGAACAAAATTGTGGAAGTTATACATATCAGAAATTGCCCAGCAATCAGAAACAACATACCCTTTGAACCCCCATTTTCCCTGAAGGGTTTCCTTAAAGAGAAAAGTATTGGCTGAACTTGGGATACCAAACACCCGGTTATAGCAGGTCATCACAGAATAAACACGGGCCTCTTTAACCAGCACTTCGAAAGCCGGTAGATAGGTTTCATAAAGATCTCTCTGTGGTGGCCACGCATCAAATTTATGCCTTTGTGATTCAGGACCGCTGTGAACGGCAAAATGCTTTGCGGTTGCGATAACTTTAAAATAGGTGGGATCGTTTCCCTGTAAACCCTGAACAAAGGCTTTTCCGATCTGTGACGTAAGGAACGGATCTTCTCCGTATGTTTCCTGCCCCCTTCCCCAGCGCGGATCACGGAAAATATTAATATTTGGAGACCAAAACGTTAATCCCTGGTAAATGTCATGACTGTCCTTATTTATCGCTTCGTAATATTTTGCCCTGGCTTCGGTTGAAATAACATCGGCTTCCTTCTTAATCAATGCCGGATTAAATGTTGCAGCCATTCCAATTGCCTGAGGGAAAACTGTTGCAATACCGTTTCGTGCCACCCCGTGCAGGCATTCATTCCACCAGTTGTATTGCGGTATTCCAAGCCGTTCAATGGCAGGAGCAGTATGTTGCATCTGTTGTACTTTTTCTTCGAGAGTGAGCCGTGAAACCAGGTCATTTACTCTCTCCTGCAAGCTAAGTTCAGGATTCATAAATAACAGATTATGAGCACTTAAACTTTCCTGACATCGGGCCTGGCGGATCAAAAGTAAGCAGAATGTCGCCAGCAGAATGAACTTACTGAAATACATTGTATAAATTTTCATACTATTATGTTTAGTATCTATTTAAAAAAGATAATCTTACAATCGGAACGATTTATACCAATACAAAAAAATGAGTATACAAATTTAATATATTTGCTGACTGAACAAAAGTTATTTGCTTTTACAAGCATACATATAAATATTCATAAGCAGCTAATAGAGAGCACGATAAAGCAATATTATGAAAGTTTCGAGCGAGCATTTCGGTTTCCTGCCTGATAAAAGGGAAGCTTTATTATTTACCCTTGAAAATGACAATCGGGTGAAAATAAAAATCAGCAATTACGGAGGAACTATAGTATCGCTTGAAGTCCCTGATAAAGACGGTAAGCAAGCAGATGTTCTGCTTGGATTACCCACCTGGGAAGACTGGATACTGAATACGCCTTATTTTAATTGTATTGTTGGTCGCACCTGCAACCGCATAGGTGGTTCAAAATTCAGTATTGATGGTGAAGAGTATAAAGTATCAACCAATCAGGGAGAAATACAGCTTCACGGTGGATTTGAAGGCTTTCATAAAAAACTCTGGAATGCATCGATTATTGAAACACCCGATTCGGTAGGAGTTTTATTGAAATATCTGAGTGTTGACAAGGAAGAAGGTTTTCCGGGAAACCTGTTGGTCAGTGCTATATACCTGTTGAATAACAGGAATGAGCTTTCGATGGAATTTCAGGCTTCAACAGATAAAGCTACACCGGTTAACCTGACTAATCATGCTTATTTCAATCTTCGCGGGGAAGGCTCGGGGGATATTTATCCGCATGTGCTAACTATTTTTGCTGATTCTATAACGAAAACTGATAGTAATAGTATCCCAACCGGCGAACTTTCACCTGTCGAAGGAACTCCGTTTGATTTTACTGAATCACATAGGATTGGCGAACGGATTGATAGGTTATATAAAGGATACGATAACAATTTTGTGCTCCGGAATCAGTCGCTGCAACTTGCATTAGCTGCAAAAGTACATGATCCGGAATCAGGCAGGGTACTGGAAGTTTTTACTACCGAACCTGGAGTTCAGCTTTATACAGCAAACTGGTTTGACGGAAAATTAATTGGAAAAAGCGGCAAACCATATGGAAATCATTCTGCATTCTGCCTTGAAACGCAACATTATCCTGATTCAATGAATCACACTGAGTTTCCAAATGTCATACTTCGTCCGGGTGAAAAATATCTTTCAACCACTATTTGGAAATTTTCAACCCGATAAGCTTTCAATACATTAACAAAAGAAATATTAAATGAACCTTACCTGGTTTGACTGGAGCATTATTCTAGTACTTTTCATACTCATGCTCGGGATGGTTTTCCTGAGTAAAACACTGATGAAAAGTGTCAGTGACTTCCTTGCTACCGGGCGCACCGGAGGGCGTTATATAATTTCCATGTTTCATGGAACTGCAGCTCTGGGAGCTATAACCGTTGTGGGTGCACTGGAACAGAATTACAACGCAGGATTTAATTCCCGCTGGTGGGAAATGCCGACAGCCGTGATTCTTGTTGCCATAAGCGTAACCGGATGGGTTGTGTATCGTTTCAGGCAAACCCGCGCCCTTACCATGGCCCAGTTTTTTGAAATGAGATATAGCCGTTCCTTCCGCATTTTTGCCGGAATGCTTGCTTTTGTTTCCGGCATTGTGAACATGATCATTTTCCCCGCTGTAAGTGCGAAATTCTTTATTTATTTCTGTGGCATTCCAGAGATTGGCTTCCTGGGAAACTATTCAGTTACTTATATTCTTACAACCGGGGTGATGGTTTTTGTTCCGCTCTATTTTATATTTACAGGCGGCCATATTGCAGTAATGTTCACCGATTTTATACAGGGTGTATTTGTGAATATTGTTTTCGTAATAATAGTAATACTGTTGCTTGTGCAGGTCAGCTGGACCGACATAGGAGAGGCTGTGAAAGCTGCCCCGGCAGGTCAATCCCTAATAAATCCATTTGATGCCGGTGAAGTCCAGGATTTTAATCCCTGGTTCTTTTTTATCGGGATGTTCGGGTTGATTTATACCAAACTTTCGTGGCAGGGAAATTCCTCCTTTAATATAGCTGCTAAAAGTGCTCATGAAGCAAAAATGGCGGATGTGCTTACTAACTGGAGGTTGGTTCCGCAATGGGGACTCTTCCTGATGGTTGTTCCTATTATCGCTTATACCATTTTTCATCACGACAATTACAAAGTAATAGCTGATAGTATTAATCATATGCTTGCAGGTATTGCCCCGGCTGACCAGAGCCAGCTACGCGTTCCGATGGTGCTTAATTACCTGTTACCTGTTGGGCTTAAAGGTGCTTTTGCAGCAATTATGCTTGCAGCTGCTATAACCTGTCACAACACGTATATGCACTCCTGGGGAAGCATTCTCATCCAGGATGTTGTGATGCCCATCCGAAAAAAGGCATTTGAACCTGATGAGCATCTGAAATACCTGAAACTATCCATACTTGGTGTTGGGATAATCATTTTCATTCTGAGCATAGTGTTTCAACAAACCGAAAAAGTTTTCCTTTTTCTTAATATTTCAGGAGCAATCTTTGTGGGTGGCTCAGGCGCAGCCATAATTGGAGGATTGTATTGGAAAAAAGGAACTACGCCTGCAGCATGGGCAGCAATGATCACGGGAGCGCTTACTGCAGGTTTGAATATCCTTCTTAAACAATATGTCCCTGGATATCCGATTAACGGTCAGTGGGGCTGGTTTATGGCCATGGTTTTAGCCTCGCTGATATATTTCATTATATCGTTGCTGACAACCAGGAAAGCCTTCAACCTGGATAAATTATTGCACAGAGGCGAATATGCCATTAAAGACGATTCAATCAAAGGCAGTGACGAAATAGTAAAAGGGTGGAAAGTATTGGCCCCAACCAAAGAATTCACAAGGGGGGATAAGGCAATTTACTGGGCTACAACAGGCTGGACCGCAGCATGGGTGATTGTATTCATTACCGGAACTTTATTTTATTTCCTAGTAAGGCCATTTACAAACGACCAGTGGATGTCGTTCTGGCAAGTCTACACTTACCTTTTCCTTGTCGCGTCCATCATTGTAACTGTTTGGTTTACAATCGGAGGCATGAAAAATCTTTTCGAAATGATCCACGCGTTAAGGCATAATATCAGAGATCATAAGGATGATGGATTTGTGGAGAAGGAATAGTGCCTGTTAATAATAGAAGAAGGACGGCCATTTAAACCGCTGGTTGTCCTTGCGGTGATCATATCGAAAAAGAAAAAATAAATCAATGAAATACGGACATTTTTCAAATAACGGGAAAGAATTCATCATTACCAATCCAAAAACACCTAGTCCCTGGATAAATTATCTTTATAACGGGCGTTATTTTTCGACCATTTCGAACAATGGCGGAGGAATTAGCTATTTAAAAAGTCCGCTGCACGGCAGGATAACCCGTTACCGGATTAACGAAGTACCACCGGACAGACCCGGAAAATATATTTATGTTAAAGACCTTGAAAGCGGTGAAATCTGGAGCCTTACCTGGCAACCGGTTGGTAAATCGCCCGAAGCCTATACTGTAGCTCATGGCTTTGGATATACCCGGGCTGAAGCATCTGTAAATGGAATTGATTCCTCTGTACTCTTCTTTGTTCCACAAGATGAAGACCAGGAAATCTGGAAAACGATATTGACCAATAAAAGCGGAAAAACAAGAAGACTATCAGTTTATGGCTACGTTGAACTTGCTTTGGGCCATGCACTGGTTGATCTCATTAATCAATGTGACGATCAGCATTTTAACCGTTCCCATTTTGAAGAAAGCCAGAATGCCCTGTTTTCTACTAAAACTTATTGGGTCACCCAAACCAAAGGAACCCAGCAACAGGAAAACAAGGAATGGGATCAATGGACGTTTTTCACCGTGAATAAGCCGGTTACAGCTTTTGAAACCGTTCGCGAGAGATTCATAGGATTATACCGGAATGAAAACAATCCTGAAAGCATCGAAAATGAAACCCTTTCGAGTCTTGAAACCGATTTTGGAAATATTGTTAACTCACTACAGGTTGATATTGAGCTCCAGCCGGGTGAAAGTACGGATCTGATTTTCTCGCTCGGAGTAATCGAAAAAGCCAGGTTTGAAGAATTAAAAGAAACGAGAGTGTCAAAATACAAAGACATTTCCGTGGTCGAACATGCATTTTTATCGCTTAATCAGCAATGGGATAAATATTTTGCTTTTACTACTGCCAATACCCCTGACGAGGATATAAATATTTATATGCAATTCTGGTTACCATACCAGGCAAAGGTAGCATTTGACGTAGGCAGGGTGATTAGTTTCTATTATTGGGGAATAGGACGCGGTTTTGGTTTCCGCGACACGGCGCAGGACACAATAGCCGTAACCATTTCGAATCCCGGTAAAGCAAAGGAACGAATTCAGCTGCTTGCAAGGCAAATGCGTGTTGATGGAAAAGTTTACCATCATTTTCACGGCGATGGGCAAGGTGAATTCACTCAGCATTGTGATGACCCATTGTGGTTTCTGCTCGCCGTAACAGAGTATCTCAAGGAAACAGGCGACTTCAGCCTGCTCAAAAACGAACAACCCTTTATTGATGAAGGTACGAGCGGAACTATCCTGGGGCATATGATGGCGGTGGTTTCATTCGCAAAAAACAATCTTGGGAAACATGGTCTGCCCATATTTGGCCGCGGCGACTGGAATGACACACTAGATTATATCGGTGGTGTTGATGGTGGCGAAAGTGTCTGGGGCGGAATGTTTTATGCCGCCATGCTTAAGCTCTATGGTGAATTGCTTGACCACCTGGATTTAAAAGATGAATCCAGAGAGGTCTCAACCTTTCGTGACGCTTTATATAAAGCAGTTGATGATAATTGCTGGGATGGTGAATGGTATATCCGTGCTTTCGGTGAGAACAACCGCAGGGTTGGATCCAAAGACAATGCATATGGTAAGATTTTCCTTAATACCCAGGTGTGGCCTGTGATTGCAGGATTTCCAGATCACAACCGTAATGTAGTTGCAATGGATAGTGTAAGTAGTTACCTGGATTCACCCGAAGGACCCAAGAAATGCTCACCGGCCTGGCGTGAAATTGATCCGAATATAGGCCTGGTAACCCGTTGTGTTTGGGGAAAGAAAGAAAACGGAGCTGTTTTTTGCCACCCTACGGCATGGGTTATACAGGCAGAAACTATGCTCGGGCGAGGCAATAATGCCTTCGATTATTTTAAAAAAATGCTTCCTAACCGCATCGACAGCGATATTTTTGTTGCAGAACCTTATGTGTTTTCACAGTATATCACAAGCAACGAACACTCTTCACCCGGCAGGGCAAGTCATTCGTGGCAAACCGGATCAGCAGCATGGATGTACCGGATAAGTTACGATTACATGCTTGGCATACGCCCAACCTTTAAGGGCCTGATGATTGATCCGGCTATTCCTGCACATTGGAAAGCTTTCACAGCTGAACGTGTTTTCCGTGGAACCAGGTATATTATTGAAGTTGACAATCGCGCAGGAATACAGAAAGGCATTAAAGAAATCTATGTTGATGGGGAAAAGATTATTAAAAAAATTCTTCCTATATCAGAAAAAGACGTTTGCAGAGTAAAAGTTGTGATGGGCTGATGAAAATGAATTTTTGTTACTGATTCTTAAAGTATAAGGTTAAAGATTTTATTTAAACAAATTAAAGATATTTCTGTCGGACAACAAAAGAAAACAAAGAGCTTGATTTCGTTAAATATATTGTGCATCAAATAGTTAGCTTAATAAACAATGAACAAGTGAATATTAATCTTAACCCATTTACTGTTCACAAACTACCATGAACAACTTACCCTTAAATCGCTTTACAATTCATAAAAAAAGATATCAATGCAACGACATCAGATAAATCCAATCCTAACCAGGTCCGATATCCCTCCTATCCCGCCCGAGCTGGTAGATGCTACCAGTGTTTTTAATCCCGGGGCAATAAAGGATGGAGATACATATCGTTTGATGCTGAGAGTACAGAGCCGATCGAGGGAAACATTCCTGGTTATGGCAGCAAGCGCGGACGGCGTGAATTTTACAGTCGAAAACAGGCTTGTTCAATTTCAGGGGATTGAAAAAGTTAAGGGGAAAATCTTTCATATTTATGATGCCCGCATTACTAAACTTGAAGGCCGGTTTTACATTATGTTTGCCATGGATATGCAGGATGGATGTCAGCTGGGATTGGGTGTCACCGATGATTTTAAGAAGTTTGAATTCCTTGGTATTACTTCAAATGAGGACATCCGTAACGGTGTACTTTTCCCTGAGAAAATTAAAGGGAAATATTACCGCATGGACAGGCCTAACAAATCGAGGCATACAGGTGGGCCGACTTCCGGAAGTACGATCTGGCTCAGTGAATCAGAAAACCTGATTAACTGGACTCCGGAAGCTCCGCTTATTGATGGACGCTTTCATTATTGGGATGAATATATCGGTTCAGGACCGCCTCCTGTTAAAACCCGAAAAGGATGGTTACATGTATATCATGGAGTTGCCGGGCATTTCGGAAGTTCCAATATATACCAGGGTGGTGTAATACTGCTCGATTTGAACGATCCGTCGATTATTTTGGGCCGTTGCCGCTGCAATATTATTGAACCCAGAGAAATATGGGAGTTAGCAGGACAGGTACCGAATGTAACTTTCCCGAGTGGAATGATAGTCGAAAAAATTGATTCTGAAGGATTTGCATTGGAAAGCAGTGAAGTGAAAATTTATTATGGTGCAGCAGATACTTCAGTAGGACTCTTGATAACTACTATATCCGAATTACTTGATGCGGCCATGGGAGGAAACATACCTTGACGCAATAATTTCCGAATACAAAATCTTACTCTTTTTTGTCAGTTCAAAACCTGGAAACAAGGCTTTTTTCTTATTTCTACCTGTTATTACTATTTCAGCACAACATTTAGTTATATTTGTGCATTCTAAGTTTATTTGATCCGGTTTTTAAAATTTAATCGAAGTTAAAACACAATTCCATGGAAGATAATACTAATGCACCAGAAAAAGGAATTTCAGATGATTTGCCTCTTCTCACAGCAGAATCTGCAGCTTTTCTGATAAAAGCAGCAAAATGGGGCAAATTCCTTTCCATCCTTGGATTTATCGTTATTACCCTGATACTGATTGCAGGTATACTTATGAGTTTTGTTTTAAATATGGTGCAGGATGAGATGATACCTCTCAATATGCCCTTTTCACCGAAGATACTTTCAATTGTATATATAGTAATAGCTGGAATTTATCTAATACCGGTTATATTTCTGAATTCATTCTGTAACCAGGCTCTGAAAGCAGTTAAGTATTCAAACACAGTGAACATGACCAATTCATTACGCAATCTCAAGAACCTGTTTGTATTTATTGGTATATCCACCGTTGTGTTTCTTGCCTTGTACACTATAATTCTTATTACAATCGGAACTGCTGCACTTTTCAGTTTTTAATATTCTTTTTGTTCAGCTATTAGCCTTTCCAATACGGATATAGTTAATATGATATTTTCGGAATCTGCCCGTTAATCATCTAAATATTTTTCTTAGGTTTGTATGAGTGAAATACTATTCTGCTATCAAACATGTAAATAATTCATATCATGGCAAATACAACGATTGACTCTGCAATTTTAAAAAGAGCTCAGGCCTGGCTAGGCGATACTAATATTGATGACGATACCAAGACACGCATCAACCGGATGATTGAAAATGATCCTGCCGAACTGGCCGAGAGTTTTTATTGCGATCTGGAATTTGGCACCGGTGGCTTACGCGGAATCATGGGTGATGGTACTAACCGAATGAACAAATATACGGTTGGGATGGCTACCCAGGGGCTCGCTAACTATTTGAAAAAAGTTTTTGTAGCTGAAAAAGAAATACGCATTGCAATCGCATACGACTGCCGCAATAACAGCAGCTATTTTTCAAGCATTGTTGCAGATGTTTTATCAGCAAACGGCATTATTGTTTATCTTTTCAAGGAACTACGCCCGACGCCGGAACTCTCATTTGCAGTGCGTTACCTCCATTGTCACAGTGGTATAATGGTAACTGCCTCGCACAATCCAAAAGAATACAACGGCTACAAAGTATACTGGAATGATGGCGCACAACTGGTTCCGCCACACGATAAAAATGTTATAGCCGAAGTACAAAAAATTTCATCCATTGGTCATGTAAATTTTGTCGGCGATCCGATGAAGATTAACATGTTAGATGAAAGCATCGACGCTGAATTCCTTAAAGTATCAAAAAGTTATTCACTGGCACCTGAGGTGATTGTTCAGCAAAAAGACATGAAAATTGTGTACACTCCTTTGCACGGAACAGGTATTACGCTGGTGCCGCAAGGGCTTAAGAATTATGGCTTTGAAAATATTCATATAGTTGCAGAACAAGCTGTTACCGACGGTAATTTCCCTACAGTTGTTTCACCTAACCCTGAAGAAAAAGCAGCCATGAAAATGGCAATGGACAAAGCCCGGGAAATACATGCCGACCTGGTTTTAGCCACCGACCCGGATGCCGATCGTATTGGTGTCGGAGTGAAAGATACAGATGGTAACTATATCTTACTTAACGGTAACCAGACTGCTTCGTTGCTCACCTATTACCTCATTAAACAGTGGGAAGCTAAAGGAAAGTTAACCGGCAAAGAGTACATTGTAAAAACCATTGTAACATCTGAACTTATGGGTGATATTGCCCGGAATGCAGGTGTGGAATATTTCGATGTACTGACAGGTTTCAAATGGATTGCCGAAGTAATCCGGAACCTGGAAGGCAAGAAAATATTTATCGGTGGTGGTGAAGAAAGCTACGGCTTTATGATTGGTGATTTTGTGCGCGACAAGGATGCTATTACTGCATGCAGTATTTTTGCTGAATGCGCTGCCTGGGCAGCCAGTAAAGGGAAAAGCCTGTACGAACTCCTTATGAACATTTACCTGGAATACGGTTTGTATAAAGAAAACCTCGTTAATGTAGTAAAGAAAGGCATGAGCGGACAGGCTGAAATCAAAGCTATGATGGAAGGTTTCCGCGATAATCCTCCAAAAATTATTGCAGGCTCCGAAGTTACCCGTATGAACGATTACGGGCTTAGTCAGGCTACCGATATTTTAACAGGAAAGGTTACTCTGATTGAACTCCCGAAAAGTGATGTGCTTCAGTTCTTCCTTGCTGATGGAAGCAAGATTTCTATGCGTCCGTCGGGCACTGAACCAAAAATTAAGTTCTATTTCAGTGTAAGAGCTGGGCTTAAAGCTGTTGCAGATTTCAAAAAAGTGGAAGCAAAACTCGATGGCCGTATCGAAGAGATTATTGTTGCCATGGGTTTGAGATAACGAATCGGATCCCGGTAGCTATCAGGACGGGAGTCAGAAGTCCGAAGTCGGAAGTTCATGCTTCTTCCAACTTCGGACTTCCGAATTCCAGCCACTTATGAACAAAATTAATATCTAAAGAAGCAAACATTTCAACCAACACGCCAACCAATACTATGATAATAACTGAACAAATAGAAATTCAATCCATTGCCGTACACAATGTGGGAAACAAACTCAATGACGAGGGGATACGCTTTTCAAAATCCGAGTTACGAACGGATGATAGCATCAACGAGTTATTGCTTACTTACTTCTTTTCGCCATTTAAATCAAATGAATACTTCAACCTGTACCACGAATCGGATTTAAAACTCAACGAGGTATTTTCTTTCGTTTCAGATATTTTTGATAAACCGGAACAGCTTTTCAATCAATCGTTAAGTCTGGCCAAACACCTTTATGAACAATCAGTACACCCAAAAGTAAAAGGAGGTGAACTATACGTGGTTTATTTCCGCGATTGCATTGTGGATGGTGAAAAGACGGATGCCGTAGGTCTGTTTAAGTCGGAAACAAAGGAAACTTTCCTTAAAGTGTATCCGAAAAACGATGGATTTTCAATTGAAAGCGAAGCCGGAATTAACATTCATAAACTGGATAAAGGTTGCCTGATTTTCAATATCGAACGTGAAAAAGGGTATCTTGTTTCTGTTGTCGATAACCTGAATAAAGGCGGCGAAGCTCAATACTGGATCGATCATTTCCTGCACGTACTGGCACGCAACGACGAATATTACCAGACTAAAAATGTATTGAGTATGTGCAAAAAGTTCGTGGTTGAAAAGTTTCCCGAACAATTCGATATATCTAAAGCCGACCAGGCTGAAATGCTCAACAAATCAGTTAAATTCTTCAAAGAGAATGACATCTTCGGCATGGATGATTTTGCAACCGAAGTAATGCAGGCACCTGAAATGATCAGCCGTTTCAAATCGTATAAAACGGAATTTGAAGTTGAAAACGGTGTTCAACTCACTGATAATTTTGATATTTCAACAGCAGCTGTAAAAAAGCAGTCGAAATTTTTCAGAAGTGTGATCAAACTGGATAAAAACTTTCATATCTATGTTCATGGTGATCAACAGCAAATTGTTAAGGGCTTCGACCAGGTTTCAGGTTTGCATTATTACCAGTTATTTTTTAAGGAGGAAAGTTAAACTCCCGATAGTGCGTTAAATAAAAAAGGCCACTAAAACGTAGCCTTTTTTTTATTACTAATGTAATTTACCGAAAAAATGATTCTTAATTTCTTACAGAAATTACTTTAAAGTGTTACTTACCTGAAACACTCACCGATGTTGACGATACAAAAGAAGTCCCGATATTGGTTCCGCTGCTGATTGTACCGGTAACACGGAATGTCCATGTGCCCGACATCCTTGTGAAATAATTCGGGAAAGTAATTGGGGCTCCCTTTATCAGGTTCAATGGCCCTTGAAACGTATCTGTTCCAAGACCACCAGGATAGATGACCTCAACCTTAACAAGATTATAATCATCAGTTATACAGGTAATGTAGAAATCAATAGTAGTTGCGTCAATAGCAATAGAGGTAGCAGAAAACGCGGGTACATAAGCTGCGGGAGGAACATCCGGAGCGGCTGGCTCCTTTTTACAAGAAGTAGCTGCAATCAGAAAAAACATAAGAATCAGGCCAAGGGAGAGAGTAATTTTTTTTGTTTTCATCTTGTACAGGTTTTAATGGTTTAGATTTGGGTTTAAAATACTAGTCTTTATATGGTATAACATGGTTATGATACTTTTAAATTCAATTCATTAATTAAAATAGTTCTAGTGAATATGCAAATATAGTGCAAAAAGAAAAAAATCAACTAAAAAAATAAATATTTATTTAGGGCCTATATTTAGTCTGTAAAAAAGCTATAAATAAGAGCCTTCAGAAATCAATTTATCACCAGATATCAAATGTTGAATTATTTAAACATATCAAAAGAGTTGGAAAAGTGTTTTTTAGTTCAGCAGTATAATACAATACTAAACAAAGGTTTTGATTTATGCAGCTCGCTGAAATAAATTGTAAACCTTTGGATTGCAAAAAATGGAATTGGTATATTTGTTTGTGATTGGATTGGATTGGATTGGAACCTATTATAAGAAGTAACTGCCATATTGGCGATTACACACCCATTAGCACTCATTATATTACAAAGACAAATTTAGTTATGACAAATACCTCACTAGTCATCCTAATACCACAAAGCCAATGAATTCTTTAATCTTAGTTAGCCTAGCTATCCTAGCATTATTTGTTTATTGGGTGGGGTTCAGAAAGAGCAAATCAAAAATCAACCTCATAATAAAACTCCTGACGGTTTGGACATCTTTTATATTCATCTTCTACACAGGGCGATGGGACATTCTATTTTATCCCCTTCGCTACATTTTCTTGTTCTTTTTTATCGTTGTGACAATAAAGACATTGATGCAATTCAAAAGTCTTGTACTATTTGAGAAGAAAAAAATAGGGGACTGGGCAAAATTCGTAGGGCAAATTCTATTCTCGCTACTAATATTTCTGGGTTGCCTTGAAGTAATAAGTGGATTTTCGACTGATGAAAAGGGAATTGATATTGCTTTTCCGCTAACAGAAGGATTAATAGGTCAGGGTGGAAGTTCAATGCTGATTAATTATCATCACTCAGACACTTCATCACAGCAATACGCTTTGGACATAGTCAAATTAAACTCCTGGGGTATGCGCGCGCGCGGTCTCCTTCCTTACGATTTAAATAAATATGCCATTTATGGTGACACTATATTTAGTCCTTGTGACGGTAAAATAGTAAAAATGAAAGACGGTCAAGACAATGTTCCAATTGGCGTGGTTGATAATCTTAATCCCAGGGGTAATTATATTATTTTGGAATATGAAAATAATTTAATTATAATGGGTCATATGTTGAAAAACTCCATAATGGTATCAACAGGTGATATTGTAAAAAAGGGACAACCAATTGCACGAGTAGGTAATTCAGGACGCACCACTGGACCACATCTGCACATACACGCAATTGCGGGGACAGACACGAGTAAAATCATTCAAGGCGGAAACGGAATACCAATTTACTTTTACGGTAAATTCCCCATAAGAAACGACAGAATTAAAAAATAATAACGAGTGCTACATGCGCTATAGTTAATTGCCGTTGTAGTGCCAGTTTAAAGGTTTTAGCTCTTATAAAAGTTCGGTGTATCTTGATATGAAATCGCTTTGTACTCCTGCACGACACCATACCATCAACCGTTAGGTAGTAACCATGACCATACAAAGAACAAAATTTGGTTGACATTGTTAAACTAAAAAAAAAGAATATGACCTAGTATATTATAACGATAATTTTAACTATTACTTTATTTGGTAATGGTTTCGGACAACAACCACCAGCAAACATTGTTAGTGGTGTAAATGCTTTGTTTCAGGAATGGGTTAATCAAACTCAAGGATTAGTGCCCGGACATGTAATTCGTATCGAAAAACCGGGAGAATGGGTTTACGAAAATTCGGCAGGACATACATCAATAAATCCTGCAATCAATACTCCAGCTGACATGAAATTTAAAATTGCCAGCGTTACTAAAATGTTTACCACAGTTGCCATTTTTAAACTGATTCAAAACGGACAACTTAATTTTGATGCACCAATCAGCACTTATTTACCTCTTTCAGTTGTGCAAGGATTTGATTATTATCAAAATATAAAAAGCAAGAACCTGTTAAGCCATACTTCGTGTATCAGAGAGCCACAAGGCGACTTTCAGGGACGGCTTAACTATTGGATTTTTATGAAGCGATTTGATGACATACCTCTTGACTCTTTATTATTCTGAAGCTATGGTTCGCCAGTAGGTGTAGGAAATAATAATTATAGTAATGCCAACTTTTATGTCTTAGCCGAAATAATTAAGTAATTATTTCAAAATAAGTTCCTCAATTTTGTAACTTTAAAAGTTTACTTTTTTTCAACTTTTGCATGATCAAAAGTTGAGCAACTTAGCGGAGCGATCTCATGCACACCTTTAAAAAACAAAACAATTTGTGCATA